>JAEOTV010000262.1 GCA_016839635.1 Promethearchaeota archaeon | reverse complement strand
TACACTTTTCCCAGATTTAGCAGAGCCGGAACTATGCAAGGTGTTATGTTTCCCATTCGCTCAGCACTATATTGCCGACAGTCCAGGCTGTCGCACCTATATCAAAAATATCAATGACATGATCGAGAATTATAACAAAATTTCAGATATGAAAGAAATGAAAACCTTTTCAACAAGAGGTATACAGAAAATGTTATTAATAAATGTCTCTTTACTTATTCTAAGCTTTATTTCCGTATTAATTTTGTTGATAATTAATCTATGAAGATGGATTTGAAAAAAAAACCCAAGGTTTATCTAAATGAACCAAGAAGAAAAACAGAATTTTATAAAAAAGACAGAATCTCTTATAAAGCCTCAAGATGTAACTGCTATTAGTTTTTTGAGCGGTTTCAGTAAAGCTCTTCCTAAAAAAACTCAGCATAAATTTTCGCAGAGCGGCAAGAAAAAAGTTCCTTATATGGGATTCATAGTAGATCCTTATAGTTTATTTCTATTTTTTAAGATAACAAATACTTCAGCAGCGCAAGACATGCTCCCCGATGGATATGAACTAACCGAAGCCTCAATCTATAAGGAAGATGCAAAGTTTCCCATGGCAATTGCAAGCGTATTTACCGCTCGAACCTCAGCATTTATAGGTATGCGAGCCGAGTTTTATATTATTGCTCGCAATAAAGAAACCGGGCTGTTATCTTGGATTATTTGTGATTATGAAACGAATACTAACAGCTATGATCCAAAGAATGGATTTTGTGGGTACACCTGTGATCCAGCCGTGTATACAACCACCCCTTCTGGTGAGATACTGGTTGATATTAAGAATCCCACCAACAATAAAGAATTCATTGTATCGGTTGGCTTAAAAAAAGGTGATTCAAGGGAATTGGACGAATCTCTCTGGATTGAAGGAAATCTTTGTGTCGATTATGGCGGAGAGGTAAAAAGTGATTTATCAGAACCTTTCAGCCTGCTTTTTGACCCAGATATGGTGAAAGACGCGGTAAACATACCTTTAGAACAAGTTTCAATCAAGGCAAACTCCTATCTAGGTAATATTATTGATTCTTTTAAGCCAGTAAACGCTCTTATCTTTCCTTATAGTCAGCACTTCATTATTAAGCAAGACCTGAAAAAGTATGAGGTTAAAAATCAAAACGAATTAGATCTTCAATTAAAGTCCTTCCTTAACAGAACTGGATTTAAAGTCATGTCAGGTGATGATTTAAAAAAACCCATTTTTGGAATGGTCTTAATTTCTTACTTAGTA
This sequence comes from Promethearchaeota archaeon, assembly GCA_016839635.1. The sequence continues at coordinate 40,845 of JAEOTV010000262.1, read as the reverse complement.
CTTATCAGTGTAAATGTATTGTTATTAATACTACTCTTCCTATAAAAATCTCATTTTTTATTTTTCATTAAATTCTTAGCAGCTGCCAATCCTGTAAGGATCGCAATGGGTATTCCAGAAGGACTATATACCCATTGACCAGCTTGGAGTATATTTGGAATAGGAGTTTTCACTGATTTAGTCATTTTAAGAATATCTTTAACCACAGGGATGGGATTTTCAAACGTCCACCCTGTTATTGCTCCTTCAGAACTTCCTACTCTGTTTGAAATGCTGACGGGTGTTAACGAGAAACGAAAGAGAACCTTATCCTTGATTTTCGGGTATACGGATTTTGATAAAATCTCTAACATGCGATTCTCGACCTCTATTTTGAATTCTTCATACCATCCTCCCTCTTGGACCTTTTTCATGAGATCGTATTCAAAGAGAATGCTCACTATTAATCCAGTCTTTCCTTTTGGGGCTAAGGTGGGATCTCTAAGCCCTGGAATGGAAATCTCATATGTATTCAGTTGGCAGTACTCGTCTAACCAATGCATAATGACTTCTTTGGGAGTTGTTTCGAAATTCTTAATAATTGTTCTTAATCTAGTCCAAATTGATTCTCCTAAACCATTTCTTGATGGAGTATAAAAAAAATGACCATTCGAAATTGATTGAAATTTGTCGAGAGGTTCGTCTATCCCTAAGAATAAAGAAAAAACTGAATCTCCGCCTCGATTTGATAGCAATTTATCTTTTTGAATTGATATCTTGCGAGAAACTTTTTCCTCTAAGTTATGGAATTTAAGAAATCGATATAAAGATTTCAAATCCGCGCACCAAATAAGGTTTTCATAGGAAAACGTGTTTCCATCCATATCAGTTAACTTACTTTCAGAAGGAATGATCTCGCTTATTTGTGTAGCATATAAAATTGATCCTCCCCAGTTAATGATTTTTTGCATGACAGCTTCTGGAATTTTACCTGTACCACCCTTTGGATAAAAATAATCAAAGTAAGTGTGAAAATATCCTAGGGCAAAAAAAGTAGGCGTGCTCTTGAAGAAATGTTGTGTCATAATATCGATAAGTGATTGGTTTGAAGTCATTTTTTTTAGAGTATCTTCAACTGGAACCTGCCTTTGATTTATCCGGCGATTAGCAAGAAGGAACTTGCCAAGATACGGAAGAAGTTCCTTAACGAGATAACATATATCGTGTTTCATGTCTATTAAAATCGGATTATCAATCTCGTTTAGAATGGCCATGTCTTTCAAGATTTTTTCTATTAACAAGAAAATCGCGGCAATCTCCTCTTTGTTATCGGGATACAGCTTTTCTAATAGGGACTGATATTCATATATACTTTCGTTTGATGTGAAGTGTAAAATTTCATTCTCAATACCAATCGAAACCGGGCTGTTAAGTAGTTCAAGTGAAATTCCAAGGTCATTTAACAAGGGCCGCACGGCTCCTGAATTTTCAATAGACCTCGGACCAGTATCAAAAACAAAACCATCTTTTTGGATTGAATTTAGCAAGCCACCACAAGTTTCGTTCTTTTCAATTAAAAGAACATCATGTCCCGCCCTTGATAAATAGGCCGCAGCGGTTAACCCCGCCATCCCCGCTCCTACAATGATAACCTCATGGCTTGTAGTCGTCATGCTAACCCGCTTAATTTTATACTTAAATCCCACAGCTCTTCTGCGACTTCCCTATCCAAAGCAGGAGGTGCAGGTTTTTCTTCTGCAGTAAGACGGTAAAACTTACCGCTCACTCCATTCATTTCCTTTGACACACCGAGATAGTATAAAGCTTTAGCAGATATCTCAGGTGATTTTGCTGCTCGATCAATAAGAAGATGTTTAAAAAATCGGTAAGTTCGCCCATTATTTTCTCCCATGTTTGTTTTTACACTCCCAGGATGCATCGCATTTATCGATACTCCGCTATCTTTGAAATAATCGTTAAATGAAATCATTGACAGAAGCTGAGCTGTTTTGGCCTTCCCATAACTACGCAAACCTGAATAATGATGCTCTTCCCACTCAAGATCATCTAAACTCAATCCAAGAAGAGCAAAGCGGTGACCTTCAGAATTTACAAAGATAATTCTTGTATTACCCTGAGCTTTTAGTTTATCCTTTAATATATAATTTAAAATAAATGACCCAAGATAATCTACTTGGAAAACAAGTTCGTTATTATCTTCAGTAAATATTTTTTTAGTAGAATAAATGCCCGCATTATGGATAAATACATCAATATTTATATCTGAATCTAAAAGTTCATATCCTACTTTCTTTAAATCAGAAATGCGGGCAAAATCCGCAATCTTATATTCACATTCTACTCCAAAATCTTGACGAATTTCTTCGCAAACATTTATCGATTTTTCTTCATTTCGATTTATTAGTAGAAGATTAGCTCCATGTGAAGCATACTCTCTTGCAGTACAATAACCGATTCCAGATGTCGCGCCCGTTATCACAACTAAGTTTTCTTTAAAGTCTTCTTGGCATTCCTTTACCTCTGCCTTTTTATTCCTCCGCATTTGGCCCAATTGGCGCCAATAAAAAGAAGATTTAAAATATTCTTTTAAATATTTATTCAAGTAATTCACCCGAACAATTTCCTCATGAAATTTCGATACCCTTTAGCTAAAAATGAAATGTTATCGATGATATCACCCCAGAGATCATAATAATCCCTTTGCGCTATAATTTTTCCCTTATCATTCAATGTCAGGCGACTTGCCCCGAATATCTTCGAATCAGGAGTTTTCTTAAAACTTAACCCCATCTCCCATTCAAAAAAAATGATGTTACCTTCAAAAAGAATGTTGAGAATTTTCATTCTTAAATCTTTAGATCGCTCAACTAATCGTACAGTCATAGCTTCAAATTCTTTTTTACCTCGAATTTCTTGAATAGTATCACGAAAGTATATCTTATCGTCATAATATGGGAGGATATGCGACCAATCAGGTTTACCTTGGGTGTTGTAAATATTAGTCCATAATTCGACAAATTGTTCTTTACTTTCAATTCTAAAGCTCATGAATATTTTCCCAAGTTTAATTTTTTACAGTAATCTCTAATATAAGGTAAGAATTTACAATATAAATAAAATTCATTAATAATTTTTAAGTCATAGATTTTATTGGTGGAGGGTTTTTTACTTTTCAATGTAAATAAAATTTTCTCTTAAAGCAGCACGTGTAACATGGAATCCACAGATAAATGGATATGATTTTACCAGATTTGAAGGAATAATAGCTGTATTTTGAACTACTGTTCTTTTTTTCCTATTAATATCCACATTGTATGATATTCTGTGTCTTTCGCATAATTTTTATGATAAAATTCAGATAATTCATGAATCGTCAAAAATTTGAAATCCTCGAGAAGCTCTTCCTTTGAGCTAAAATGTATGAAGTACTCACTTTGAAATGAATTTGGATCGTTTTTTACCAGCATTCCTTTTCCATAATATTGTGTATCATTTGAGGAAAGAGTACTTAAGATAAAGAAACCATTCGGTTTTAATATATTCTTAATTTTAGAAATAAATACTGTTCTCTCTGCCAAATTAAAGAAATGATAAACACCTGACATGTAAATTATATCATATTGAGTATCGTCCAACTCCTTCCAATTCATACATTCAAACGTGATATGCTTTTTGTTTGCATTAAGCTTAATTGCCTTTTCTATAGCTTTTGATGAGAGATCAATTCCTCGTATTATGAAATTATCAAAGTTCGAAGATATAAAGTCAATATCTCGTCCATCACCACATCCAATGTCTAGAAATGATAATTGATTAGATTTGTTCAATTCTTTTTGAAGAAAACTTGCAGCTGTACTAATCACTTTACTAACTTTATCTTCACCGCTTGGAATATGGTTCATAGATTTACTTAATCAAAGTTTAGTTAAAAAAATATTGACCATAGTTTAAAAAAAAAAGTAGATATAAAAAAATGTAAATAATTTATATATGGTCAATTCATAGGGGTGCATTAGTGAAATGTTTAAATTTTTGATTCTTCTTCTACTTTAATAGCATCAGCTTTTACTTCTAGAGTTGCCACGGAATCGAGAATCTTTTGGTGGAAAATAGTTTCAATGTCCACCATATTCTTAAGAATTTTTTGCATTGTTTCTAATTTAACTTTATTAAATTCCTCGGCTGCAACTTTTACATCCCCTTCTTCTTTAGCAACTTTTTCCTTGGCAGCTTTCAGTTCAGTCTCAGCTGTTTGTATTTCATTAGGTTTTAACTTTTCTTTTGGTTTGCTTTGGGTTTTACTAAGATGCCTTTCTGCTTTCTCTAATTCTTTCATAGCCTTTTGAGATTCCTTTTGTTCAGTTTGAAGTTTTTCCAAGCTAGTTAATAGTTCACTTAGCGGAGTAATATATTCTTCTTGGAGTCTTTTGACTTTTTCCGTACTTTCTTTGTCAATAATTTCAAATGTAGAAGCTAATGAACCCACAGCTTTTCCTAAGGAAGGAGTCTCTGTTTCAGCATAGCTCTTTAATGCAGTAACAGTTTTTTTGATTTCCTTCGTGACATTTTCTAAGGCATCAACATATTGTTTACTCTCTTTAATTAACTCACTAATTTTATTGCTTGTAATTCCTAAAGCATCCGTTAATTTCTTAAACATATTTTACCACCTTCTGTATGTTTCGAGATTTAAAATTATATAAGAATTTATAACATTTTTGTTTATAAAAAATCAACTTAATAAAATATGTATGTATGTTGATAAGATTCAAAAACCAAATTTCGTAGAAAGTAATATCAAAAGATAGATTTATGATCCATCAATGACTTTTAAAGCTCTCATATTTTTCAAGGTTTTCTGGGGGCCACCCTCTCTGAGCTGGAAAGTTGTAAGATTCATAATTCAATCATCTTTGATTTCTTTAAGAGTATTAGACCATCCAAAGTCCATATAGGTCTCCAATGAGGCAAATTCTGATAGATTATTTTTAGACCACCATCATCTTGAAGACCATTAAAAAAATTATCTGCTTCATTTTTTATTACATTTTTATCCACAATATCGAGAGCATGGTACCAATGTCGACCAAATAATGGAAAGTGTTCTTTATTTTTTTCAAAAATACTCGGGAGTTGGTTTATAATCTGTTGTAACATCTTTTTTTCCTCTGTATGCTCTCCTAAGTATTTCAAATATATAAAATAAGGATACTCATAGAAAGAAAATTCTTTAGGAAGAGAGCTCTTTGAATAAAAAGATTTTACTTTTTTAAAAAAAGATAATTCTTTAAATCCCCATTTTTTAAGAAAACCTGATATAGCCAATATTCGAAGATCATCAGGACGATCCCACCAATCTTGAAAGGGATAATTATACAAGTTTTTAGGAGGATGGTTAATATACCCTTCTTCATTCTGTTCTTCAATAATCCAATTAGCTAAATGATCTGTGATTTCATTATCTACATATTCTAAGAGATCAAGAATATACATAGCAGTTTCGGCACCAATAGCAGTACTGTCAGGGCATAATAAATCTGGTTCAATTCCATTACCAAACCCTCCATCCAAATTTTGATATGCCACTAAAGCCTTAATAACTTCATCTTTATTTCTATTTTCAAAAAAGAAAGAAAATAATTTTCTTTCAAGGAGTCTTCCATTTCGAAAGATAAACTCTTTTATCTTTTTAAACTGATTTTCATCAATAGCTCTCATAAAAAACACTACATCCTTTTTGTAAAATAATTAAAAGAGACCAACTAATTACTAATTTTATTTACAATTCCAGATAAAGATTTTCACTTTTTTTTCTTTTTTTTTATTGAAAATTTTTTTTTCTATTCGAATACACCGAGATTGGTTCTAGAATTCTTTTGAAAATATAAATTACTTTATGCTTCATAGTTCACATTTTTAAGACTGAATTTTTATGTATCAATTATAGTGCCTTTAGATAAAAAACATCTATTGACGCTCTGTGCTAGAATAGCCACTCTGAAGTCCAAAGATCTGAATGAAGAGGATACGAGAGTCATCCTTATTGATCCAATGTTGTTAGCTTTAGGTTGGAATATCTTTGATTTAGACGAGATCTCGAGAAATTGTAAAACTTCAAGCGGTGGCTATGTAGATTATATTCTCAAGTTTAATGGAAGGCAAATCTATCTTGAAGCAAAACCTTTACGCCGTAAATTAGAGCAAAAATTTCAAATTCAAGCAACAAATTATGCCTATGAGGATAATATCGATTTTTGTGTATTAACGAATGGAAATCGTTACCAAATTTTTGAAACATTCAAAAAAGGAACAGTATCAGAAAGATTATTAATAGATATCTCTTTAGATGATCAAAAAATATCCTTAGATAAAAAAGTAGATTATTTAAAATTTATTTCAAAGGAAAGTATAAAAAATGGAGATTTAGAATGTAATAATAGGCTTTTAAATAGCCAAAATGAGATATACAAAACTGGGAGCCATCCTGTATTAAATAATCTCTTTTTAACTCTAAGAGAAAAGATCCTCGCTTTAGGAAAGGATATTAAAGAAATATTTTATCATCAACATAGCGCATTGGGTTTTTGTCGTAACACAGAATTTACAATAATAAATATTAAACCAAAAAATCAAGAAATTGAAATACTCCTAAAATTTGGAAAAATTTATCCAAATCTAGAAAAAATAGAGAAAATAAATATCGAACCACTCCCACAAAAGTATAGATGTGGAAAAACTAATTTCAAAGTAAAGATAACAGAAAAGGATCAAATTAAAGAAATTATTGATTTAATAAAGCAATGTTATGATTTACAGTCAAAATGGCGAAACTGAAATCTAATTCTTATCTCACTTTAGTTTATGAGAAATTTAGAGATAAAGGTAAAAATGCTTTAGAAATCATATATTTCAATTTATATTATGGGAAAAATTATACCATAATTCTTTTTATTTGAAATTCTAATTAAAGCTTGATTTAAATTTAGAATTTTTTAATTTTTTATTTATTTTATATTATGCAATTAGTAAGAAATATAACCGAAAATGAATGATTAGTATGACAATAACATTTGAAGTAATCGTTGCTTATCTAATTTTAGTACCATTCATTCTTATAAATTTATTTATCTCATTTGGTTTAATATTCCAGAAGAGAGTCTCAAAATTTCTCCAAAAAATCTTAGGTGAAGAAGAAAAATTTAAAGACTCTCATTATAATAAATTCAAAATTATTAATTTAACCATCTGGATCGCTGTGGGAGCTAGTTTTGTATTTTTTTTAGATGAACTCTTTTCTTTGGGGGCTCTGATTGTTTTTTTAGCATTTCGGAGTGGAACTACTCTTAGTAAGCGGTCCATTTTTACAATTCATGACGTAAAAATTATGAAACACCATTTATCTGATAAGAAGATTGCAAAAATTTTCTCCTTAATGCTTAAAGTGGGTATTATTGTCGAATTAATATTTTTAATAATCTGGGGAATATTATACCGCTACCTTAGCATTTCTATCAAAACCTCTTTCAGTCTTGATGTAAACATCTTAGTAATTCTTCTCTGGATTGCTGGTTTTATATATGGATTTATTTTTTCAGTGATTCAAAGCAGTTTATCAAAAAATTTCTTACTCAAAAACGAGATCGGAATAGCTTTAATCCTTTCTGGCCGAAGCCTTAAAGAAAAGGTACAAGAAAAGAAAAAGTTCGTCCAGAAATTTATTAAGCTATAAACTGCAAATTATGATCTTTTAATTTCAGTAATGTTAATCCCAATTAAAAAAAAATGAATAATTTTGAAAAACTTATATATAATTAATCAATAGATTTGCTAGTACTCGATGGGGTTAAAAGAACTTCTTTCAGAAAATTCATTAGTATTAGCTGAAGGCCCTGTAATCGAAAGGATAGAACACGAATTCAAGTATGAATTAAATCCATACATTCAGAATGCTGCTATGGTGTATGATGCTGAAGGCAGGATTATTCTTGAAAAAATTTTCAGTCAATATATTTCTGTAGCAAATAGATATGAGCTTCCAATGCTCAATTTAACACCCACTTGGCGTACAAATCCAGAACGTATTAAATTAGCAGGATATAATGATAGAAACGTAAATGCCGACGGTGTCAACTTTTTAAACCACATAAGAAGGCATTACAGACATAAAGATGTGAAAATTTTAATAGGTGGATTAATGGGATGTAAAGGAGATGCTTATAATCCTAATAAGGCATTGAAAAGCGAAGAAGCATACGAATTTCATAAGATTCAAGTAAAAGAGCTAAGTAATGCAGGAGTTGATTTTTTTCTAGCGAGTACTCTCCCTGCATTTTCAGAAGCACATGGTATAGCTAAAGCGATGGCAGAATCAAATTTAGAATACATGTTAAGTTTTGTTATTCATCCAGATGGGACTATACTGGACGGGACAACTCTTTATGAAGCGATATCAACTATTGATAATTCAGTCTCACCAAAACCTGCTTTTTATATGTTAAATTGCATACATCCAACTACTTGTAAACAGGCGTTAAATGTTGAGCCAAATAATACAGGATTAGTTAAAACTCGGCTTAAAGGATTGCAAGCGAATGGATCATCCAAGAATCCTGGAGAATTAGAGCAACTTACTAAGGCAGATTCTGAAAGTCCAAAGACATGGGGCAAAAAAATGATTGACTTATACTTAAACTCAGAAATCCAGATCCTTGGAGGGTGTTGTGGTACAGATCATCGGCACCTTGAGAGTATAGCAAAAAATTATAAAAAAATTATTAGAGAATAGAATCTAACTTACTCCTAATTATTATAAATCAAATTAAATTCAAAAGATTAAATAATGCCAAAATTTGAAATAGAAACAATTATTAACCAACCTCCAGATATAGTATGGAAAGCATTTATAGATCCACAGAATATGCTTAACTGGACACGTTTTTTAGAAAAAGTAGAAACAGTTAAGGGGAAATTTGGAGAAATAGGAGCTGTCGCTCACTTACACTACGTAGAGAAAGGAAAGTCCTATATATTGGAAGATAAATTGCTTTCTTATGAGGAAGGAAAGAGAATTGGATCCCAAGTCTCTGGGCAAGGAATGGATATTAAGGTAGAAACGACTTTTGAACCTGTTTCAAACGGCACTCAAATTTCAATGGTGTGGGATGGTACAAGTAAATCATCTTTCGCAAGACTTATTCTGAAATTAATGCGAGGTAAAATCAGTAAGCAAGCATTGGCGGAATTAGATACTTTCAAAAATTTGGTTGAGAAATATGGAACAAAATTCCCTATTGATGGTTAATTTACTTAGAATATTATAAATATGAATTTAATTTCAATTTTTTATTAAATTCCATCGGGGAACATACAAATATTGATGAATCTTGAATCTAAAAAAGAATTAGATAAGATCAATGAAAAAGTTCAGAAAATGAAGTTTAATATAATCATGCCATTGGAGAAAAGATCTTGGGGAATGTGGTTCCTTATGTTTGAAGATTCAAATGGAATTGGATGGCAAATAGCTTTTGCTGAAGAACAGTAAATCCAAGTACTTTACGTCATAGATATAGATAAAAAAATCAAAGAATGAAATAATGTTTTTTTTTACTTTTATTTTATCTATTAGGGTATTGGTTTCTTTCATCTTTGATAAATTCAGTTAATTTAATCATGAAATCTTCAATGTTGATTACACCAGATTTTAGTTTTAGTTTTAAATCTTCAATTTCATCAATAAATTCTGAACTAGTATTTCTAAAATGCATAGAATTTAAATATTGATTGACAATGTTTTTACTTTCTTCCATACTTCGATTTAAACGTTCTAAATCAAGATCTAATAGATCCTTACTCTTTTTATATCTACATATTATTTCATATAATTCTTGAGTAAAATCATCAAAATTTTTCATATTATATGGCAATCCAAGCTCTCGATTTAGATCAATATTTTTCATGTCTTTCCATTCAACATCAGTTCCCTTTATCGGAATTATTGGTATATGATGTTTTCTCGCAATTTCTAATTCATATAGGCATTCGATGGAATTAAGAACAGATTTATTGGTTCCGAGGAATATTACGAGATTGCAAGAGGGGATAACCTCTTTCATAAACCAATCTATATTTCCTGCTAGATCTTCTTCACAGAAATAAACTCGGAATACTTCATCTTTTTCCTCTAAAAATTCAACCAGTTCTTTAATTCTATATGGTTCAAAATCAATGATGGCATGACTAATGAAAATGTTAATTGCTATTTTGCCTTTTAGATAAAGCTTAATAATTGGTATAGAACTGGCGGCAATCTGGATTTCATGAGTTGAAAAAGGATTATCTGAAATGTATAAATGTTCAAGATTTTCTAAATAATAAATTTCAATAGGAATTTTTGTGAAAGAGCAACCACTTAGGGTTAATTCCTCTAGTGATGATAAATTAGGAAAACTCTTTGGTAATATATTAATTTGTTTACAAAAATCTGCATTTAAGTTCTTAAGAGATTTTAATTGTCCAATGCTTTCAGGTAGAGATTTGAGTGAAATACAATTATTCAAATCAAGCTCCTCAAGTTTTTCTAAATTGCCTATGCATACTGGCAGTGCATTTAATTTTGGCGTATCGGATATAATTAGAGTTTTAAGTTCTTTTAAATTACATAAAGTTTCAGGTAGAAACACTAGATCTACGCAATCATCTACAATTAATGTCGTTAGAGAGGTTAATTTTCCTATACTTTCTGGTAATGAAGTAATAGAGCACTCATACAAAACTAAATTTTCTAAAGAGAGTAAATTTCCAATACTCTCTGGTAATGATTTTATATGGCACATATTTAACTCTAGACTTTCTAAAGTAATTAGATTACCAATATTTTCTGGGAATTGGAATATATTTCTACAATTGATTTGCAACTTTTTTAATGATGATAATTTGTCAAAACCTATAGGTAATTCGGTAAGAAATTCTCCTACTATTACCAATTCTTCAAGAGAATTCAAATTCTCTATGTTAATATTTAGAGAATTAATATTATTAGGGACATGAATAAACAGATTTTTAAGGGTACTTAAATTTCCAATACTTTTAGGTAAATCTTCAAGAAACTCGCAATCATATAAAAAAATCTCCTCAAGCTGCTTTAAATTTCCAATACTCTCTGGTATCCTCTTCAATCCAGGTAATGATTCCAATTTTAGATTTTTAAGTGATTTTAAATTGCCTAAAGACTCAGGAAGAAAAATAAAAGACTGGCAAGTATCAATAGATAAAAATTCTAGATATTGTAGACCAGTAATACTTTCTGGTAAATTTTCAAGTGATCGACATATATAAAACTTGAGAATTTTAAGTTCTTTTAAATTTCCTAGACTATTGGGTAATGTCCTAATATAATTGAATTCTTCCAATTTGAGTTTTTTAAGATTTTTTAAATTACCTATACTTTCGGGAAGATGCATTGAAGAACATTTAGTAATTTTTAAGTTTTCAAGAAATTCTAATTCTCCAATACTTTCTGGTAATGAATTTAGTCTAATAAGATCTTTTAGCCTGAGCTTTTTAAGATTTTTTAAATTACCTATACTTTCAGGAAGAGAATTTATAGAATCACATTTCTTAATCACTAACTCTTCGAGAGATCTCAAACTACCAACATTTTCGGGTAAGCATTTTAGTGAATTACAACTACTAATCTTTAGATATTTGAGCCTATTTAAACCATTAAAACTATTTTTAAGATTAATCAATAAAGGTAACCGTTTGATCTCTAAATATTCAAGAAAATTTAAATTACCTAAAGATTTAGGAAGTGCATCTAAGGATTGACAATCAATCAATTGTAGCGTTTCCAGAGATTGTAATTTACTTAAATTTTCTGGTAGAGTCTTTAAATCTTTGCACTGTTCTATTATAAGCCTATTGAGGTTTTTCAAATTTCCCACACTTTCAGGAAGCGCATTTAAAGATTCGCATCTTTTTATTCCAAGCACCTCCAAAAACTTTAAATTCCCTAAATCTTCAGGCAAAGATTCTAATTTATTACATTCAAATATAGCTAGCTTGTTGAGATTAGATAAATTAACTATACTTTCAGGCAATTCTATTAAATTCTTGCCCGAAAGAAATAGTTCTTCAAGTAATTCTAATTCATGTATGTTTTCTGGTAATTTTTCAAGGTCAAAATTATAGCTTAAATCCAAATATCTTAAAGATTTAAATGAATTAAAAATTCTGAACTCCTTGATATTATTATAATTTTCTCGATATTCTTCAGCATTCTTATCATTTTCGTTGAAATTACCTAATGCTAAGCTTATTAAACCCTCGATATTTTCAAGTCCGATAATATCCTCCATATCATTAATTCTTAGCCTTGTCAAATCAAGATATCCTTCCTCATCGATATAGATTTTCTTGCCATGAACAGTTACAAATTGGTTTTCGATTTTACTCACTTTTCTATTTCGATTTCATTTTAATGTTTAAGAATGAGATAAAAATCTTAATATACTTTTGTGAGTATTCCTAAAACAGAAAATCCTTATTAAAAATATCATCATAATCATAATTAGAAACCATCAATGTATATTTATAATCATTATTAACAATTCCAGCAAGGATGATCCCAATGAAAAATTATCATTATTTCGTAGCGTATGATTTCAATATGAAAGATAAAGAAAAATTAGTTAAAGCGATTAGAACTGCATTTGAAGGAACTCAATTAAATGGATATTATGCTGATTTAGAAATAAGAGCAAATGGGCAACATATCTTAAAAAAGATTGAAGAAATGATAATTGGGACTAATTTTGGGATCTATGAACTTTCTACAAGCAATTTAAATGTTTTTTTAGAATTAGGTATTGCACGAGGAGCAAGAAAAAGGCTCTATATTATTATTAAAAAAGGAAGCCCTATTCCTGCTGATTTACAAGGAATAGACAGAATAGAGTATGGAAACTATGACGATTTAACTGAACAAATTAAAAATAAGATTACTCAAATAGAAGTTAAAGAATTTTTAGCATTAAAGGAAATTTCTAAATATGAATTTGACGATATTTCAGAAGAGAGGATTTTAAAAGAGAAAATAAGAATCTATCAAGCAGAAGAGCTACATCATCGATTTGGATGGGAAGAACAAGATGAAAATAGTTTACATGGGATAGTATGGTTTGCAAATCTGATTGAATATAAAGGCCATATAATTTATGGGCCTTATGATAAATTAGATGAATTAGATACATATATCGCGTACTTTAAAATGAAGATAGATGATAATTCCTCAATTACACCTATATTACTTCTTGATGTGAGCGGTGGCGCCTATTCCTCGCGTATATTGCGTGGAGTTAACTTTCATAAACCTAATGAATTTCAATTTTTTGGTGTTAAATTTGAATGTACAAAATTAGTGCCAATGGAATTTAGATTATATAATCAAGTACAACTTGAATTAAAACTCTGGATTGATTATATAGCAATAGTGAAATACACAAAAAAATAGTCTATTAATAAAATTTGATCTAATAATAGAATAAGTTCAATTTCAAGTTTTTTTGATTAAAAGGTATAAATAGAAAACAATCTAAATTAAATATATATTCAATTTTGTAAAATAATTTAGAAATCAAAGAATTATATTTTTCACTTGAGAGATTATTATTATCTCTTTCATTATAAAATTATTGCTGAATCAATATTATGCTTAGAGTTTTTTTAAGTTCCACGTCAAAAGATCTGAAATATTTTAGGAAACGGATAATTGATGCTTTAAATGAAAGTATCGAAGGAGTTGGGATGGAAAATTTCATTCCGGATGGTACATATTCACAAGATGTGAGTATAAGAGAGATTAGGAAGAGTGATGTAGTTATTTTTCTTATAACACCCTTTTATGGTACTTTATTAAACGAGTGTATTATAGAAGATTGTACGGTAGAAAATTGTCCAATGAGGACCAAAAATGACCCTATATCCTATACTCACTGCGAATATAAAGTGACTGAGGCAGAAGGAATACTTCATCAAACTTACTTTATTCCTAAGCAATTTAAAGATACAACAGCTTCTCTAATTCCAAATAAAGGTAGTATTGAAGAAAAAGTACAAAAATTTCTTGAAGAGGTAGGTAAAGAGAATTATTTTGAAATACAAAATACTGAAGATTCTGGAATTGTAAATACAATTACTGATCATTTAGTAAATAATATTATTGAATGGTACTCAAAAGGTCAGTTAAAACTGGAAGATTTTTATGATAGAAGATCATCAATTGCAGAATTAATGAGCAGTTTAGATGAAAGTATTGAAGTTTATGGTGTTGGGGGTATTGGAAAAACATCTCTAATTCAAGTGATATTATTATTGCAGAAATTAAGAGGAAGAGAAATAATTGCTTTAGGTCCTCGACAATTTTACACGACAGGTTCAGGATATAGAATTTTTAAAAAAAAATGTCGGGACGTTTATCATAGAGTTTGGGGAAATGAAATAACATTAGATGATGTGATTGATGCCTTATCAAGATATATTCCTGATGCCGATGAGCTTAAACAAGAAGTTAAAGAAATAAAGATCAGAAAAATTACTGAATTAATTGAAAAAAGAGAAATCTATTTGCTTATTGATGATTTTCATCTCGCAAATTCAGATGTGAGAAATTTAATCAAATATCTAGATATTGTTATTTGCTCTTCACGGAGATTGATTGATATTGCTAAAAGAAATTATCCTCTCAAAGGGCTAGATTTAGTAGATAGAATTGATTATATCGAAATGTTATGCGACCGTTTTCATAAAAGTATAAGTGATTCAAACAAAAAAAAGATAAGTAAAATAACAGAAGGGCATCCTATTTCAATGGAGTTAATTGTGAGGAATTATGATCATATTAATGTTGATAAAATGGAGAATTTTGATCCAAACATAATATTAAACGTTGATTCTGAAAAAACTGAGGAATATTTAAACAGAATTGTTATAGAAATTCTTTCTGAGGAAGAATACGAGTTATTGAAAAATTTATCAATTCTAAATTCAGATATTGGAAATAATATTAACAAACGAGTATTGCAAGCTCTTTATGTAGATATTAATTTTGAATCAAACTTTAAAAAGTTAATAAATGCTGGTTTTTTAAAGAAAAAAGATGTTCAAGAGGGGGCATATGAATTTATATATGATCATATTAAAGAGTCAATAGGACTTGATATAGACACATTTAATCATCAACTAGCTGTGAATTATTATAATAAAAAAAATGAAATATATGGTGATAATCTGGAAGATTTTACAGAATTGATTTACCATGATTCATTTTTGGATACTACTGAAGATTTAGTATTGAACTTTTTAAGTATCGAAAACCCAGATTTATTAAAACGCTATAGCTTAAATAAGTTGGTTACTCTAGGAAATAAATTAAAAGATTTATATGAAGGCCAACTAAAGGCTAAAATATATTATCAACTTGGGATTTTTTATTATACATTGCGAAGATTCCCTAAGGCAGAGCTAAACTACAATGAAGCTTTAAAAATTTATCATAATTTAGAAGAACTAAATCCTAATTTGTACCAAGATCACATTGCTGAAATACATAATAAATTAGGAACCTTGTATATGAAATTAAGAAGATGGGATCAAGCAGAAGACTTTCATAATTTAGCTTTAAATGCCAGATTAAAATTAGTTGAAAAGCAGCCCCATATGTTTCTCCCACATTTAGCATGGACTTATGGTAATTTAGGACTCTTATATAGAGCAAAAAAAAGCTATAAAATGTCAGAAGACTCATTTATAAAAGCTTTAGAGATAAGAGAAGAATTAGCATTGACGAACCGTAATGATTATCTAGCCGATTTAGCATGGACTTGGGGAAATCTCGGATTACTATATGAAGAGATAAGAAAGAAGAAGAAAGCTCAGAAGAAGTTTGTAAAAGCTTTAGAAATTAGAGAGGAATTAGCAGAGAGAGATCCTGAGACTTATTTATCTGATTTAGCTTGGATTCAGAATCGTTTAGGTGTAATATATAAAAAACAGCAAAGATATGAATTAGCTAAGGAAATGCATTTAAAAGCATTAGAGATATATGATAATCTTTCTAACCAAAACCCTAATCAATTTTTGTATTATAAAGCTTGGACATGGGACCAGCTTGCCCTTCTCCATATAAACATGAAAGATCCCGATGAATCTGAAAGATTTTTCAAAGAATCACTAAAAATAAAGAAAAAACTAAGTAAAAGCAACCCGATTAAATATAATCCAAGTATATTATGGTCTTATCGTAAAATAGGAACGTTTTATTCTAAATTAAGAAAATGGAGAGAAGCACAAGAATCTTTTTTAAAAGCATTAAGTATAGCTCAAACCCTAGCAAATTACTATCCTGATCTATTTGAAGGGAATGTTGCAGATATACAATATCGAATGGGTAATTTTTACCGTGGATTAAATCTGCCTATAAAAGCTGAAAATGCATATAAAGAAGCTTTGAAGATTAACTTAAAACTATCAAAAATGAATCCAGAATTGAATTTATTTTATGTAGAGACCAATTATAAAGATCTGGCTAAAATTTATTTGGAGCTAAATAAATTAAAAGACGCAGAGCTTTGTTTTTTAACCGCAAAAAAAGTCAGAAAAAGATTAGCCTTTAGATATCCAGAGATTTTTCTACACTATGTTGAGATATCTACAGATCAACTTGGAAAATTATATGAGAAAATAAATAGATATGATAAAGCAATTAGAGCAAAACTATTAGATAAAAAAATTTACCAAAGAATGGCAGAAATCAATCCTAAGACATTTTTACCTCGTTTAGCTAAAGTGAAAAAAGAATTAGGAACTATATACTTTAAAATAGAGAAATATGATGAAGCAAAAGAAGCTTTATTAGAAAGCAAAAAAGATTATGAAGAATTGGCAGAAAAAAATCCTGGATATCACTTAAAAACATTAGCTAGGATCCATTCAAATCTCTCACAGATTTACTATAAATTAAGTTTGAAAAGTGAAGCTTTAAACAGTAATTATAAGGCAATTGAGATTTTTAAAAAAGCACAACCATACAAGAATTTTTCGATGGATCTTGCTGGTTTGCATTATGAAAGAGCAATGATTCAATCAGATTGTAAAAGGTTCAAAAGCACCAAAAGAAATTTCGCTGTAGCTTTAATGTATATATTAGAAATAGAAGAAGAATACCCAGGAACTCAACTAACCTATATTAACGATATTTTTAACGATATAATGCACTTTTATCAAAATTTTGATGATTTAGAGATGGTTCAGCTCACTCCTATGATTCCCCAAGAATTAATTGGTCGTCTGTCATTATCACATTCCTATATATATAGAGAAGAACTTATGAAGATTGAAAATTATGTAGGAAAATCATTTGAGGATTTAGAAATTTATGATAAAGCTGAGAAAATGTATCTAAAAGCACTCAATAATAATGATAAATTAATAAATACTAAATCTGAAATCCATTTAAAATTTAAAGCAATAATCAAGAGTAATCTAGGTTACTTATATAGGAAGATTGGCAGAATACATCTATCAAAAACTATATTTACTGAAGTTCTTGAATTAAATAAAGAATTAGAGAAAGAAGATCCAAAAAAATTTGGGAAATTTGTACGCCAAACAGAAGAGATATTACAAGAATTATCTAGAGAAGAATTTTAAAGAAATTCAAAGAATGAGGTTATTTGAAAATGAAACAAGAGAGAAAATTGCTTATTAAAGAACAACTAGATTTATATAAAGAAAGACATTCACAATTCATTGAATTCAACCAAATCCTGACAACAATTTTGCATATAATAGGAAAACAAATCACCACAGAATATATAATTCAATCCAGAGTAAAATCTTTAACAAGTTTTGCAGAGAAAATCCTCCGTCAGCCACACTATAAAGATCCCATAACAGAAATGACAGATATATGTGGGCTACGGCTTATTTTACCGACTACAGACGATGTAAAA
This sequence comes from Promethearchaeota archaeon, assembly GCA_016839635.1. The sequence continues at coordinate 22,834 of JAEOTV010000262.1, read as the reverse complement.
AGAGTATCTATGCTGATTAAAGATAATTTCATAATTGATTCTAGCATAGGCAAGGATAAAGATGACAATCTAGCAGTCCCAGAATTTGGATATCGAACAGAATCTTTTTCTATCACCCTAAAAGAGAATTCTCCACTATATAAAGATTTGGACATTCCTATAACTTACTTATCCCAGAAAGCAGAGATCCAAGTCCGTACAATAAATGAACATGCATATGCTGCCATATATCATGATTTAGGATATAAAGGGGCGTATAAGTTAAAGGATCAGTGGGAAAGAGAGTTTCATAGGTCAGCAGCCCTTATAGAGCAAATTGATGAATCCATCTCCAGAATAAAAATGATCATAGAAGATTATAAGACTAATTTTGGGGGATATATGAGTAAAAATGAAATCACTCAAAAACTTGAAGTTCTTCAGATTATTTATGAAGCTGACCCTGAGAATGTAGATATTGTTTATAAGATAGCGTTATTGGCCAGGAATATTGGAGATTGGTATAGGGTTGTGAATTTATTATCAAAATATACCCATTTAGATAAAGCACCTATACTAAGAGAATTAGGTTTTGCCATTAGGCGTTATTACAAAAAAGAAAGCACTGAATACCATAAAGCAGAAGATTATTTAAAGAAAGCTATTCAACTGGATCCTTTAGATTGGGATGCGATGGCAATTTTAGGTGGCTATTATAAAGATTTTGATGAGGAAAAAGCTCGTGGCTGTTATGAAAAAGCATTCGAGATAAATCCACACGATACATATTCTTTGGGTAATTACCTAATTTATGAGATAAGGAAATTAGGGAATTTAGATCCAATCACACTTTCTAAACCTTTCATATTAGAAGCTATTGAAAGGTGTAATACTCAAATTGAATTAGGAATTGATATTCCATGGGCATATTATAACACAGGTCTTTTTAATTTATTCCTTGGTAATTTTGAAGACTGTTTTATTAATTATCTTCTTGGTATAAGATATTCTAACCATGATTGGATGATATCAACTACCAATAAAACATTAAATTTGCTTTCTAACTTTAAAGATTTACTCCCTGGATTGGATTTGCTCCAAAATCTGTTATTATTAAGTCTTACTTTTAAATTTAATGATGAGATTGCAATAAATCAATTAAAATCTTATAAATCATCATATAGTAAGATTGAACCTTCTGTTGTCATATTAGTTGGCTCTACCAGAATTGAGGATAAAGAATTAATTGAAGAATATCGAAATAGTATTCTCAAGGGATTTATGAAATTTGAAGGATCTTTGATCTCAGGTGGAACCTTAGCAGGAGTGAGTGCTATTGGAGGTCAGCTTGGAGAATTATATAGTGGACAAATTAAAAGCATAGGATACTTACCAAAAGAAATGCCTGGTAGTGAAAAGATTGATGATCGATATAGTGAAATCAGAAAAACAAGCGGATTAGACTTCTCTATTCGGGAGCCAATTTCTTATTGGTTAGATATCTGGGCAAGTAACATTCAAATTAGAAATGTGAAGGTTTTAGGAATTGGTGGAGGAAATATTGCCAAGGTAGAATATTATTTAGCATTACTTTTTAACGCTAAATTAGGTATATTGGAAGGAAGTGGACGTAGTGCAGCTCTATTAATTCAAGATCCCAATTGGAAAGATTATCAAATTGGTAAAAAGCCAAAGCTAAAAATAATAGACAATACAGAAGAGAGTATTGAATTTTTTATATCAAAATATTAAAAACAATTGAAAATTAAAGGATTTCGATATAATGGATGAGAAAGAATGAAGCTCTTATGACGATTTTGATAAGCTTTTTGAAGAGAAATTAAAAAAACCTAAAAAGAGATACTATAAAGAAACTCGGAATTTTAGAACTATTTAATCCCTATGATAAAAAGTAATTTTACATTCTTACCCTAATTACTCTTAATTTACTGGTAAGTTTTAGTTTTTACCATAAACTTTCAATACAAACTTTATATTCTAACTTAACGAATTATATTTTAATCAAAAAATTAAGTAGTATCTTGGTTGTTAAAAGAAAGAGGTATACTAAAATGAATGAATTAGATGAATTGGGCAATAAATATCAAGTGATAGATGATATTAAAAAGGAAATTCATAATCCAAGACCAAATACTAAAAGAATTTTGAAGTTCTTATTTGATCTAGAGAAAGACCAACTTACTACACCTGAATACTTCGAAATTGTTGGAGAAACTTTCAAATTGAATCCCGATTTTTTTATGAAAGAGCTTTATAAAACGTTCATGGTTAAAATAGGTAAAATCATCGGAGCTGAAAAACGACGGGAGATGGTAAAATATATTATTAAAAAATATTGTTTATTTGAGGATGAAGAAATAATATATGAATGTAAAGGGAATGTAAAGCAAACTGAACTAATAGAACAGAAAGAATCAGGGAAGTACAAAATGGATAAATTCCCGCTTACAATTTCCGTAAGTGAGGGGGATGTTTTTCTTACGAATTACAGACTAATTGCTCAAGGTTTTCTTAAAGTAAAAGGTGGTGAAAGCACCAAATGGTTTATATGGACTGATTCACTATGGATATTTACGGGGGGATCCAAGCGAAGAGAAAGAAAGAATGCTCTTATTGAATCAACTCCACTTTTTGGATATCAATTTCCAAGCAAATATTATATTGGATTGGGTAAGAGCAAGCTTTTACACATAATACTATATGTTCTAAATCTCGAGAATCGAAGATGTACTATATCAATTAAACCCACAAATACCGCAAAAAGAGAAGAAGATCTAATTGCTATTTTTAACATTTTACGTAGAGATGCAAATGAAGTCATAATGAGTATTAAAGAAGTTTATGAATTTGAAAAATTAGAAAAATTCAAGCGAAGGAACATTTGGGCTATTTTGAAAGCATTATGGAAAAGTGAAGAATTCTTGGGTCTTCCTGACTCAGATTATTTAAATATTGTTAAAGAGACTTATAAAATAGATCCTGAGTTTTTTATGACTTCAATTTATCCAAAAATGATGTCTTGGAAGAATCCATCGTTTCTGAAAATAAAAGAGGAACTTTTTGATATATTAAGGAAAGAAGGTGCAAGTATAAATTAAATTTTTTTTTTCTATTTATCTTTTGGAAGTGTTACCAATTTTCCACCAAATTAGGTTAAGTTGGTATTAAAATCATCTTCATTTTTTATAATAGAGGTGCTAATAATCTCCTTATTTCTTTATACTTAACATGATGATTGAGTATACAATGAACTATATCTAACTTCATATTTTGAATTAGTTTAATATAGGCTCTTAGTAGCCAAACTTTTTTTTTATAATATTGAAAAAAAATAAAAAAAAAATATTTTAGTATTGTTTTAGATACTTGAACAAGATATGTAGATCTGATAGCTTATCTATAGGCTTAAATATGATATCCTGAGCACCTGTTTTTAATAATATTTCCTGTTTTTTGTTTTTAGAGACAAAAGCTGATATTAAGATTATTGGAATGGAACTATATTCCCCGTTAGATTTAACAATTTGACAAAATTTATCTCCATTGATTTTACTCGTTTTCAAGTTTATATCAACTAACATTACTTTAGGAGTCAGTGTCTTTAATAAATATAATCCCTCATCTGATGTTTCTACAGATTTAATATTCATTCCCTGTGTTTTGAAAAAAGTCTCAATAGTTTTTCGCTCTAGTTCATTATCTTCTATATGTAAAATATCAACTTTTTTTACAAATCGTATTAACTTTGGTTCTTCAAAACGATGCTTTATAGAATTCTCTATTTCTTCTAGTGCTTTATTAATATTGTCGATTGCTTCTATCAATGCTTCAGGCTCATTAAGATACTTTTCCAACATTAAAATTGAGAGTTTAAGAGGAGAGAGTTTTTGTTTTAATTCTTCATGAAATCCATTGTTTTCTTCATATTTCTCAATTGCTTTTCTTATAAAATCATCATATTTTATTTCATCATACTCATTTAGACTATTTAATGGATTCTTCTGAAATGCTGCGTTTATATAATCAATGCTGTTATTTACAAAAGTTCTTATAAGGTTGGCTTGGTTCTTAATTTTAAATTCTTCCATGAAATCTTTTAATTTGGCATCAAGATATGGATCTACATAGGAATACCATTTTATATCCTTCTTAGCTTTTTTCTGATATTTGATATTATTTTGGCTAATTATAAATCACCCTTTCTATTTTCTTTAATCTATTTTTTTATTTTCTTTAATAAGTGTGATAATGCATTGTCAATTGCATTGCTTTAGGAATTAAGACTACGAAATTACTTCCTTTAGAAGAGTCTCCCTTTACGCGATCTTCTATCCACATCCGTCCCTCACATAAATTAATTAATTTAGCAGCGAGTGAGAGCCCGAGGCCCATACCTTTAGAATTTTTACTTTTTTTATGTCTTTCCTGAAGGATTTCTTTTTTTCTTGCATCTTCAATTCCAATCCCATTGTCTCTAAACTCTAATTTAATTAATTCTTTGCCGAATTCGCTTAGTTCTGATATTGACACTTCAATATGGACTATTTCGTTTCTATTATATACAATTGAGTTTATCAGAATATTCTCAAAGACATCAAGTAATAATTCATTAGCGACTACATAGATTCTCTTAGTATTCGAGCTAATTTCAATGTCAATAACTCTGTTTGGAAAATTAGTCTGAACAAACTGAACAGCACTTTTCAAATTTTCCAGAAGATCTATAGGTTCTAATGGCATTCCAGCTTCTTCTAATTCAGATAGGTTTCTAATATTTCTTACCAATTTCTTTCCTCGATTTATTTGTTCTTCAATCAGCTTAAAATATTCCAAAATTTCTTCTCTATTAATTCCATCTTTTAATAATATTCCACATAGCTCTAATGAATTGCTAATTGTATGAAATAGGTTTGAAATATCATGAGTAAAAAGCCCTTTAAAACATTTAGTTCTAATATAGGCCTTATGATACATATCCTCCATCATTATATCCTGCATGACATTATCCACTTTTTTTAGGTTATTTTATATTAAATATGAATAAACTTCGTTAAATAGTTTTTACTGCGTAATTTCACACAAAGTTCGAACAATACAAGAAGTAATAAAACTAATATCAAAATAATTCTTTAATTTATTAGAGACTAAAAAGATGAAATATTAACTCTTCTAATTATAGGAAGAGATTTACTAAATTAGATTCTAAAATAAGGTTAAATTAGGGTTATCATCTCATTTCATTATTCTCTACTCAACTTTATTCCCACATACATGACAATTTACTTGTCCTTGTGTGAATTTGGAACCACAATGTTTGCAATAGGGCTCATCTTCAGCTTTTTCCTCCTTTTCAGCTAAATATCTAGCTATTTCTCTTGAAATTGCTTGGATTCCTAAGAAAATCATACCAAGTGATACTCCGCTTTTTGCTAATGTGCAAAGTATCGCATTTTCTTCAATTTTTGACAAAATAATCAGACCATTAACACCTTCTATGAGAATTCTCTTTAATTTTCCACGATCTAGCTCTTCTACAGCGCGTTCAGAGACGCTTAGGATTGCAGCGCTCATAGCTGACACAATGGTTTCATCTACATCTCTCGGGAGAATAGATCTTATGGAAAATCCTTGAAGATTGAATAAGGCAACACCTTGAATATCTGGATTATTTCCAAAGGATTTTTCAATAAAAGTTTCCAGCGATAACTTAATGAATTTTACCATATTCCCTTGATATTTAATTAGAAATCCCCTTAAATTAAAATATTGTATTAAAAATGATTTTAAAGTTGGAAATCCATCATCTTTGGAGACTTTTATAAGATCAACACTGAAAATTTCTGGAAGATATTCTCTCTGGAGTGTTAATTCATTGACAGATCTTTCCTGCATTATAGACTCTATTTTTCTTAACCCCCTTTCTAGTGACTCAACATGCTCCATTAATATAAAATAAAGTAAATAAGATAATAAATAAAGATCATTTTTCCTAGAAATATTATTAAAACATCCTTTCAGTGTTATCAAAGACTTTATTTAGGATTTTATTACCCCCTCTAGAAAGATAGTAAGTAATTCCAAAAGAGAATTTAATAAATAAGTTTTTTTTTCTTTAAGGGTAAGAATTCTTCCTAATCATTTCCATAGAGTATATAATATAGTGATAGATATTTATCTTTATAGAAATAATCAATTAAACTAATATATTCATACTTATCTTATGTATATTATGATATTTTCTGTAACAAATTAGGTATAACTAAATTTAAATATGTAAATAAATTATCAATAATTAAAAAAATACAAAATAGTGATAAAAAATTAAGGAATCAACAAATTATGGAAATTGGGTTCCCAGAAATTTGATTTATTTCTTTAATGGTGTGTTTTTAATTTTATTAATCCCCACTATATTTCCAATATTTTTTCCAATAAAAATAGTGTTATGGGTAATAGCAGGGCTATGGCTTTTACCTTTCGCATATATGATGTATCTATATTATTACTTTTCAGTAAATAATAAAGAAATACAATATAAGATCTGGGATTTAGTTATCCAGAATTTACCCTGGAATGGGCAGGGAAAAGCACTTGATGTTGGTACAGGAGCAGGAGCTTTAGCTATCGAAGTTGCTAAAAGATTCCCTGAATCTGATGTATATGGTATTGATTATTGGGGAAAAGGATGGAATTATTCTAAACAACAATGTGAAGAAAATGCCAAACATGAAGGTGTGGCAGATCAAATTGTATTTCAAAAGGCAAGTGCCTCAAAATTACCCTTTAAGGATGGTGAATTTGATGCTATTGTGAGTAATTTTGTATATCACGAAGTTAGAGACACTAGTGATAAAAGGAAACTTATTAAGGAATCCTTGCGAGTCTTGAAAAAGGGAGGAACATTTTCTTTGCAAGATACATTCAAGAATAAGAGAAGATATGGGATGCTTGAGGATTTAATAAGGCAAATTAAAGAATATGGTATTCAGCAGGTTAACTTTATTGAAACTGCAGATGAGATCTCAATGCCCAAATTGGTAAAATCTGAATTGAAAACAATGGGGTTATTATATGGGATTAAGTAATAAGATAGTACTATTTTTTTGAGATCAGAGATGTTATAATAAGTTTGAAATATTAGAAAATTTCTATCAAACTAAATTATTTTCTAAATCCTTTATAATTGTAATTACATTACATAAAAATAATATAAAATTGCATTATGATTTGAAATCTAATGTCTTCCGAGTTTGAACAGAAATTAGAAAAATATGCTGATGTGATATTAAAAGTTGGATTAAATCTCCAACCAGGGCAACGACTTTTAATTGGTGGTCCTACTGTAGGAGCTGATGGGGTTCCAATTGAAGCTGCTCCATTAGTAAGAAAGATTGCTAAAAAAGCGTATCAAATGGGTGCGAGAATGGTTGATGTTTTATGGGGAGATGAACAATTAAGATTTCTCCGATTTCAGAATGGACCTAAAGATTCAATAGAAGAATATCCAAAATGGAGAATTGATGCGAGATATGATATTTCTAAAGCGGGTGATGCACATATTATGGTTATAAGTCCAAATCCTGAACTACTAGATGAAATAGAACCTGATTTAATATCAAAGTTCCAAACATCGTTTTATAAGCAACTTAAACCAGTGAGTGAGCTGCTTTCAGCTAATGCATTAAACTGGTTAATTATTTCAGTTCCAAATAGTTTTTTAGCAGATAAGCTTTTTGCTGATGTTCCTAAAAACGATCGAATGAATAAATTTTGGGAGATAATCTTTGAGATTTGTCGTGTAAATCAAGAAGATCCTATTAGTGCTTGGCAAACTCATAATAAAAATATTTCAAATCGCTGTGAATACCTAAATAAAAAGCAATATACAGCGCTTAAATTGACCGCTCCTGGAACAGATTTAATGGTTGGTTTACCTGATGATCATATTTGGGAGGGTGGAAGCACAACCGCGCAGAATGGAATTAATTTTACTGCGAATATTCCCACTGAAGAGGTATTTACAATGCCACATAAAGATAAAGTTGAGGGCGTTGTATGTACAAGTAAACCAATATTTTATGGAGGAGTTAATCTCAAAAATTGTCGTTTAGTATTCTCTAAAGGGCAAATAGTCGAAGCCAGTGCTGAAGTAGGAGAAGAATTCTTGCTCAAAACACTTGAAACAGATGAGGGGGCACGTAGGTTAGGTGAAGTTGCATTAGTCCCCCATAGTTCCCCTATTTCTCAGTCTGGATTGATTTTTTATAACATGTTAATTGATGAAAATGCTTCAAATCATATTGCCTTAGGAAGTGCTTACAGAGAGTCATTGAAAGGAGGAGATACTTTAACTGATGAGGAATTCATGGCTGCTGGAGGAAATAAGAGTCTTATCCATCTGGATTTCATGATAGGGACTGGAGATATGAATGTTGATGGGATATTGAAGGATGAAACAATAGAGCCAGTAATGCGAAATGGAGAATGGGCTTTTAAGGTATGAAATGTAAATAAGCAAATTATATAGTAGAAATATGAAATGGAGTTACTTCTTCATAGGCATAGGATTAGGAATTGTCCTAACTTCATTTTATTTGATAGAATTTTTTATAATGAATTCATTCTTTTTCAGTTTCTTAGTTACTATAGCAGTTGTTTTAAATTTTGCCCATGTCCTTACCCATCTTTTAAATTGGGATTTAGATACAAAGAAAGTACTTTCTATTTATTTCATCCTCTCCATCACACTTATAATAATAGAAATGCTAATAACAGGAAGTTTTCTTTGGAGTTTTTCTCTAACGGTCATGTCCCTATTTTTTGTAGGACATTATTTAACTAAAGGTTTTAATACTCTTTTTAAACAGTTTCACATAAAAGAAGTGTATCGGAGTTTAATTAGCTTTTATTTAGCTTTTGTCTATTTTTACATATTATTAGCCATATTTCTTCAAACTCTTAATCAAACCTTTCTTTTAATCGAGTTTAGTTTTATATTTTATATATCATTAATTTGTATGGTTTTACTAACTATAAACTCCTTAATTAGAATAGTTGCAGTTATCTCTCACAGAAGAAAGCACGAGATTTTTCCTATTAATAGGATAGAATACGCAGCATTATATTATCTAAATAAGGAAGAAAAAAAAAGACTCAATTTCACAGAATTAAAAAACCAAATTAATGGGATATTCAATATTTTTACTAAAAATGTTTATTTTAATGAAAAAACAGCAAAGTCGAGCATTTATTATCTTTGTGCTCTTGGGTATGCAGATATTGAAAATAATTTAGTATGCCTTAACGAATTTGGTAAAAAACAAGGGGAGGTATGGAATGAAGCATTGAAAAGCCAAATGGAGAGTTTTATAAGAATTTTAAATAGAAAAAGTGTATTAATAAGATCTTTTTTGGGATTATTAATACTAAGCCTTCTCAAAATTATTATAGGATTTTTTAATTCAGAATCATTATCCGCAGAAGGTTTTGAAAATTTCCTTGATTGTACAGCAGTAATTTTAATTGCAACTGGCATTAAATTCCAAAAAGAAAAAATTTCAAACATCATAATCATAAGCTTAATGGCTTTTACAGGGATTTCTATTGTAATAAATTCAATTCAAAGTCTAATTTCTGGTCCTGATCCTATTTCTAATGTTATATATATCATTATAATTGCTATAATCTCTGTATTTCTAAACACATACTTACGTACGTTGAAAAACTTTGTAGGGAAAAAAAATAGGAATACATCATTAATCGCAAGTGCAATAGATTCTAAAGTAAATATTATTTTATCTATTAGCATCATTATAGGAGCTGTTTTATCAAGTATAGGAACGGCCTTAGGACTACCATTATTTCATTATTTTGATCCAATAATTGCAATTTTTGTTTGTTCCCTTATATTTAAAGAAGTTATTGAAATATTCCGTGAGTTAATTACCTCGAAAGAAGAAGAAATTGAATTTGAAAAATTCCAGATGAAATATGAAAAAAATTTCAGTGAATATATAACGAAATGGATACTTACCGTGTATAATGATAATTCAAGTTTGGAATTAACGCCTGAACAACTTTCTGAATATTTTCAAAAGTCCTTGAATAAAGGAGAGGAAGTGTACTCTGAGTTTGCCTTTTTTGGTTTATACTTATTTAAAGATAGAGGTATTATTTCAGTGATAAATGATACACTGAATGAGGACTATTTGTCAGTATCTAAAAAAGGAACTCTTAATTTGACAGAAAAAGGTAAATTTTTTTATGACCATCTTTACTCTCAAGAAATTCTGAAAGACTTAAAAGATCCTTTTGATTTCTTTTTTGAACAGCAATTAGGATTTGATAGTATAAAATTGAGAAAGTTAGAAATATTAGAAAAATATCAATTAATTGAACAATAATCTTATAATCATACTTTCCTAAAAAAAAAAAGAAAAAATTTGAATATTGATTAAATTTCAATAGACCGAATCAATTCTAAACCAAATTGTATAACGACAATCTCCCATATCATAGCGATACCCAGACCAATACCAGCCATTATTAATGTAGTTATGCCAAGAAGATGGGCTCCACCACCATTGGAATACAGGATAATCATCATCTCCAGAAGTTGAATCATATTCCGATGCTTGAACTCTAACTTTACAGTATGAGTTATAGGAGACAAGGGCATAATGGTAATTATTCCAGTCTAGTGCTTCACGCTTTCCACATGATTCGGTGTCATCATTGGCATCGTCAATCTTATCAAGGTGATTATCATTCAAATCACCACCTGCAGCACAACTTGGGAAATAAGCCTCTCCTATCCAAAGTTTCAAGTACATTTCACCATCTCCCATAAGCCAACCTTCATGCTCATCATCATAATAAACCTCATCTACGAAAACGGTCAATTTGTAAAGTTCATTAGATGCATCAACAGCATAAGCACCTCCAGGAACACTATTACCATTTGGATCAGAATTCATCTCAAGAGCAATTACCTGTGCATATTGAGACCAGTACAGATCTTCAGGTGAGACTCCAATATTGAATGGTGAGAAATCACCATCAAGATCAATTCCTAACTCAACCTTATATGCTGCCCATGCAAGTTCTGAACAGTAATATCCATCTGGAGCGATTTCTGGATCGGCGGTATCAATATTTGTTTGTTTTCCAAGCCAGTTCCAGTCATAACCTTCATCTAATCCAATTTTATTTACAGCAAAATCAACTATATCCTCTCTCTCAGAGGCAGACATTAAAACACCACCAGGTTTTAGAATTCTCAATGCAACAACATTTCCAGCATGATCATTTACAGCAGTCTTAAATCTTGATGTTCTTAATCCTGAATCAGTAGAATCTTTTGTTGAATGAACTACCCAAGCTTCACCTGTAGGAACCCACGTACCCTCTTCTGTAGCCCAAATTTCGTGATATCCCGCAATTCCTCCGAAAATAACAGTATGGGACCATTTTCCTGGAATTAAATAATCAAAAAACGTATCATCTGTACCTATAAGAATAACGTCTCCAGGAAGAAGATTATTAGGGCTCATATCATTTGTTCCTTCGCTAGCAAAACCTCTTACTGAGGTACTTAAACTGAGTATTGAAATCCCACTTAAAAGAACCAGAAGTGAAGCAAGTAATACTTTTTTTCTTTCAAAAATTTTTTTCGACATGATTTCTATCACACTTTATAAAAAATGTGATTAAGTTAATTAGTTGTAAAGGTTATATAAAAAGGTTATTCTTAGAGGTTTAATGTAAAAATACTTTAAAAATGGATTTTTGAAGTATAGAATTTTCTTTAAAATAAGAAAAGATAGGATTTAATTTCCTTAAAAAATAATTTTGCTTAATTTATTCTCAATAACATCTTCAGTTAAACCGAGTTTATCTGTAAAAACCTTATATACTTGAGATGCTTCACCAACATGGAGCATATTATCTGGACAAATAGTTACACAATGCATACATTGAATACATAATTTTTTGTTAGTTTCACCCGAAATAGCATCAAAGGCTTTTACTGGGCATTCATTTTCACATAAATTACACATACTACAGTCTTCTCCTCCTCTTGAAGGATAAAAAGTAGCCATAACTCCTTTAGCTTCCCTAATTCTTTTTGGCTTATAAGAAAATCGTGATAAGTCAATATTAAAATCAGTATCCTTTTGAAACCGTGCTAAAGATTCTGTCGCAAATTTTGTAGCAAGATCAAGATCTAATTGATTAGGGCGTCCTTCTGATAGTGTAAATCCTTTTGCAACACAGAATGAGTGCTTTCCAATAAATTCTGCTGATAAAACCACCTGAAAATTCGCCTCATTTAGTAAATAAAATGTAACTTGATGGGCCAACTCTAAATCTCTTGCTCCATAAGTAAAAAACATGGAACATTTCTTATTCTTGCCATCAAGCGTTATCATCCATTCCTCGGCAACAGTAGGAGGCCTTCCTTCGAAGACTGGAAATCCAAAGAAGCACGCATCATATTCCGAGAAATTAAATTCGGATTGCCTACTATCAAGGGTAATTATGTTTTTTTGTTTCACAGAGTGCCCCTTGCTTTCTAAAATCGATACAATATGGTTTGAAATGAGTTCAGTTATCCCTGTTGCAGAGAAATAAAATATCCCAATATTCATATGAATAACCTTGATTACTAATTAAATTTGCATAAAAATATTTCGCCATTAAAGTCCAAAAACTTTTAATATAATTTATGAAATCGTAATAGTATTTAAGTTTTAATAATGAATATCGAACTATTGAATAATATGATTGAAGATTCTGCATTAACATTGAAATTCTAACCCTGCTCCATGCAAACGGTTTATTGGAAGATATGCGGTGTAATGATGCTAAACAAATATTAAAAAAAAAGCAAAGATCTGATGGGTTTTGGCAAGCAGATACATCCTATATGAAAAGTGCATGGATAGGTTTTGACATACCTAAAAAACCAGGTTTATGGATAAGTTATATAATAAGTCAATTAGACATCATATAATTTTTTAATAACAGATAAATTATGTTAAGACATTCATATATGTATTTAAATTATTAAAATTAAGGGTCAAATTTGAAATTTGAAGATGTTGTAATTAGGATTCCAGATGGAGTATATGCACCAGAATTTAAAGATCTTTTTTCTGATACTAAATTGTATACTTACTTAGTAGGTGCAGGAATTTCGATAGATCCTCCATCTTCTATTCCTTCTGCCAGAATGTTTGTGCGTGAATTATTCAGATATTATGCTCCTGAAGAAGAGATAGAGGCATTATCATCATTAGATTTTTTAAGATATGAATTCTTAGTCGAAAAGATTCAGAATCTATTTGATAAAGATTTAAAATTCCTAGATTATCTGTGTGAAGTAAAAGAACCTAATGTTATTCATATCTTCTTGGCAAATATGATAATGCGCTATAATTATGTTATTACAACCAATTTTGATTATCTTATCGAATATGCATTAAAGAAGAAACTAGAAACGTATCCGGCTTTTCATACTTATCATAAAAAAGTTATGATTATTATAACAAAAGAGGATTATCAGAACAATGTCTCTTTCCAGTTTCCAGTCATTAAAATTCATGGCTCTAAATGGGATGTTATAAAAGGAAGAATGACAAAAGACTCTCTGATAACTACAATAAGTGCTCTTGGACGTGAAAGGGAAAAGGGCGAAACCTTTGCAATTGAACCTTATAAAAAACCATTAATCAATCAAGTAATGGATAGGAGAGATTTAGTTATTATGGGGTATTCTGGTAGTGATGATTTTGATATAAGTCCAATGTTGAAAGAATTGAAAAACATGAAAAGGATAATTTGGATAGAGCACGACCAAAACATTGATCCTGGTAAGGAAGAGATTTATAAGTATAAATCGATTGAAAGTTTATCAGAATTAAAATCTTTGGAATTATCTAAAACCGATAATTTGTTAGTAGAACTTGCTTCAAATAAGAGGATAGAGGTCTACAAGATAAAAACAAAGACTATATTATTTGTAAAAGAACGATTAGCGCAGATATACAAAGAATTTTTTGAAACTTTGAAAAAAGAAACCCCTAAAGTTTTAAGTTTTAGTGATTATATGAAAGAAACTCATTTTAAAGCTTCGGTTTCTTCAAAATATCGACTTGCTCATGATTTATTTTTTGAATTAGGAGATATAGAATCAGCAGAAAGAACTGCTCATCAAGGATTAACAGCATCCAAAAAAGATGGTGATGAAGTTAATGAAAATTATTTTACTAATGCTTTAGGGTTAATCAATCTTTCTAAGGGGATTTATGATAAAGCATTGGAAAGTTTTGAAAAATCTCTTGAATTAAGTGAAAAACTAAATCTCACTGCGGAAAAGATAGGAGTACTATTTAATATAGGAGAAGTTTATCATAAGAAAAGTGATCTAAAAAATGCATTTAAGTATTCTTTTGATGCTGCTGCTTTAATGACAGAAAAAACTCCAAATTTGTTGAAATTTACGGTTTTTAATAATTTAGGGATATTATATAGAGATAATGGAGATATCCCAAACGCAATAAAAAATATTGAAGCTGCTCTTGAAATTACCGGAAAAATGGGAGATTTATTTAGAAAATCTCTTTGCCTAAATAACCTTGCTGGAATTAAACTCTCACAAGGGCTATTAAATCCTGCCTTGAATTATGCTTCAGAGGCTCTCAAAATTGATGAACAGTTAGGAGATTTAGATAGTATGTCTAATACCCTAAATACTGTTGGAAATATTTTTAGAGTTGCAGGACAGTACAGCCAAGCATTACAATATTTTGAAAAAGCATATCAAACTGCAATAAAAACTAAAGATTTGAATACCCAAGCTCTTGTTTTAAATTCAATCGGATCAATTTATTATCAAACTGGAAAACTTGAGTTAGCTTTGAAAAATTATAATGACGCACTTAATATTAATACAATGATAGGTGATTTATCAAGCCAAGCTACTAATTTAAATAACATCGGTATGTATTATCGCTCGAAAGAGAGATTTAATGAAGCTTTTGAATCTTTTAACCAATCGATATCTATTTCTGAGAAAATTGGGGAAAGAACACATCTAGGAACTCGTTATGGGAATAGAGCTTCTATATACGAAGCTAGACGTGAAATTGATAAAGCTTTTGATGATTATAAAAAAGCATTAAGTATTGAACAGTCTTTAGAAAATTTAGAGGGCGTAGCAAAACAACTAACAAATATTGGAGGTATATTAGGAGACTTAGGGAGACATGAAGAAACTATAAAAAATTATGAACAAGCATTAAATATCATGGAAGAACTAGGAAATAAACCTGGTATAGCCAATTTATTAAATAATCTTGGAGTGATCTATTACAAATATAAAAAGGACCATTCAACATCTCTTCAATTTTTACAACGAGCGCTTGAAATCTACAAAGAATTAAACATCCCTCAAATGATAGCTGATACAAAAAATACCATCAATTTTATAGAAAAACAGTTGAATAAATAATTCTTTTTACAAAATCGAAATTGATACATATGAATCTTTATTAAGGTATAAAATCCGTCGTTTTCATTTTTTTTGCTTTAAATCAAAATAATCATTTACTAAGTTATAAAACATTTTTAATACTTCCTCTCCTCGGTCTGTTGTTTGATACTTTATCCTCATTTATTTCATGTATTTCAATTTTCTGAAATTCATCTTAATTAGTTCTCTTACTTTAATTAAAATATACTGCGTTTTATTATGTTTTGAAATATTTTATAGATTAATTTATATTGTGATATGACAGATTATCATTACATTAACTATTCTTGATACTAACCTTTATATATACGATATATCATACTCTTAATAGAATTAAGAGTATTATTAGTATTAAATCAAAATTATTTTCTAACAATTAAAGGTGAGGAGAATGGTTATATCAGAAATAGACTATTCTGCAAGGTTTTTGGAAGCACTTCACTCTTTACAAAAAAGCTATCAGAAATTTCCTAAATTTATGATTGAAATTATAGCTGAAAAGAATGGTATACCCTCTTCTGAGGTTAAAAAACTCTTCAATATTTATAGAAAGAACGGTATATTGAAAATACTGAAAAATGAAGGATTTTATTATCAATTGAACGAAGGGTCTTAATACTCCTTTTATTGAGGCACAGAATCAAATTTTGAATCTTTTCATTAAAAAATCTTTAAAATTTTTAGTCGGTTTTTGGTTATAATAAGGATTTTTTCCTGTCTCCTTTTGATATTGACTATGAGTTCTTTTTTTCCAATTAATAAAGTTTTGAGTTTCAGCTCCATTCCATATTGCATTCTTGCCTTTTATTTTTTTAAACACATATTGCTCTGTGAGTTCTTGTTTATTACTCTTTTTTGGAGGAATAGGTTTTTTATCTATCTTTTGCTTAGGTTTTTCCGCTTGAGATGGCTTGCTCTTGATAAGAGAATTTAGATAAATTGAAAATTCTTTTGTAGGTTTTCCTTTATAGTGAGAAATTTTCCCAGTATCGCTGCGATATTTGTTTTTTGTTTTTATTTTCCAATTCTGAAATGTTTTTGTTTCGGTTCCATTCCATATAGCATTTTTACCTGTTAGAGATTTAAATACATATTGGTCTATAAGTTCTACTTTATCTTTCTTAAGTGTTGAAGGCTTTGTTTCGATTGTTTTCTTAGATTTCTCCACCTTGGTTTTTTTACTATTGATTAGAGAATTCAAATAAGTCGAATATTGTTTTGTTGGTTTGCCTTTGTAATGAGAAATTTTTCCGGTATCTACACAATATTTATTTTTTATTTTTGCTTTCCAATTATGAAAAGTTTTTGTTTCTTCTCCATTCCATACGGCATTCTTATCAGTTAATTTCTCAAAGACATATGCTTCAATATCTTTAATTTCGGTATTCTTTTCTTCTATTTTTTTCTTTCCAGGTGGCTTCTTTTGTGTTTTTGGTAATGAATTTTTTCCATTACTAATGATTTTTAAGATCTCAGAGCAATTAATTTTCTTATCATTACCAATCGTAAAAAAAGGGTCATCTATTGCATCTAAATTAACAGAAAAATCGAATGCTTGAAGTTCGTTAAAACTCGAACCCCAATATTTTGCTAAAACAATAATAGTACCATTGTTTTGAGAAAGATTAATATGATTATTTGCTGTTGGGGTTGCCTGATATAGAGATAAGTGGTCAAAATCTACTATTTTATCAATAGTTTTTATTTCTTCTTTATTTTTAATAATTTGGTCATATTTCAATTTTTTTTTTCCATTTACTGAAACATCTAGAGCAGTTAAACTGTATTTTGCATCTCTTTTTAAAGTGTTTCTAACAATAAATTTAATAAATTTTTTAATTTGATTCCATTTTGTCTTTCTCGCAATCCCAATAATTTCTCTTAAACTCTCTTCAGACATTAAAAACACTTCTTAAGTGCTACCCAAAAATACCTCAACAAATCCAAAATAATAATGAAAATAGGGCTTAATATATTTTTATTTTTAAAAACAAAATTGTCTAAAACATGGATAGAATAATAGTCAAAATATTGGGGAATTGGAATTCGAAAATTTTTATGTAATGACTTGATATTATATTCATAGAAAAAAATGAGGTAATCTTTTGGGACATAAATTCGAAATTTTTAGCGCTGGATGTGATTTATGTAAAAAAGCAATTGAAACTTTGAAGAATAATATTTGCGAAAAATGTGAAATAATTGAATACAATTTGCAAGATCAGATTCAAGAAGATGTTAAAGAAAAAATTGAAAAATATGATATAATAGCAGTTCCTTCCATAGTCGTTGATGAGGAATATAAAGTTACGGGTATTCCAAAACCTGAAGAGATAAATAAGTATATTTTAGACAAATAAATTAGTGCTAGAAAAATTCAATGTTTTTTTATAGATTGCTTTTATTACTCGCTTTTTTTTAACCAGAAGCATTCTTTTCAATTAATTTATCAATCCAACTCTTAAAATAGAACATCTTAGTTGGAACATAACTAATAACTTCTTTAACATATGGAACTTTTTCAATTTCCTTAACTTGTTCATCTATTTCTCTCAATTTATCTATGAATACAGTAAAGATATAAGTTACTTGGTTAGCCACTCTCCACACATAGAAGCAATTTTTTACTATTTTCATGATTTTATTTAGAGCATCTGAATACCAGTTAATTACTACATCTCCATCACTCAATCCATCCTCATCCATATCATCATCTAAAGGATCTAGAGAATCTGATGCAGTCTTTTGAAATTTAACTATTAATAAGTAAGATAAAAAATCTGCTGCGCTTGTATCCAGATCTATCATAAAAAGAATTATCTTATTATCTCTCAAATGACTTAGCCTTCTTTTGACTGTCTTAGATGAAATTCCTAATTCATTTGCAATTTCTACATCGGTTTTTCTACAATTATCCTTTATAGAATTGATTATTTTCCAATCTGTTTTAATCAACCTGGTATTTTTAAAGTTTAAGTTTGGTGGAATTAGCAGAATAAAATTTTCAATATTTAATATTTCATCATATTGCATGAATTTCTCCAGATTTTTTTTTAACTCATAATCATCAGAATAGGTGTGGATTATCTGCATCTTATTTTGAATAGAGATTGCTCCACCCGTAACCTCATCTAACATTCCTAGTCTTTCAATAAGTTCCTGCTGATCTGTTCCATGTTTTACCTCAGCAAGAGTATAACATACTGATTTTTGAAATAATAAGAAATTAAGATTAGTTGTAAATTTCATGATTACTCCCATATTAACTAGATTTTGGATTTTTTTCTTAACTAGATAGGGAGTTAGTTTAAGCTTCTTTGCGATAAATTCATAAGTCATACGCCCATTAAAAAGCAATAATTTTAGAAGTTCTAAGTCTTTATCATCCATTTTATTGATAGAAACAATTCTATATTATAATAAATAATGTCTAATTTCCTTAAAAAATTTTATGAAACTATACATTTTCACCAAATTAATTGTCCATTTTCAAAGAGTGAAATCGCCATATTCTTTAAATATTTCAATTATTTCATGATATATGAGAAAATGTGAGTAGTAACTAGAGGTGGTAAGAATTAAAGAAAAGATTAAATTAACTTTCGATGAAGCTTTAGAAATTTGTGAACAAGTTCGTGCTATAAATAAGAAAAAAACGATTTCTTTTAATAAGATGTGGTGTTGGGGATGTGCGAAATTCACAAGTAGCCCAGAGAAAAGATGCTTCGCAAACGTAGAAGACGGAACTAATACAGGTTGTACTCAAGTTAATAAATTATATAGACAATTACAAGCACATTAAATTCTACATTCTTTTTTTATACTTTTA
Source organism: Promethearchaeota archaeon (assembly GCA_016839635.1). The sequence goes on along the minus strand of JAEOTV010000262.1, from coordinate 3,470 downwards.
TCTTATTAGTTTATTATTTTCAAAAGAGCAGAGAAAACCGAAAAATTAAAGCTTATCCTAATTTTTTTAATATATTCTATACAAGGAAATTATTGGGATTTTCATATAATGCCTAGAGATAAGGATAAACAAAGAAAAGAGAAACTTAATGTTGAAACTGGCTTCTTTGAAGATGGATTACCCTACGCACGAATAGGTAATAATTCACACTATATAGTAAACATAGAAGCACTAACATTTACAAATAAACCGCCATCAAATTTCATGATAAAACGATTTGTAAAATCTGTAAGACCATTGATGGATAAATATACTGTATATTTTGTAGGACGCAAACAAAATGTGCCAGAGGATTATACGTTTACGGATATGGCAAAAGATTATGGAGATATGATACGAAAGGAGTTTAAAAAACCTGTTATTATAATGGGGACCTCTACAGGAGGGCAAATTGCCCAATATCTAGCTGCGGATCATCCTGATACTGTTCGAAAACTTATTATTATCTCTGCAGCTCATAAAATAAGTGAAAAAGGAGCAGAAATTGAGAGTAGAGCAGCAGAATATTTTAAACAAGGAAAGTATGGAAAGTCATTGGTAGCTATATTAGATTTGATTTACTCCTCAAAAATTACTAGAAGTATTGGTAAATTCTTCACTCGATTATTCGGAAGATTTTTTATTGGAAAAATTGAATACCCTAATGATTTTTTAACTGAAGTAAAAGGAGATATTGAGATGGATTTTAAAGATAGGTTAAGTGAAATTAAAGCTCCTACTCTCATATTATGTGGAGAATTAGATATTGAATATCCTCCTGAAATTGTCCGTATAACTGCTCATGGGATCCTGAACGCTAAATTAAAGCTCTACGAAGGTCAGGGACACGGCCTAGCAGCGAAATGGAAATTAATTCAAAAAGATGTATTAGAATTTTTAAATTCGTAAAAAGTACGCAATTTTTATCCACTTTGAATTCTTTCTAACACAGCATCTTCAATTAAAGTGGAGTTTTCGGAATTTCTTACTATAAAAGTTAGACTAGCTTTTTTTATGTCATCTCGATTTTCAAGTTTTCTATACATAGTATAAATATCTGTTAACCTCTTTCCATATACAAATAACACAATTGAAGGAGAAACTGCCCCAGCATTTCTCCAATATTTAATTGATGGATCTTCTTTAATTTTCAAGTATATTTGCTTTGAAGGAACAAGAGTTTCTAATGAAATTACTGCAGGAATAACTCCTGTGATTGCTTCATAATTTATTTCGGGTATAAATGAGATAAGTTTCATATTTTTCATACGAGTTATTCTACGGTTAACTGTTTTTTCATTAATGTTCAATTCATGCGCAATTTCTTTTTTCGAGGCTCTACTGTTATTTAATAGATAAAATATTATTTGCCAGTCCTTCATCGAATAGGGGATATCTAATAGAAAATGAATTCTCGTCTCTGAATAACCTTGTAAATTTGCTCCTGTTTTTATAATATTGTTTATAACTTCTTCAAGATGTTTAGCATCTTTACAAAAGAAAGATATAGTCATTGTTCCATCAATTAATTCCCATATTCGATAAATTTCGGGAATAAGTTGAAGATCTTGAAAAAGAGCTATAGTTTTTTTTCCTTCTAATGGACATATTGAGCCAATATAGTGTCTAAATCCTAAAAGATTGTAATTAAATTGAATTGTAAAACGTGTTATAATTTTTTCTTTAACTAAATTCTCAACTCTATTTGATATATTTCGTAATGGTAAATTCGTTTTCTCCGCAATTTTAGAATATGAGATACGACAGTTTTTATCTAATAGTTTTAATATTTCAAAATCTATTTCATCCACTATATGTCCCATTTATGATGTACTATGAAAAAAAATGGACATTATTTAATTTAAAATTTCGCTTTCTTTACTCTTCTCTTACAAAATGCTTTAAATTATAGAACGTTTTATTGTAAAATAATTAACTAAATTAATAACAATTAAAAAATACTATATAAAATGTGAGTTAAAATGACTAAGGATTATGAATTAACTACGTGCGGTTTAAGTTGTGATTTATGTGATAGTAATACTTCCAAGATGCAAGATTCAGCAAAATATTTATTTAAAGTTTTTGAAGATTCTATGATCCAAGGAGTAATTTTAATGTTCAACCCAGAATTTAAAAAAGAGAATTTCACAGGATTTATAAATACGTTAGAACTTTTAAAAAATTATCCTACCTGTCCAGGTTGTCAAGAAAGAGAGGATTGCCCGATTAATCAATGTGCCAAACAAAAAATTATTACTTCATGTAGTGAATGTGAATATCTGGATTTAGAAGCGGGAATTTGTAAAGCAGTTCCAGAACAATCTCAAACCCCTATGATGCCTCCTGCCCCGGTTTTTTTCCAGGGGCTATCTAAAAGATATCAAAATTGGAACGTTAAGAATTTGATTGCACTTGCCAAAGAACAAAAGAAGAAAGTTAATGCAGAAATTGAAAAAATGATTAAAGAAGGAAAATCCAGTAGAGATCTTATTGATCCTTCGGTGAATTTATTTGAATCTATGAAATAAAGCAATTAAAGAAAAATAATTTAAGAATTATGGAGATAAATTTAACATTGAGTGAGATTCAAGAAAAAATTCATGAAGAAGTAGAGTGGGTTAATCTTCTTCCTAAAGACCCTAGACAATATCTTATTGAGTCAGGAGAATCATTTACAGTATATCGAACTTTAACAGATTTGTTTGATTTACCTTTAGATCATCCTGAAGTTGTAAAAGCTCATAATTTAGTATTAAGGGACTCACTTGTGAATTATCTCTTGGATAGTCTTTCGGATTGGGAAAAAGATCTCACAAAAGCACATAGTAAAGCAGATTATCTTCCAAACCAATTATGGTTGTTATTAGATTGGGGTGTAAATCCAGAAGATGACGACCGGATGCAAAAAGCGATAGATAAAATCCTATTGCATCAAGATAAAGATAACGGCCAGTTTCTCGCTTATATTGAAGCCTATGATCGAAAAACAAAGACAAAATATCCAATGTGGTCAAGCGCATTATGTGATCATAATATACTTGTTCCGGTACTTTTATTAGCTGGATTAGAAAAGGATAAACGTGTTCAATTTGGACTTAAAAGAATGAATGACTTACTTAAAGATACCAATCAAGGTAAAGGGTGGAAATGTGAGCCATGGCTTTATAATAAACGTCGAGGTCCAGGTAGAGTCAACGATGTTTGTCCTATGATTATAGTAGATGCTTTAAGAGGATATTGGGTTATATCTGAAGAAAAATGGCCAGATGGTTTACTTGAAGCGGGAAAAACACTTTTAAAGTGTTGGAGTAAAAGATCAGAACATAAACCATATATGTTTGGGCATGGTAAAAAATTCCGTTTGCCCAGAGCACCTTTTTTTTGGTATAATATTGGAACAGTTTTAGATGCTGTTAGACATTATCCCC
>JAEOTV010000261.1 GCA_016839635.1 Promethearchaeota archaeon | reverse complement strand
TTTTTGTAAATTTAGTTCGCAAAAATGATTTTTGCGATTTATAGAGATGTCCCTTGCTACCTATGACAACAAGATCAAATTCCTCTTCTTTTATTCTTCTTTTAATATAATTCTCAGGATCCTCATCATCAATTAATCGAAGTTCTACGGGTATATTTTCTCATTTTTATTTAAAAAATAAAAAATTAATTTCCTCATCTATATATATCTTCTGGGATTTCTTTAATTGCAATTATATAAGATTTTTTTGCATTATCCGCTCCTTTTTTTATTTTTTTAGCGGCATCTTCAAAATCATTCCTCGAAATCCTTACCTTATTGTAAGAATCCCGATTTAACACATCAATTTCAGGTTGTAGTACTCCTCTACGTATTGCTAAAATTGTAGCCTCTTCGCAAACAGCTCTTACATCAGCTCCAGAATATCCTTCTAAATTTTCAGATAATAACTCAATATCAATATTCTGATCAATCGGACGATCTTTTAGATGAATTTTAAAAATTTCTTTTATTGTATTTAGATCAGGTAAGTTAATTTCAATATGTCTGCCAAATCGACCTGATCTTAATAGAGCAGGATCAAGTAAATCAGGCCTATTTGTGGCAGCAATCAATATAACATTTTTCAATTCTTCTAACCCATCAATCTCAGTTAAAAGTTGGGCAACAATTTGTTCAGTTGTTTTTGATCCAGAAGATTCTGACCGTCTAGGTGCTATAGCGTCTATTTCATCAAAGAAAATTATACAAGGAGCTGCAGATTTTGCCTTTCTAAATGTTTCTCGTACAGCTTTTGCACTTTCACCTACCCACATTGATAAAAATTCTGGACATTTTATTGATATGAAATTAACTTCTGTTTCATGAGCAAGAGCTTTGGCTAGTAAGGTTTTTCCAGTACCTGGAACGCCATGAATAAGAATCCCATGAGGGGGTTTAGATTTCATGAATTTGTAAAATTCCGGATACTTTAATGGCCAATCAATAATTTCTTTTAATTGTTGCTTGGCATCCTCTAATCCTCCTATATCATCCCAACTTTCTAAAGGATGAGTAAATAATACTTCTCTTAAAGCAGAAGGCTCAGCATTATTTAACGCTTCAGAAAAATGACTCATTTTAATCTTAATTTTATTTAAAACACCTTGAGGTATAGGTCTGTCTAAATCAATTTCAGGAATTATTTCGCGAATAGCTAGCATTGCAGCTTCCTTGCAAAGGGACTTGATATCTGCACCTACAAATCCGTGAGTTTTTTCTGCTATTAATTTTAAATTGACTTGATTCTCTAGTGGCATCCCTCTTGTGTGGATTAAGAGAATTTCATACCTTCCATCACAATCTGGAACTTTAATTTCAATTTCTCTATCAAACCTTCCTGGTCTTCTTAATGCAATATCAATATTATTTACTTTATTTGTAGCTGCAATTATAATTACGTCTCCTCTTCCTTTTAGCCCGTCCATAAGGGAGAGTAATTGTGCAACAATCCTAGACTCAACCTGATTTTTACCCTCATCTCTTTTTGGTGCTATAGAATCTAATTCATCAATAAAAATTATTGAGGGGGCTTTTTTTTTTCCTTCTTCAAATATAATTCTTAGATTTTCTTCACTTTGGCCAAAAAATTTACTCATTATCTCAGGACCGCTAATATTAATAAAATATGTATCAGTTTCAGAAGCAACAGCTTTAGCTAATAAAGTTTTTCCCGTACCAGGTGGTCCATGTAATAGTACTCCTTTAGGTGGATCAATTCCAATTCTCTCAAAAAGTTCTGGATGTCTTATTGGGAGCTCAATAATTTCCCGAATCTTTTGAATAGTTCCTTCTAATCCTCCAATATCCTCATAAGTTACTTTATCCCGTATTTTTTGTAATGTTTCCTTTATTTTACTTATTTCTTCATATCTAACTACTGTTTTTTTTACTTCAGAACTATTTTGAGTTTTATCTGTAAAAGCAATAATCGTATTCAGATTAATTTTAACTGCTTCTTTTTTCGGGGTATAATCTACAACAAATAGGTCAATTCTATGCCCCATTGCGTAAAAACTAAGACTATCTCCTATGGTAATAACTCGCTTTTCTAATTTTCTTGCTAAAACTTGAGGTTCCCGAGGGAGCAATGAATTATATAATCCAGTAAAAGTGAGTGTTTCAGCTGAATCTACTTCGATCTTTTTTATTTCTACTAAATCATCAATAGAAGCATTTAAATTTCTTCTTAGTGAAGGATCCATCCTAATAATCTGCTTTCCATTATCTTCAATCTTTCCTGAAGATAATAAAGCAACAGTCATTTTGTTAATAAAAGGATGAGTAATTCTTATTGTATCACCTACTTTTAATTTTAAATTTTTAATGATTTCAGGATCTATTCTAATAATACCCCTTCCTGCATCTTCCTTAAAAGCATCTTTAATTCTTAATTTGGGGTCTAAATTTATATTCATTCATATTCACTTCCTTTATCTTTTTTAGAATTAATTAAAAAAAAAAAGAAAAACTAATTCATTTTTGGTGTTATTCTATGTTGCTACTTTTTAAGAAGCTTAATAGATACTTCAAAACCATATTTATAGTCAAATATTTTTAATCCCTTTGTTTTTGCTGCTTCTTTTAAGATCTGACTTTCTAAATTTGCTTTTAGGCGCCCCAGCGCTAAAGCACCCGTACAAAAGACTCCAGGGTAAATTTCCTCATTATAGTATTTTGGTTTAATACCTTCGATGCCGTATGGAGGTACTAAGTTAATGTCTAATACAATCTTTTTACTTAGTAATTTTTTCATCCATTTTTGAGATAAAATCTCAACTCCTGCTGCCGCCAATGACCATATAATTTCGGTATCTTTCGCAACTTCAAATCTTTGTTCAACTTTGGGTGCAAATACTCCAACTATGTCTGAAGCATTATGTCCTGCTTCTATAGTAAGTTCTTCTGCTAATTTCTTTATAAAATCTTCATTAGATTTATCCCAAGTTTCTACTATATAAATAATCATACCTTTTTTAGCAGCCAAAATAGCTGCAATTCGAGCTACTGGTCCCGCTCCAAAAATTGTCACTTTTTTATTCTTTAAGCTTTTTAATCCATGCATTCTATCAGCAATATCTAAAGTCATTGCAACCACTGCTGATCCTGTTGTATGAGATCCTCGTGGATCAATAATGACAGGACACTCAAAAGGAGGAACTAAGGATTTAACTACTTCTTTAGCTATTTTTTCTCCTTCCTTTACATCAGATCCACCGATGAAAAAAGTTGTAGGAGCATTAGGTTTTCTAGAAAAAATTGCATCTTGTACAAGTTTAGATACATATTCTTTTTTCATTTTACTTATTGGGATAACGATATCAAATCCTGCATCGTAAGCCATGTTTATATCGAAAGGAGATGCATTGTCATCGGTATCAAAAAAGTAACAAATCCTATCAGTACTATCTTTTTTTTTAATAATAATAGGTGTTAATTCTATGATTGATTTCTTACCTAAAATCCTTTCAATCTCTTTTTCAACCATTTTTATCATCTCGCTCTTGTTCAATATTAGTATTATAAATATAAATTTAGTCTAAGAAAAGCTTACTTCTAATTCTTTTTCAAATACTTCTTCAACTTCCTCTGTTTTAATTGTTCTTTTTATTTTTACTTTTACCAGTTCAATCTCTAATTCCTCAGAAAGTTTCTCAAATCCACTAAAATGCCGACTATCACATATAAATATACCTTTCACTTTGTTTCCTTCTAATTCCTTGGCAAAATTTAATATTTTCATCATCATCCATGCTTCCCGAACTTTATACCTTATTTCATCTTCTTGATCCTCATAATCCTGCTGCAAATACTCTTTCCATAATACTATTCGTTGGAAAATATCATCATTTTTGGGAACATTTCCCTTTGTATTAATGATTTCACTTATTCGGTGCTCAAGGTTTTTAATCATTATTCTATGTTCTTCTAATGCCGAGGAAAGGTATAATTCAGCATTTAATGATATATCCGCAAATTTAAAAGGAATATTTCGCATTTGGAATAAAGTTTTTAAAGGATCACTTGAATTATTTCCTTCCTCTATAAAATTTGGTTTTTCCTCCAATGCAATGTCCGGTTTGTATTTTTCTATTAATGAATCAGTTAATTGAAGGTACTCCTTAGAAATTAATCGAAGATTCCAAAAAAGATCTTCCTTAAAATTCTTAGGAACTTCAAACCACCAGTCAATAGGAAATTCACTCTCAATCATTATCAATTTTAAACTTTTATTTTTTAAAGGTTTTAATTCTAAAACTTCTGGCATTTTTTGATCGCCTCTTTTTTTTTATTAAAATATTACATTTTGAATTGTATGTTTTTTATTATAAGATATAACCTTAATACCCAATTCTCTTAAATTTCTTACTACTTCTGGACAAATATCTTCACAGATGTCTTCTTGGACAAAATGAACAAATATTACATTATCTTTTTTATAAGACAACGCCAAATCTAACATTTTTTTAACAATCCATTTAGGTCTTAATTTTAAACTAAGAAAGATTTCTTTCTCCTGAATTTCTTCTCCTAACATATCTATCCAGTTTTTTAAACTAAGTCCTTTTAATGAATTTTTATCTTCCATATTTTCGAACTCTTCAAACAGTTCATTCTGAAATTGTTGTTTTTCAATAACTTCTTGATAAAGATATCCCATGGCATAATCTGGAATATCTAATTGAAAATATGGAATGTTTAGTTCATTTAATGTTTGAGCGAACGGAGTTATTCTGAATTCTTTCATATTAACTTGAAAATCAACTGTAACAAAATCAATATTTTTCTTTTTTAAAAATTCTATTAGTTTGGAATTATTTGTGCTTTGGAAATATTTAGCATTTTCTTTAGATGTCATATATACTACGATTTTTTTATTTTTTATTGATTTATATTCCAAAACTTCCATTAAGCTATGCACCTCTTTACTTTTAAAATTATATCTGATTTAATTCCTAAGTAAATGATTATTTTACCAAAATAAAAAGAATTTGACAAGAAAAATTTCTTCAAACTTGAAAAAAATTATTGTCAAAAACTCCACTATGACAATTATTTTAGTTATATCCAAAACTAACAAGAAACCGACTAATATCAACAAAATATACAACGAATTACATAAATCATATGATCAATATTTTACAAAGATTTAAATAAATCGATAACAATCATTGTCATGAAGAAAATAAAATTTATCAGAAATAAAAAATTAAGAGAAGAACCTTAATAAAAGAGAAAAAGAGAGGATTTTAAAATAGACATATACTCAATATTATCACATCCTTTTCGTAGAAAGATTCTCTTACTGTTAGAAAGAGAGGGATTCATTTCTTATACTGATCTAATGGAAAAATTGAGTTTAAGTCAAACTGGTCAATTAAATTTTCACTTAAAGAAACTTGGTCCATTAATTAGTAAAGATAAAAAATTCTATTTTTTAACCGAAGATGGTAAACGAGTATTAAAACTAATAAATCTAAACAAACGTATTTTATCAGGCGAAGAATTGGAATATTTAGATAAAAAAGTAAGTATGATAAATCGTATAGGAGTAATTATTTGTAATTGTAATACAGAAATTTCTAGTGTTGTGAATATTAAAATCTTGGAGAAGTATATTGCAAGGTTAAATGATGTCGTTTCTGTTAAGATATTTGATAATTTATGTCAAGAAAAGAATTTGAATAAAATTCTATCTTGGGTAACAGAAAATTTCCTAAATAAGGTAGTAATTGCAGCTTGTTCTCCTAAAACACACCAACACATTTTTGAAGGAATCTTTAAAGGGGTCATAGAACCTACAAATATTGAAATTGCAAATATTAGAGAGCAGTGTTGCTGGGTTCATGATTCAAACCTTCAAAATTTTGGCCCAGATCTAATTTTAAGAAAAATAGAACTATTAATAGAAGCAGGAATCGAACGTATAAAACTTCAGAAAGAGGTTAAAATTAAAACGGTAGAAGTTGAGAAAGCGTGTGCAATAATAGGGGGAGGTATTGCAGGCATGACTTTAGCACTTAATTTATCAAAAGCAAGAATTAAAGTATATCTTATTGAAAAGTCACCAACATTAGGAGGTAAGGTAGCTAGATGGCACCGTATCTCTGATATGGGTGATTGCTCTATTTGTTTCACTTCAGAATTAATTGGGAAGTTAGTTAAAGAAAAAAATATTAATATTTTTACAAATACCGAAATAAAAACAATCTCGGGAGAAGTAGGAAATTTTACAATTGAATTAATAAAAAACCCTAGATATGTGGATCAAAAAAAATGCACCGGTTGTAAACAATGCATTAATGTTTGTGGAAAGTACAAAAATAATGAATTTGAATTTGGTTTATCAAATCGAAAAGTAATATATATTCCCTTTCAGAATTCATATCCATATATCCCTTTAATTAATCAAGAGGAAATTGAAAATTGTCTCGATTGTAGGATTTGTGAACGAGCTTGTACTAATAATGCAATTAATTTAAATGAAAAACCAGAAAATATCCGAATTAAAGTTGGTGTAAAAGTTATAGCAATCGGATCTGACTTTAGTGAGAATTTAAATGAATATCTATATAATCCTCAAAATAATATCATTACTTCACCTGAATTTGAGCGTATATTATCTTCTGATGGTATCACTGAAGGGAAATTATTAAAAATATCAGATAAGAAACCAGTTAATTCGGTTTCTATTATTCAAGAGGTTGGACCATCAAAATTACTATCAGATTATTCTGAAATTTTAGCACAAAAATATATTGAAGATATTAAAATAAGAAATTCTCAATGTAAGGTTAATGTTTTTTATGATTTAAGTAAATTAAGAGATAAAGATCAGATTTTACTAAGATTACCTAACCCTAGATTTATTTATGCTAACCATATTTCTATTAAATCTGATAAAGATATAAACTATGTTATTGCTGATGATATTGAATTTCCAAGTGATTTGATCGTATTAAATCTTAAGTTTATCCCCAATAAAGATTTAAAATATCTTCGAAAATATATGGATTTTTCGTTAGATGATAATGGTTTTATGAGTAAAGAAACATTAGCGTCTGGTATTTATGGGGTTGGCACAATTTTTGGACCATTAAACTATAAATCTACTATTTCAACCGCAAATCAAGTAGCTTTAGAAATAATTTCTCTACTTTCAAATGATTATTTATTATCAGAATTTACAGGAATTAAAATAAATGAAGAAAAATGTGGATTGTGTGGATTATGCGTAGAATCTTGCCCTTATAATGCAATTACAGTAGAATTAGATAAAATAAATATTGATCATTTCAAATGCAAAGGATGTGGGACATGTGTAAGCGTCTGTCCAACTGATGCAATTGACTTAAATATTGATACATCCAATAAGATTTTAAAAACTATTGAAGTTTTTGCAAATTATAAAAAATTTCCAAAAATTATTGCCTTTTGTTGTCGTTCTTGCGGATATGCTGCTGCGGATGATGCTGGCCTTAAGAAGATTTACTATAAACCTAATATTTTCATAGTACGTGTTCCTTGCACTGGTCGTATTGATACAAATTTTATTATTAAGTCATTTGAACTCGGGTTCGATGGAGTAATGGTAGTTGGGTGTAGAAAAGGTGCATGTCGCTATATTGACGGAATAGAGAAAGTAGAAAAAAAAGCTAATTTATTAAAGAAAATTATGCATCCTAAATACAGTAATCGATTAAAGATAGAGCATTTCAACGCAGTAGAGGGAATAAAATTTGCTGAAAGTGTTAATAACTTTTATCAACAATTAATAGAGGAGATTAAATTTGAAACCTAAAATTGTAATTTTATCTCTTACTTCATGTAGTGGGTGCATCTCAACACTTATCTCTTTAGATATTTTTCCTCAATTCCTTGAACGAGTAAAAATATCAAACTTTAATTTTATATCAGATATTAACGATATTGATAATTCTGATATTGCATTAATAGAGGGATGTGTTTCTGAGGATTCACAAATAGAAAACTTAAAAGAAATAAGAACTCAAGTAAAAAAAGTATATGCATTAGGTACGTGTGCTAGTTTTGGAGGTATTTTGAATCTTTCAAATGTAAAGAAAGCAGAACCAATTTCTAATTTTATTGAAATAGATGGCATATTACCTGGTTGTCCCCCTCCCTCTAAACTGTTAGGAAATTGGGTACTTAGAGTGATAGAAAATAAAAATATTGATTTATCTAAAAAAAATATGTGTGGAAATTGTCCTTTAAAATGTGAGATGAAAATAACTTTTAAAACTAATATTAGTAAAATATATCCAGATCCAGAGGAGATTAATCTTAATGAAGAAGGCTCTGAATGTTTTTTAAATAAGGGAATTTTATGTTTAGGACCAATAACTCGAGATGGATGTGAACATAGATGTATTAAATTTGGAATTCCGTGTGAAGGATGTATGGGGCCTGTTTCAAAGGATTTAACTTCAAATTTAATTAATTTCTTAAGTTTAGTTAACCTTTCCGATGATTTAAAAAAGTATCAAGCTTTATTTTATCGATTTTCAAAACCAAAACTAATGGGGGCTTAACTTGTTAAAGGTTGTCGATGTTTGTACTCGTGTAGAGGGGCATGGTAATGTAAAAATTATAATTCAAAATGATGAAATTTCAAGGACAGAGTTTGAAATTACTCCATTTCGTGGATTTGAACAATTTCTAATTGGAAAAAAATTGATTGATATACCAAGGATTATTTCACGTCTATGTGGTTTATGTTATGCTTCTCAATCAATTGCTAGTTGCAAAACAATTGAGGATATCTATGGGATAGAAATTCCAGAGCAGTCAGTTTTACTAAGACGCCTCCTTCAGTGTGGAGAGTTGATAAAATCACATTCTATGCATTTTTTCTTTCAATCATTACCAGATCTATTAAAAATCTTTAATCTTTGTCAAAAGGTTCCCTCTCCTTATGAATTAATTAATTTTGATCCAGATTTAACTTCAAAAATATATGATTTAATAAATATTGGCAATGAGATTGAGAGGTTATTTGGAGGAAGATCCACCCATTTGATAACCACTATTCCGGGTGGTATAATTTATCAACCTACTGAAAAAAAAAAAACTACTAACTCAAAAATACTTTCAAAAAGCTTTAACTAATATAGAAATTATAATTAGAAAATTTATTGATTTATTCTCAAAAACTAATCCCCCAAGAATTTTCTCTCTTCAAAATTACATATCATTAGCACAAACCAACTTTGGAAATTATGATAGATATTCAGGTACTTTAACTATAAAAGAAAATGAGGAAAAAGTAATTAATTTTCAAAAAAGCTCATACACCTCATATTTTAATAAGGATTTCGATTTAAGGGGAATTGAATATAACTTTGATACTAAACACCCTTTAGTTGGGCCTTTAGCTAGATACAAGAATGTTAAAAATTATGGAATCGATGAGGATTTGACATTTCTTGATCATTTTGATAGATCTTGGCAAGAAAGTATATTATTTTCTAATTTTCTCAGATTAATAGAAATCTTTGTGGAGATCAATATGGGGTTAAAAATTTTAGAAAAAAAGCTATTGGTTAATAAAAATACTCTTGCTTCCTTAAACTCAGTAAAAAATTTTGAAGGTATTGGAGTAGTTGAAGCACCAAGAGGTACCCTAATTCATCACTATTTTATAAATGATAAAAAAATGATTAAAAATATTAAATTGTTTATTGCTACTGAATTTAATATTCCATTAATTAACAAGATGATAACAAAATATAGTCAAAAATTGTATCAAAAAACTGGTGATGTGGACCTAGTTAAAAGAGATATACAAATGATAATAAGATCATTCGATCCTTGCATTTCATGTGCTACACATTAATTTTTACTTGTCTTAGTAGAATTCGATTTATTTAAAATTATATTTAATAAAACCTCTCGAAAAGAAATGAAATAAAATTATTTCTTTAATTTTGAAAAACAATCTTCGCAAAAAAAAATTCTACGAAATTTAGAAGCATCCCAGACCATATGACCTGATTTATACTTCTTTTCACATCCCCAACACATTTTAAATAATTTAGAATCAACTAAATATTCATCATCAACATGAAAAATATCATCTTGTATTATTTCTTTATAACTTCTCAATTTACTAAACCACTTTTTTTAATTTTGAATAAATATTCATTACATAAGGCTATCTAATACATATTAAAATAACAATTTAAGTATTATGAATAATCATCCACAAAACGTTCTTCCTTAATCTTTTCAAAGTTCAAAACCATATTAATCATTAAATTTAAGTTTAAAGAATAATTATTCACAAATCATAATTGTTTTTTATTGAATTAAAAAACAATAAGAAGAATATGTGAGAGAGATGAATAGAATTATTGGGATTCCTTCTGATGGAACAGAGATTTCAGATAACATATCAGCCCATTTTGGGCATTGTAATTTTTTTGTTGGAATTGAAATTTCCGATGGTGGAAACTTCGAAAAGGTTTTTGCTTTGCCAAATAGTGGTCATTCTAGTTGTATGGAACCAGTTATTAACATGAAGCAAAGGAATGTTACTGACATGATTTTAACCGGTATTGGGATGCGTCCATTTATGGGTTTTCAACAAGTTAACATAAATTTATTTCAAGGTATCAATGGAAGCATTGAAAAAAATATAAGTATGTTAATAGAAGGACAATTAACATCATTAAATAATTCTAGCTGTGGAGATAATTCAGAACATATTCACACACATTAAATTGAAAATAAAATACAATTTTTAAAATAGAGGACTTTAAATGCCAAGTTTTAAAGAAACGTACGAAGCCATTAAGGCAGATTGGAATGCAGGTGAAAAAAACTTCAACGTAAAATGTTCAATGCTTAATGAGGGAATGCAGTGTGAAGTTTCTATGGGAGCGAAACCACATGTCATGATTATTGACGCCCCAGGGGGATTAGATGGTACTGATGAGGGACCTTCTCCATTACTAGCAATTTTAGGATCCATTGGTGCTTGCATTATAGCAGTAACCAAATTTTGGGCAAAAATAATGGATAT
>JAEOTV010000260.1 GCA_016839635.1 Promethearchaeota archaeon | reverse complement strand
TTTTCTTTATCGGGATTTATTGGGGCGTAATTTTTTCTTTAGCATTTTTAATTTTTGATATTTTCACCAATAAACCTATTAAACTCTCGGATAATCTCCTAATCCCAATTGGTTGTAGTTTAACATATGTGCTCTTAAGATTCATTCTTAATTTAGATTATACTTCCTTAATCTTACTATGGTTTTAATTAAGAGTGTAATTAAATTTATCTGAAGCTATAAAAATTTTTAAATTATTCACCTTTAAAGGTTAATAACATGTATTTCTTACCTACAAGTCTAATATTCATTGGATCCTTTATTTTAACTTTAATATATATTATAAAAAATAGAAAGACCAAGATTGAAAGTCACTTATTCACAAATGAATTATTAATTGCTCTATTATTTTTAACAGCAGGAATTTTATTTCCCTTTATTTATCGTTTCCATTCACCTAATTTAAGTCAGCAATCATTAAATTTTTTATGGTGGGTTACATCTCTCATTTTTTTTATTGAAATTGGATTTTTAACTTTAACATTAATACATAATACTGTTAAATCAAAAAGAAATTCTGAAATTATGGCACAAAGAGACTATTCAATATTTTGTGAAGAATTTAATAAAAAGTGGGTAGATGATTTGAAATCAGAATTAGGGAGGAAACTTCTCCATTTGTTTACCTGTTTTGTAATTTTTTTCTTTTGGACTTTGGGGACTGTACTTAACAGTTTAGGAGTTTTAACTTTATGGGGATTGGATAATTATAGTTTTTCATACTGGTTAATAGTAACTATAGGATTTGGATTTGTAATCATGTTCCAAGTTGCGGATCTAGCAAGATTGAATAAATTTTATATGATCCCAAATTGGGCAAAGCACTGGTATCAAGATATGAAACAAAGTGAATTACATACATTTGTTGCATCAACTCCTTTAGTTCTATCTTTTATTCCTTTTCTTTTTTCACCCTTTCCAATATTCGCAGCTGTAGCGTTAATAACGACAGTAGCGGACGCAGTCGCATGTTTAATAGGGAAACAGTATGGGAAGCATTCCCTTAAAACAAATCCAGAAAAAACTGTTGAAGGTTTTATCTTTGGTGGTTTAGCTACTTTTATAATAGTTTTTATAATTTCAGTACTATACCATCCTTGGTTACTAGTAGGTATTGAAAAAATTCTTCTTATGAGTCTGATTGCTACTATTTTATTTTTAATAGTAGATGCATTTACAAAGAATATTTCTGATAATATTTTGAATCCTTTATTAACTGGATTTGGCATGTGGTTAATTTATTTACTCTAAAATATTATTAGGTAAGAAATTTTGAACTAAAATTAGGATAAATTACCCACCAAAGTAAACATAAATAAAAACAATCTGGTCTCCATCGCTAATTTTAGTATCTAAAAAGGTTTCATCTCTATAACTTCTTCCATTAATTATAATAGAAATAAGTTTGTTATAATTTCCCTTTTCTCCATTTTCCCAGATTAAATCAATAAATTTATTCCCATATTTTTTCCCAAAATATTCTATTAATTCGTCTAAAGTCAATTCTTTATCAAATTCAAGTGTTTCATACAGATTTTTTGTTATTTCATTAAATGGTGGAGAAAACTCGAGATTTACCTTCATATTTAAATACAGACTCTTTTATTTATGTTTTCTATAAATTTAATATGATCTAGTTATTAAAAATATAATTATAATAAAAAATAAAAAGTGTAGATAAGAAATTGAATTTTCGAATTAGAATTAATCGTCTTCTTTTGCTTCTTCTTTGTAAATGTTATGAAAATTTAAAATTTCTAATACCCAGTAGAAGTTTATTAAAATTTTAACAATTACATTCTAATATTGTAGATTGTAAATATCTATATCAACCTAAATTGAAAATACCCTTTCTAGATGCTTAAAAATGGCAAAAGTTTTTTTCATTTCAAAAAAAAATGTTCGAGACGCGTGGCTTTCAGCTTTGGGGCAAGTGTTATTCAATGGAGATAATATTAAAACTGAATATGATAATCCTGAAGATCCACCCTCTAAAGATGCAACAGTATTAATAAAAATCAATAATCCTTTTAGCAATCCCATTATGCGAAAGGACAAAGTTTTGAAAATCAAATCTAAGTATGGAAATTCTTATGAAGTCTATGGATGTATGGCAGATACTTATTTAATTGGTTCTATTCAGAGTGGATATATTGAAGAAATTTTAGAGGGCGTTAATGATCATTTTTTATATGAATCTGGTTTAAGTTTTCCATACTCTTACCACGATAGAGTATTCAATTATACTCCTTTTGCTCTTGAGGATACGATTCATCAATATTATGATGTCGATTTTGTTGATAATGAATTTGTAAAAACCCATCAGAAATTAATTAGAGCAGAAAAGATAAAGAGTACAGAAGATACAGAAATATGGGAATTGAAAAACGGCGTAAAAATTGAATTAGACAAAAAAATCTCAGAAAAAATGGGTATAGAAAAATTTCCAATAGGGATTTTAAATTTTCCAAGAATTAACCAAATTGAATATATTATCCAGAAATTAAGAGAAAAACCATATAGTCGTAGAGCACAAGCAATAACATGGAGACCTTTAATTGATCCTTATCACGTCGATCCTCCCTGTTTACAACGTATTTTCATGCGAATAAAGGATGGGAAGCTACTTATGCAAACAACCTGGAGAAGCAGAGACTTATTCCGAGCATGGGAAGCTAATGTAAATGGGATGATAAGAATTCAGAAATATGTAGCTAATCAATTAGAAGTTGATATCGGCCATTATTTAGACTTTAGCAATTCTCTCCATATTTATGGAAATACAATCTCTGAAGTAAAAGATATGATATCTCGCATGAAAAATAAAGGAGAACTCCCAGAAGAAATATTTGAATTAATGGACATTCAAAAGTGATTAAAGAAAACTCAAAAGATTTTAGGGAATATTTTCCTAGTATTTTCTTCAATCTGGAGTTCTAGATCTTCAGAATCAATTTTTTTAATCTGAGAAATTGCATTTAACACATCTCTAATCATCGAAGGAGTTCCAGTTTTTCCTGAGTATTTAATTGGTCCATCACTTTCAAGTAAAAGAAACTCTTTATCAACTTTCAAGACCGTCTTTTTAACAGTTGGAGAATAGTCTATCGCAGGAGTAATTGAAAAGTAGTAACCTCTATCTATCCCTAGATCCAAGATATCTTCTGGACCAGAATACCAATGAATATTAATATTTGGTATTTTATATGATGGAAGTAAATCAAATACTAATTTTTCTGCTCCTTTAGTATGTAAATTAATAGGCAATTCTAATTCTTGTGCTAATGAAAGCATATGTTCAAAGATTTTCTTTTGAAGTCGATAAAATTCTTTTTCTTTAATAAAGTGATGATCTAAACCGATTTCTCCGATGGCACAGAGGTTTTTTTTATTTTTCTTGATAAGAGCAATTATGGTATCTAATTGGTTTTCGATATTATTGTTTATTTTTACTTCTTCGGGATGTATACCTAACGCAGGATAAATGTTATCAAATCTATTTGAAATTTCTAAGATTCTTTCTAAACTATTATAACTCATTCCTACAGAGATGATTTTTTGTACTCCGACATTTTTTGCTTCTTTAATGATTTCATCAAGAACTAAATAGAGATTAGCATGACAATGTACATCTATTAGCATTTTTAAAACCTCGTAAGATTAAAAAAAAATAAAAAGCTTACATATTGTTTACTTGCTCCCTTACTAGAGCTATTTTTTTTACCAATTCAAATTTTCTTCTCCTATTATAATCAGAGGAATCTAAAAGATCTTGTAAAGATTCTAGCTCTTTAAGTAAGTAATTTTTAAGATCTTCTTTTGTAAAATGTCCCAAATGTTTTGGAAGAGGCTCAATTTTTGCGGCTCTTTTAGATCTTAAATCTATAATTGCTTTCGCCATTTGCGCTTGAAATCCCTTTGCTTGTGTTGGATCAATGCTCTCTAAAGTATCAAATGAATCTTTCAAACCATTAATGAATGCTTCTAAGTCTTCAATTTCAATTTTATCTGTTCCCATTTAAAATCTCAGAATATCATTTATTATAGAAATATAAGTTCTAAAAAGAAATTAAATATTTATTATTGATTATTTATCATTAAAAATGAGTTTATGCCTATAATACCAATATTTCTGATATTAATAAAAAAAGATAATTACTACAAAATTAAAAAAAAAAAATTGTTAAATTTACATGTTTAAATTTCTTCTGAGGACTCACTTTGCCGAATAGTTTTTATAGCTGATAATTTCTTCTTTAAACCTTTTTTTTCTCTCTCTTTTAGTTGTTTCTCTTCTGCTTTCCCGTTTCCTGCCCCAGATTCTGCCAGTTCATGTTTTAAATCTTCTGCTAATGTACCTAACTTATTTGCTGTAGAGGTAATTTCTTCCATTGAGGCAGTTTGTTGCTCAGATGATGCGCTAATGCCTTCAAGTGCTCGTGAATTCTCTTCTCCGGCAGATGTTGTGCTTTCAATATCTTGTGTTATAGCTCCGATTAACTCAACTGTTGTCTGGATGCGTGTTGTTATATCTTTTACTTGTGCACCTGTTTCATCAGTGGCGTTTTTAGATTCTTCAGCAAGTTTTCTAACTTCGTCTGCTACTACTGCAAATCCCCTTCCATGCTCACCCGCTCTACCTGCTTCTATACTTGCGTTGAGTGCTAATAAATTAGTTTGATCTGAAATATTTGTTATGAGATCCATTATTCTATTGATATCATTTGAGGATTTCATAATCTCATGAGAAAGATCATTGATATTACTTGACATCTTACTGATTTCTACGAGAGAATCCACTTGACCTTGTGTATTCATTGATACTTCTTGTGTCGTAGACGCAATTTCTTCAGATGCTGCATTTACTTCACTTGCACTAGCTGCCAATTCAGTTGCCATATTTGAAACATTTACACTCGCCTTAGAACCTGCTTTTAATACATTCTCCATATTCTTTGTAACTCCCACAATTCCTCTAACAGTAGGAACTGCCACTATTGTTCCAAGTACGATTGAAACAACGACAACCGAAATTGTTACTATGTAAGCAGTCATGATAGTAGCGCTAGCACTTGCTTTATTTAATTCAATGTGATGATCTACCTCTTGATCTAAACTATCAAGGTCTCCTACCAGTTCTTCAAAGGTTGCATTTATACTGACGATTTTCGCTTGCATATGATCATAGTCATCAAAAACAC
>JAEOTV010000259.1 GCA_016839635.1 Promethearchaeota archaeon | reverse complement strand
TTGGTATTGCTGTAAAAATTGAATTTGGTGACTCGCCTCACTATGTTGAACCAGTAGTTTTTTGCCAAGAAAATTGCAAGAAGGTTAAGATAATAGATGACTTAAGCATAGATCTTGGACAATTGGGAATTTCATTCCGTGAAGATTATTTGCTTATATCTGAAGAGTATTCTGGATCTGATCCGTATATTTACAATGTTGGAAATTTTAAATTAATTAAAAATATTCCTGGTGCCACAGGAGCTATTTGGTTAAAATATTAATACTTCTAACAAGGCAATCTTGACTCTGACCTTGTGGAGCCGGTTGTGAATTGCGTAGCCTTTTCCGGTTGTGTCCACAAGGCAGGTCATGCGCAACGACATTAATAAAATGACTGAAATTGACAAAAAAATTCCAGTAAGATTTAGCCTCAATGAAAAAGATTTAATTCTTGAAAATACATTTTTATAGATCCAAGCCTTACTGATAGATTAAAGGTTTCCATAGTCAAATCTAAATCTATTGTGGTTCATTATTCCTTAAGTGAACTTGATGAATTAATTGGATTCATCGCTGCAGAATCAAATCATACAGAAGATGAGAAATTACAAAATGCTTTTGACAGAATTTATTATCGTTTAAGTGACCTCCTTGAATATCATATCGAAATTGAGGCAGAAGAATAAAATTAAAAGATAACTGCGCGAAACATGCATTAGTTGCTATCTAATTATTGCAAGAAGCTTTTAAGTCTAATTAGAAAAGGGGTATCTTTACTTGAATAAAGACATTTTTGGAATTCTTATTTTTGTATGTATATTTGTGCTGGTTCCTCTTCTTATAACCTGGCTTATTATTATTATAAAGAGAAAATTTGCTATTTATTTAATTAAAAAATTAGAAGGCAGATATTTTCAAAATCATATTTTCAGAATAATAAAAAATAAGGAGAATTTTTCAAGCAAACATAATTTAATCCCTTTTAAAAAGCCTTTAGTCTTTCATATAATACTTTTATCTCTACTACTAATTCTTACTAATCAAAATCATGGATTAACTTTTAAGTCGGCTCCTTTAACGTTTTTAATTCTTCTTAATCTTTTGCCACTAATTCTCTATTCTATAGCCCTATTTTTCCATTATAAACCTAATTCAAACAGAAAAACTAAGTATAACTCCTCTTTTAATTTTGTTTTTATTGTTTCGTTATTTTTCAATTAAATATATGTCCTCCTGGCCGATTCTTTATTTTCGTTCATTCCGAAACCAGAATAGTCCAACAGTATTTAATAAAATAATTGCTAATTCAGTTAATAAGTTTGGTGTTGTACAAGCATTATCGAATAAATTACAGCCACCAAGTAAATTTCATCAGGATATAGATATACCATATCAAGCACATATTTCAATAATACTAGATGATAAATGGAAAATCTGGGTAAAAGAAAAACTCAAAAGAGCATTTGCTGTGATAATTGATATGACAATTGATAGTGAAAGTTTGTCATGGGAATTTAATCAAGCTATTGATTTGGTTGATCTAAATAGGATTACAGTTATTACGAATATAGCCTCTAGAGTGTATCAACTTGAGGGGATACAACAATTCTACTATGAATTAAGTAAATACGGAGAAAAGAAAACAAAGTAAGAAAAAAAGATGGCTTAGGGACCTATATATAAAACAGGATTGACCAAGTTTAGAAAATATTTCAAACATTTCTACAAACAAAAAACTTTGGTATTTTATCACTGTAGGTTTGTAAACAAATTGTGGAATGCATTTTGTTGATGAGTTTGGCTATTGAGTTAAGAAATGATAAAATTTAATATTATTGTAACTGATTAAAAATCTATAACCTAATCAAACTCATTCAGTCTACCTGGTTTCGGGCCTGTGTCTGAGATTTTAATTTTGCATTGCTCCTTTGGCCCTCAAGGTGTCTGATGATTGTCGTTAAGGCTGAAGAATTAATACGAATAAAAATATAAATAGAGGGAGGAATTAAAATGAGACCCAAAGAGATTAGGCAAGAAATAAACAAATTAAATCTTGCTGAAAAATTATTATTAATAGAAGACGTATGGGATTCTATCGCACAAGCTAATTCAGAGCTTCCTATGCCTGAATGGCAAAAACGAGAACTTGATAAAAGATATAAAGAGTATAAAGCAGGAAAGCAAAATCTTCATGATTGGCAATCAGTTCACGAAGAAATAAGGAATAAATACAAGTGAAGCTTCATTATACTGATAGGTCGAAAGATGATGTTGAATTGGCTTTTGCTTGGTATGAAAGACAACGGAGAGGCCTTGGTTTTGAGTTCTTGGATTGTGTCGAGGCCGCCTTACAAAATATTATTGATTATCCGGAAATGTACCAAATACGATAAAAAAGAGATTCACACTTTTAAACTGAATGGACAATTTGATAATGTAAATATTTTAGATAATCACAGGAAAAAGCTTTCAAATATTAGGGCTGTATATTATGACCCTTATAATGAATGTGTAAACAAGCGTATTGAGATTGATGGAATTAGCCTTTTGGTAAGACCTTTAACACAAAACAATTATCCAAAGGCCCAATTATGCGACCCAATAGAATACCAGGAGCTAAACGATGATTATAATAATTGCATATTGTTTAGTATCGTTGCCTGGGATCATGTTTCTTGGCCAGGAAATGACTTCTATATTGGAGCAAGAATGACAGACGATGGTGTAAAAGCCGCAGCAACTAATGTTATGGAGTGCATAACCGGCGTGTCCGGGCGGTATGATGCTAAGTCTAATCGCTACAATCCTCCTAGTGAATTCTCGAATTGGGAGCAAGTTGTTATAAAAAATCAACTTGTATTTGGTCAAGAAGCAGATGTTTATGTTTATTAGTATTAACAGGGATAACATAAAATATCTTTGAATAGATAATAAAAAAAAGATTAACATATCCTCTCTGTTTATTGTCAGTATGTTGACAAAAATAATTAACCTTGATTATATTGAATTAATAATAAATTGCTTTAATGATAAGGTATTCTAACCTAATTGCGCTTAAAGATACATTAGACCAGAAATATAAAGGAATATTATGCCCTTAACTTTTGAATGGAATGAAAATAAAGCAGTTTCTAATGAGAAAAAGCATGGAGTATCATTTGCTGAAGCAACCACCATCTTTGGAGATCCAGATGCTATAACAATTCCAGATCCAAAGCATTCAGACACCGAAGAAAGAAAAATTACAGTTGGAGAATCTTACAAAGGGAGAATGCTTATTGCAGTGCATACAGAACGTGGTGACAATATACGGATTATAAGCACTAGGCCAGCATCAAAGAAGGAAAGGAATCAATATTATGAAAAAAAAGAAAGAGAATGAAGAAATGTTGGATGAGTATGATTTTAGCCAAGGTGAAAAAGGTAAGTATTTTAAAAAATATAAAGAAGGAAGCAATGTAGTTGTTCTTGACCCAGA
>JAEOTV010000258.1 GCA_016839635.1 Promethearchaeota archaeon | reverse complement strand
TATGTTAAAAATTTCGAAGGAATTAGTAAAATTTTTTAGGAATGATTTATTATACTAAATACTCTTTTTGACTGAAATGATTTAGCAGTTTTAATTATAAGGAGTGGATTTTAGGCATGGAACATAAAAATTTATCATTAGAACATGATAAGAACTTAATCGATAATATTTTTAATAATGCAGATATGAGATATATTATTCTTTTTTTGTATATCATTAGGAACGATTTATTTAAGGATTTAACCGACAATACAATCATAGAGTCATATGAAAGAGTGTTGTTGTTAGATGAAATTTATAAAAACAATATTGTAAATTTTTGGGATGAGGAATTTATCGAGATTTATGTAGATTTAGGTTTAATTAAAAATGTTCGAAGTATAAAAGAGTTTCAACAAAAAGATGATGATTTTATTTTAAAGATAGGAGAAGAAACTATAACCATCGAAAATGATATAATTTCTATCCCTGATGACACACTTTATTTGATAGTAAATAAGAAATTTAAGTCTTTAACAAGAAGGAATTTTAATTTAGCTCTTACAAGATTAAAGGGTGTTCGATGTGAGAAAAGTAATATGATCCATCCATTAATTATTGGAATTGGTGAACATGATTATACCTTATCTAATGATTTATACTATATTTTAGATCAATATGGGAATATATATCAAGCGATTAGAATTGAAGTAACAATTGAAGGATTTTATCAAAGATTCAATGAAATTCAAGAAAATATTAACAAATTTATTAAAATCTTTGAACCAGTATTGAACACAAAACCAGTAATGAAAAAAATTGCAAAAGCAATAGAAGAAAGCAAAGATATTATACAATACCTTAAGGATGAGAAAGTAGAGCTTTCAGATAAGTTTAATTTTGAGAAAATAAATAAGAATGATGGTATATATCAAAAATGGTATTCCCAATTATCAAAATTATTAATAACTAAAAACCAAATCGAACAATTAGATAAGAAATTAATAGAATTGAAAATTTATTATTCGGGTAAGAATAAAAAATATAGATATTTAGAATTTATTGAAAAAATATCTTTCAATGAAGATGATATTATAGATAATATTCAAAATTCATTGATAAACTATCGAAAAGAATTAGTAAAAATAAATGAAGAAATTTCTAAAATAATGGAGAAAGAATTAAAATTATTAAATTTAGATTATGAAAGACTAATAATAATGAGTACTGAAGATTAAAATGAATTGCCCTGCATGTAACATAAAAATGCAACCTTTAGTAGAAGGAATTTTTCAATGTCCTCAATGTAAAAAAATAATTAAACAAAAAGATAGAGAAGCAGAAGCCAAGGAGAAAAAATTATCTGAAGAAGGAGCGTTTCAAGATGGCGAATATTTTCATAAAAATGTAAGTCTAAATAAACAATATGAAATTTGTGAGAAAGGAATTACAATAAATAAAACCGATAATCGCTTGTTTGCAGTATTAATTTGTCATAGTGCATATTTAAAAGATGAAAAATATGTAAGACTCTCTTGGTGGAAAAATTCACAACATGCAGGTATGTTCAAAATCTATGATAAATACGTTTTAAATAATATAATCCTTGCTTTAGAAAAAATTGATGAATCATTTGATGATATTTGGAGTTGGAGGGGGAAATATGGAAAACAAGAACCTAAAACACAAGAAGATTTAGAGAAGGAAAAGAGTTTAGATATTATAAAATATAGAATTATTGAAAATAAAACATGTCCTAAGTGTCAGAAAAAGATGGATAAAATGAAATCACATTATGAATGTCAGCATTGTGGTGAAATTGTTATTTTAGAAGGATATAATCAACCCATTTTCAATATACCTCCAGAAAACCTCGATCTACGATTTCACGCAAATTTTCCAATAAATTATTACTTACCTGTGAGTGGAATAACTCTTAAATGGCTGATGGGTGAATGGAAAGCATTAGCAGTAATATATTCTAAGGATAATCCAAATAAAAAATGGTTAAGATTCTATTGGTGGGTACGAGATTTAAGTAATATTTTAAAATTTGGGCAGAGAGAAATAGGAAATGGTACTCAGATGGGATGGAAAGCTCAAAGAGGCATTTCTTCTCCAAATATTTATGATAAAAAACTTGTTAGACCTCTAATCAATGCTTTAAATAATATATCAATACAATTAAAGTGGAAATATAATTAGAAATCTCTATTAGATACTAAGGGAAAGATATGGCAGAAACTCAAGATACAACCTGGAAAGAGTTGTTAAGAAATTTACAAGATGGACTTGAAAAAGCAATAGAGGAACTACAAAAAAGAGATGTAGAGAACATACCTGGGGCAAAAGAAGCTTTAATTCAAAGATTAAATAATATGAAGCTTCATTTTCCAAAAAACAATGGAGATATACTTCTAAATTCAATTAATGATAAGATTCAAAATGCTTTTTTCCCAAACACCGAGAATTTCTCAGAAGCGTTTGAAAAAATTTTAAAATCTAGAACTCATGAGCAAGATTTTATAATTAATGAACTTTTAAATGGATTTGTAACTTCTAAAGCAAAAGCTATAGCATCTGGAAGTCAAGGACCAATAATAGATAGAATAGTTGAGGCATTTAGCAAGAGAAATGACTTTCATATCGTTGATCATCAATTTTTTGCCATGTTTGGAGATCCAAATAAACCACGCCATTATGTAAAAAAACAACTTGAAGAACTTATTAATATGTTTGGCCTCGTGTCTAAAGAACTTGTAATTGAAAAAGACATAAGAAGAAGCGAAGAAAAGATTTATTTATTCTATACATTTCCAGATGAGATTATACAAATTCTTGAAGAAAAATATTTAATCATTGATCAAGAACTAGGATATGCCTATGTTTCAGACAATTTTGATAGAAACGTTTTCATATGTATGTTTTTAGCAAATATTGCTATAAATAGAGATGATCTTGAAAAAATTGGGGGCTCTTATACAATCAATGGAATTTCAGCAATCTTAGCTTTAGTTTTATTATTAAGTTTCATGCCTAAATTAAGGATTGATGAGACTAACCCAGTTTTAAATGATCCAAATTTTAATGAGAAAAATATGAGTGTTATTCCAAAATCCTGGATGATGAAACAAGTTTTAGAACCTTTATTTGAACCTCTCATTAAAATCATTGCATATCGAATAGGAGGAGGATTATGGCTATCAAAAATAATTGATTCAGAAATTAATAAGAAGATCCATAGTCAAATAAGATTTCTTCTTAAGGATGTAAATAAATGGATACTGGGGAATTTATGTCGAGTTGAGATTCCTATATTTATTGAAATTTCTAATATATTTACTGAAGTTCTAGTTGGATATGATGAAGAATAAAGATGAAATAAGAATAAAAAAATGAGTTATAAAAAAAAATCTACGAGAGCTGTAAAACCAGGAAGAAAGAGAGAAAAATGGACAGATATCTTACCAAGATACCTGACTTTTATCAGTCATATGCGTCCTATTCTTAGAGAAACAAGAAGAATAATTATAGATTTAGATGCAGATTTATTATTAGATACCGAAGTTTTAGATAAAATTCGTCAGGAAGAAGAAAAAAGAAATATTCGTAAAGTTAGAGCACTTTCTGAATTTTCGGCTATGTATAGATCAAATGTTTATGATATTATTAAAGATTTCATTATCAAATATAGGGATAATATTCCTATAATAGATATTAAAGACTATATATTAGATTTTCTTCATGAATCTGTTGATGCTTTAAATGTGTTGCGTCATATAACAAATCCAGATGAATTAAATTTAGAAAATACTTACTTATTTCAATTGGTTAAATTCATTGAGAGTAAATTATTACCAAGAGGAGCAAACCTTAGAATGATATACAATAAACTACTCCAAGAATCTATCGATTTTTATGAATGTCAACGACATATTTTACAACCTCATACATTCTATCGAGAAAAATTAGAAAGTCCCGATTATTTCGAAATTCCTGGTATATCTCCAAAGGTATACCAAATAATTAACAATATAACATCTCTTTATAACTTGGATCCTAATTTTGGAGAATTTCCAGAAAGGGAAAATCACGAAATTCCAATGATCTTAAAAAATGATATATTCCTTCCTTATGTTGATTCGATTGCGAATCCTGAAGAAGAAGCTATAGAAAAAATTGCTGAGCGTATTGGATTACGCTTACTTGATGGAATATTTTTAGCTCCAAAGAAAGATTTTGTTGAATTATTATTGGAAAATAATTTTTTACGAGATAATAAGCAATCTGATGGAACAATAAGATATTATCCACAACTAAGTAATGAAACTTTAATACTATATTATTTAGCCTTTGCTTCTCAAAGACGAGGTTTTCTTTCAAAGGAATTAATTAATTGGATTTCAATGAATTTTTCTTTCTTGATTTATATGGGTATCCTAAAATGGAAATTATCTGAAGAAAACATATTCTATGCAATTTTTAAGGATTTGCAAACGAATGAAAAAGTACTTCCATATTTAATGAAACTTATATGTTTTCCGAATTATTTGGGATTAGATAAGATGAAAATTCGAGATTCAGTTCAATATCGAAAGGAAATTTTTAATTTTATTGGATCCCAAATTGATAATCTTAAAGAGTTTATTAATGAAATTGCATATTATTGTGAAAGATTTGAAGATAAAAATAAAAAGAATTAATATAAAAAAGTGAAGTATAATGAGCAAACCTAAAACTGAAAAAGAAGAAAATATTATATTTTCTGACGACGTTATAAAAGAACGACTTGGAAAATATGGTGCGGTTTATTTTCCTTCAGATATTAAAGAAAAGGTAGATGATATTTTAGGAAATGAAATTAAAAAAGAAATTTTAAATGATTTTTTTAAAGCTTTAAAAAAATATGACGAATTTACTGAACAATTAAAAAATACCAAGCTAACTCCAAATCTAACTGTACTTCTATATGGACCACCTGGAACAGGAAAAACTTCTTTAACAAGAGGTTTTGCTAAGGAACATGATATCCCTGTATGTGTTGTAGAATCCGATAGGCTTGTATCTCCTCTACTTGGAGATACTATTAAAAATATTCGAGGAGTTGTTGAACTCGCAGCTGAAATTGCTAAAGAACGAGGGGCTTTTATATTATTTTTCGATGAAATTGACGCTATTGGCTCTGAAAGATCAAATATCCATGAGGTTGGAGAAATTAAACGAGCAGTAATTTCTTTTCTACAAGTTATAGATAAAATAAATTATGAAGGAGTTCCGCTAGCAATTTTTGGGGCTACTAATCATCAGCATCAACTAGATTCAGCAATTTGGCGCCGTTTTACATTTCATTTTAAATTTGATTTCCCAGACTTCCAGTTAAGAAAAAAAATTATCGAATCATTCATGAATAAACTACAAAATGCGAAAATTGGAGTTGATGAGTCTATCTTTTCAAATTTAAACAATGAATATAAAGAAATTCTCGTAATTTCAAAAGATTTAGAAGCTAAACTAGGACATGTTATATCTGAATTTGATAGCAATCTTTTATGGACAGAATTTTATAAAAAAAATAAATTAGAAGGACTTTTAGCTTTAACATATGGATATTCTGGGTCTGACATTGAAAGGGGAACAAGAGTAGCATTATTAAAAGCAATAAATACAGAACTTTTAACTTATGATATTTTTTATAATTCCTTGAAATTAGTTGGTGGTACTGCCATTCATGTTGAAAGACAAGACATCTTAAGTGATGCAAAACAAAAAACAAATCGTACAAGTAGATCTATTGAGAATAAAAGAACCATATCTGGACCCCCCGAAATTTAAAGAAAATTAAATATAGAACAATCTTATTACATTTTTATTAATATAGATTATGAGTAATAACCAAATATTTGATCTGGATAAAATTAAGGAATTTACTATCCCAATTGAAAAACTTCAGATAAAAATTAATCAATTGAACGATTCCTCTAACAAAATTTCAAAAACTATACATATCCTTGAAAATGAATTTAAGGATGAGAAGTTTCTTTCTCAAATAGAAATCATACAAGAATTAATAAAGAATATTAATGACAAATTGAATTTAGTTTCAAAAACAAATCTAAATAAATTCTTAGATTTTCAAGACCATTTGATTAGAAAATATAAAGAAAATTTTAAAGAAAACTTAAAAAAATTTACACTAAATGAAGAAAATACAAAATTAATTGGATTATTTTTTATAGAAGAAAAAAAGATTAGTAAAATCATCGATAATGTTTCTTTTATTCCTTCAATTGAAATTTCACAATGGTTAGAGCTTTTAGATTCATTAAATCATAATACTATTTTTCTGAAATCAGTAGAAAAAATTGGAATTTATTTTCAAGAATTATTACAAGTAAGATTCGAGAAAGAATTGAAAAAAATCCCTAATGATACAGATCCAGATATGGTAAGAGATTATAAAGAATTTTTCAAAAAGAATCCAACTTTAGCATTTAACGACTTTTTAAAAATTATTGATAGTCAATTGACCCAAAAAGAATTAGATTCTAAAAAAGAATTCAGAAAAAGGATAAAAGAGAAAGAAGAGTTAGAAAAATTAAAAAAAACACAAGAGGAACAAAAAAAAACGTATCAAGATTACTTAAAACTCTCAGAAAGTGAATTTAAGAGATTGAGACGGAAGAAAAGTAGAGAAAAATTAACAGATATATCAACAGACTCAAACATGGAAAAAGAAATCGAAATTAGTGAAGAAGTCTCTGAAAAAATTAAAAAATTTAAATCTCAATTTGAAAAAAGCTTTGATGAAAAATATATGATTCAAAAAGACGATGATACTGATCCTATTGATATAATAAGAGAAAGAAAGAAGAAAAAAGAAAAGGAGTATAAGGAATATAAAAATCATTTTGACGATCTATAATTAAAATCAAGAAAGGGATTACACATTCAAAAAACTAACCTAAATATATCCATCGGTTCGACAGAAATACCAATTCAAGACAGATTCACATTGATTCATGGAAAAATTAAGAAAGATTTATTGAATAAATATAAAAATGATTTATTTATTGATATTTCTAAAGATTTGAATATAATTTCTATTGAAAAATTTATTACGATTTTACAAGAAGAATCAAAAATATATCATAAATTAGTAAATGCTTTAAAATTATTAGATTACATTCATGAATATCGTAAAATAGTATCGAAAAATATAAATATCTCTTCTCAATTCAATGAGATTATACAGCGTCTAATTCTTATTTTTAGATATAAAACTCTATTAAAAAGAAAAGATCTGTTATTAAACGAATTAGAAGTATCAGAATTTTATAAAGAATCAAGGAATAAAACAGCTATTACAGATTTATTGAAAAAATTGAATGAATCCTTAATTAATAACAATAAAAAATTAAAATTTCTAGAAGAAGATTATCTTCAGCGGAAAAACCAAGTTGATCAAATTAAAACTAAAATAGAAGAATTCAATATAAAAATTCAAGAATTTACTAATCAAAAAAAACAATGTTTTAATCAAATTAATAGAATCACACGAGAAATGGCTCAAGATACCCAAGAAACAAAAAATGAGTCAATTAATACAGGTGAAGACTCCAGAAACAATTTAACAAATGCTGAAAAAATAAAAAATTTTCAAAACATAGCAAAAGACATTCAATTTGAAATTACCAAAATTAAGTCAAAAAAAAATCAGACTCAATTAAAACTAGAAGAATTAAAACCAATCTTTGAAAGTTATAGATTAGATTATGAAAAATTCTTAGATATAATCAATAATGAAGAAAAAAGAATTAATGAACTCCAATCTGAATTAAAAAAAGAAATTAGAGATAGTGAAAATACATTAATCGGCGATCTTGATTTAAATCATTTAAAATCACTCAAACCCTTGCAAGTTATTAAGGAGGATATTGAAAAAGTAGATATTGAATTGGAACAGATAATAATTCCAAAAGAATTTTATAATCCTCAGAATGCTGACGATTTATCATTAATCATTCAACAATTAAAAGAGTTAGATAATTCTATTAAAAATCATGAATCAGAACTTGCTATCACAGTAAATGAAAAGGAAACTATCAATTATTTCGAACAATTTACAAATTTGGAAAATGTTATTAACGAAATAGAATCTTTTACTAATAAATTTCTATCAGAGATTAATTTAATGACTCAATTTAGATTTATCTTAAATGCTGATAACAAGCGCTTTTTCATTAATATAAAATTCATCAGGAGTGATAAAAAACAAGTTAATTTCGAAGAATTGACTACTCCAGAAAAAATCTTTTTCATCATTGTATTTTATATCTCAATAAAACTTCAAACGAAAAGTGAAAATATTATTTTTTCAAACATTTCAATTTTAAGGAAATATAATAAAGCAGGATCTATATATAGAACAATTAGAAAAATTTTACCACTCTTCGAAAGGGATGATATTCTATCAGGAATTAATTTAGTCTTTATCCTTTCAAACTTAGAATTAAAAAAAGAAATTAAAAAATTAAAAATTGTATTATTACAAGAGAGTGATTTCGATGTCAGGTGAAATGAATAAAATTAATGATATTGTAAGAAACATTACTAAAATTATTTTAACAAATCCTCAAAAGGTAATTAGAGAAGAAGATCTTAGAAATTTAAGTAGAGAGTTCAATTTTGAACAAATCATAAGCGATGTTTATTCGAATTTGAGAAATGTAGGTTTTGAACTTATTAAAACAAAATTTCTTGAACAACAATATTATATTCTAACCTCAGATGGGAAAGATGATAATATTACTCCTTCACAGTACGGAATTTTAGCCCTAATAATAGCATTAAGTAAGGAAGTTGATGAAAATATAAAAATCGAGGATTTAAAAGAGATTTTTGCTGAACTCTGGGAATCTGATGTTCAATTATTAATTAATAATGATTATTTAAGGGTTTTTGAGGAGTTAGGAATAATTAAAGTCACTCCATTGGGAAAAGCAACAATGAAAAATGTTATCAAGGATTTACAGTTACAATATTTACTTGATTTATTTG
>JAEOTV010000257.1 GCA_016839635.1 Promethearchaeota archaeon | reverse complement strand
GCTTTAGGGCTTCCAAGGAATGAAATAGTACAACAAATTATAGATGGTATTGATGATTCAATATCTAACTTTGCTTCATATATTCCAATAGGTAATGTTGTTAAAAAATTAACTACATGGCAAAATCAAGGAGCTGAGATTTTGTATCTAAGTTCTCATAGCACTCTTCAAAATGTTAAAAAAGATGAAATAGTTTTAAAAAAATATGATTTTCCAAAAGGACTGATTTTTTACCCAAAAGAAAAGGATTGGAATTATGTTATTGAAGAAGCTAAACCAGATATAATAATTGAAGATGATTGTGAGAGCATTGGGGGAGAATATCAAATGACTTATCCTAACCTTAATAAAGAATGGAAAACTAAATTAGTTTCTATTGTTATTAAAGAATTTGGCGGAATTGATAATCTCCCTGATGATATTACCGAATTAAAGAAATGGCGTTCTTAATCCTAATATTTTTATTCGAATAAATGAGAAAATTCAAGCTTTCCTTAGATCTCCTAAAATTAGATATTGGATTAAGGATAAAAAAATTGAGAAAATACGTAAGGAATTGAAAACTTTTCTCACAGCTGATATTTAAAAGCTGTAAATTTTTTTTTCTAATTATTAAGCCTATTCTGACCTATTTTGTTAAAATGGTATCAAAGAAACTTACTAAAAGATCAGCAAAATAATCATCTGATCCATACCTGTCATTAAAAATTACATGTCTATGGACTAAATCATCGAATAGAATTATTGAAATTTTAAGGTTTTCTGATAAATATTTCAGTGTAAGATTAGACTTTTTAAGAATATTTTCAATAAATTCGACAGTTCCCAACACTTCTGTTTTTAATATTTCTTCAAATTCAGCAGCTATTTCTGGGTTACCTATAGATTCTTTTTCAAAAGCTATTAATTGTGATCTAACTCTTCTATGAAATTCAATATATTTCAGAAAAAATGGTTTAAATCCTTTAATAGGTTTATCTGGTTCAATTTTAATTTTTTTAAGAAACACATTCAAATTTCGCGCTCCTTGTCTCGCTAGTTCTTTAACAATTGAAATTTTTCCTTGTTTAAAATGCCAGTAAAAAGTACCAATTGCCACGCCTGCTTTTTCTGTTATATCATTGATCTTCAAATTATTATATCCATACTCTTCAATCAATTGACGAGCTGTTTGTAAAATCTTATCTCTAGCATTGATTTCCATTGTTCTTATCAACTTAATAATAGTAAATCTTTCTATAATTGAATAATAGTTTTCAATCTATTTAAATATAGAGGATCTTTCTAGAATCAGATTCGATAGATTTAAATAGTATAATTGATATTTTACTATCGAATGTTCTTCTAGAGTAAAATTCTAGAAAGAAATTCTATAACAAAAATATTAATTTACAAACTAAGTGTGAAAAAAATGAGTATAAACTCGAAAAATAAGATTAAATCTGGTTCAAAAAATGGGGAATTTTACGCCCATAAAACTTACTTTAAACTTTATTTTGAAACTCAGGATATGGACTTTATACTTCAATGGTTATTAGGACATGGAATTCATGGAGCATGTACAATTGGTGAAGTTTTTTATACAATCAATCAAATTGAGGATGGAAACCCCGAAAGTTGGGGAAAAGAGTTCTTCAAACTTGCTGAACGAGTTGAAAAAAGAGCGGAAGATGTATTTCAAAGAAACCATACTATAAGTGCACGTGAAACATTCCTAAGAGCGGCTATTTATTACAGAGCAATTTTGGGAGACATGCTTCCTGATAATCCTGATTATCAAAATATATTGCTCAAAATGCGGACATGTTTTAAAAAGGGAGGTGATTTATTTAATCCTCCGATTGAACCGATTGAAGTTCCTTTTGAAGGTAAAATCTTACCAGGATACTATATAAAAGCTAAAAATGACGGAGAAAAACACAAGACATTAATCATGATAGGAGGTGGTGAAACTTATGCTTTGGATCAATACTTTTTTGTCGCCCCTGCAGCTCTTAAAAGGGGATATAATTTTTTAACAGTCGATCTACCAGGCCAAGGAAGTCTCCCATTTGAAGGTCTTTTTTTTAAAAAGGACACAGAGAATCCGATGAAAGCAGTTGTGGACTTTGCCTTGAGTCGACCTGAAGTGGATCCGGAAAAATTAGCAGCTTATGGAATTAGCTTAGGTGGTTATTTAGTTCCTCGTTCTAGCATTTATGAAAAGCGCATTAAAGCCTGCATTGCAAATAGTATGATATTCGATCTTAAACGATTATTTGCAAATACAGCTGTTAAGAGAGCTAAAGAATTAAAACAGGCTGATCCGCATCATTTACGCATGGCCCAACTTCTTGCATGGAGGTGGGGCTTGGATCTAAATAACATATTTGGACTTATAGAAGTAAATAAGGAATTTAATTTTGATCCGAGCCAAATCACCTGTCCTCTATTAATATTAATTGGTGAAGGAGAATATAACAGTTCAGATGAGATTAAGTCTCAGCAACATCATGCAATAGATTCATCACTTAATTCTCATTCCAAATTAATAATCGCACCAGCAAATGAAGGAGGTGCACATCACTGTCAAGCTGATAATCTAGCACTAATGAGTTCCCTTGTTTTTGATTGGTTGGATGAAATCTTTGATTAAATCTTCTTTTTTTATTTTTAGTTTAAACTAAGATGTGATAAAGAAAATGAACACAGAACTTGATATTCGAGATTTTAAAGAACCTACCTGCCATAATTGTAATAGTTTAGCCTATTGTACTGTTGGACGAAAAAGTAGGGCAGAAAATTGTCCAATGAAAACGTCAAAAGAGATAATCCTTAGTTCAAGAAATTTCTATGAACAAAACGAAGAAGTTAGAAACACTAATATTCACGCTTCAATTGTAGAAGCTACTGGATCAATGCAATGGCCTCGATTGAAGGATACAATTGAGTTTGCTAAAGCTATGGGATATGAGAAGCTCGGACTTGCTTTTTGTGTTGGTTTACGAAAAGAGGCGAATAAAATAGGTGAGTATTTAGAAAAATATGGATTTGAATTATCATCCGTGTGTTGTAAGACTGGAAGTATAAAAAAGACAGAAATTGGAATTCCAGAAGAATATTCTGCTTATTCAAAAACGGGATATATGATAGGATGGACTACATGTAATCCTGTAGCGCAAGCATTACTACTGAATAAATCAAAAACCGACATGAATATAATATGTGGTTTATGCGTTGGTCACGATATCCTATTTACAAAATATTCAGAAGCACCAGTAACAACACTAATAGCAAAGGATAGAGTTTCAATTCATAGTCCTGCGACATTCTTATTTTCACATTATGGCGAAGCCTTCTTTTCAAGAGATCTAAGAAATCTAAAAAAATCAGAAGGAGACGAAAAATGAAATTCATTGATTTGTCAGTACCCATAAAAAATGATACACTGGGAGATATGCCTATGATGATCCCTAAAATCAAATATCAAGATCATATGAGCGGGGCAGAAGAAGCTACTTATGTCTTTAGAAAGTTAATACCGAAAAAACACCTGCATGATGGAAAAGCATGGGCAACAGAGACTGTTACTTTAAGCACTCATAGCGGAACACACATGGACGCTCCATATCATTATGCTATCGTTCAGGATAGAGAGATTGGTGTTAAAAAAGCTTTGACAATTGACGAATTTCCATTAGAGTGGGGAATAGGTCCATTGATTGTACTTGATTGTACTGAATATGAAGAAGGATATGTTTTGACTCCCCATGATGTTAAAGAAAAGTTAGACAAAATTAATCACCAGTTACAGAAAGGAGATATTTTGTGTATTCACACAAATGCTCCAGAATATTTTGCAACACAGGAATATTTGAAATATGGAGTTGGCGTAGGAAAAGAAGCTACATTGTATATTATCAGACAAGGTGTACATGTAGTTGGAACAGATTCTTGGGGATGGGATGCTCCATTCTTATATACTGCGAGAATATGGAAAAAAATGATAAAGGCGGGTAAACCTGATCCTTCCATTATATGGGAAGGGCATTTTGCTGGTAGAGAATTAGGTTACTTCCAAATGGAAAAATTAACCAATTTAGATAAAGTTCCTCCAGTTGGAGCAATAATTTATTGTTTTCCTATAAAAATTGAAAGAGCAAGTGCAGGATGGGTCCGAGCTGTAGCGATGATTCCAGAATAAACCAAGGTGATATATTAATGTCAACTTTAGAGCAAAAAAGAAAAGGCTTAGCTAGAGTACTATGGAAACGTTTAGAAGGTCTAAATAATAAAGAAAAGTTTAAAGAATTTTACGCAGGAAGGATATTAAAGATCCTTATTAATTTCAAAGATCAAAAATTTGCTGCATTGATAACGATAGAAAATGGTCAACTTGATATAAAATCAATAAAAAATGATGAAGATCTGCTAAAAACTCTGGTTTTAGATAGTTTTATTGAATGCACTTCTAATATTTACGCTAAACTAAGTGGAAATAATAAATCCAAAGTATCATTATTATGGAATTTGGTTACTGGTAGATTAAAAATACACGGGAAGAAAACATTGAGAGAATTTAAAGAAATTTTAAAAACCCTAAATTATGGAATTTAACTAATTTTTTTTAATTTTTTACTAGAAAATTCAAGCTTTCCTTAGATCTCCAAAAGTTAGATACTGGATAAAAGACAAGAAAACAAAAAAAATTGCGAATGAATTGAATAAAT
>JAEOTV010000012.1 GCA_016839635.1 Promethearchaeota archaeon | reverse complement strand
GTAATCGAAACAACAGTCAATCGTTTGTCTGTTCCGAGCTTAAAATCAGAAGGACAAATTAAATTACCAACATTTTCTATAAAAATTAAATTATACTCACTTAAATCTTGATTTTTCAGAACTTGATGGATATGATATGCATTTAATGCACATTCTCGACCTGTATTAATCTGAACTGTTTTAACATTATTTTTCTCAATTCGATCAGCATCAACTCGAGTAGTTATATCACCACAAATAACTAGGATCTTATATTTCTTTGATAATTTTTCAGTTAGTTTTTCTAAAAGAGCAGTTTTACCTGCTCCAATGGCGCCCACAATATCAATAGATTTTATCCCGTTGTTATTAAGTTTACTATTTATTTGATCAGCTAAGAGATCATTATCTTTTTCAACTTCTTTCTTTGTTTCTATAACCAGATCTCTAATTTCATCTCTTGCTAAATTTATACTTTCAAGCTCTTTAATTCTTTGAACTTCTTCCTTTTTTCTTCCCGACATTTCACTTATTTTTTAATAATAAAAGCTTTAAGAATTACTTTTGTAAATTAAAAATCAAAAAAAAATTATTTGGTCTTATAGTTATAAAATCCTTTACCCGTCTTTACTCCCAATTCTCCGTTGTCGACTACTTTTTTAAGTAGATCTGGGGGTTTATCATCTGGAAGTCCGCTATTCTTGAAATACGACATTTCAATGTCATAAATTACATCTAATCCAATTCTATCCATAAATTGAAATGGTCCATATTTATTTGTGAGGAAGTATTGACAGAAAATTTGCCAAGCTTTATCCACAGTTTCAATATCCGCATAACCTCCAGCCCATATCTTTAGGCAATCTTTTTTAATTGCTCTCCATATTCTATTAAGAACAAAACCATAACATTCTTTTTTAACTTCAAGAGGTACAATATCAATACTCTCTATCCAATTCTTCCCTATCTGGAACGTTTCCTCACTAGTCTCAGTTCCTCGCATGATATCTGCCATTGGCATCGTAAAAAGGTTATAAAAATGGATGTTTAATAATTTATCTTTCCGATCAACGACATCTTCCAGTTTTGAAACCGGAATTGAAGAGCTATTAGTAGCTAGTATGGCGTGTAATGGTGCAGATTTATCAATCTGAGCAAATATTTCTTTCTTTAACTCAAGCTTCTCTGGAATTGCTTCAATGATTAAATCTGTTTCTTTTACAGATTGAGAGAGATTAGAGTAATTCTTTATTTCTATTTTAATACCTTTTTCTAGAACTTTCGTTTTAATATTATTAATAAAATCATTCAATCCTTCTGGATTTGTTTCAAATACATTTATATCATACCCATACAGAGCAGATTTTTCAATAATTTGTTTTCCCATATACCCTGCTCCAATTATAGAAATTGTTTTAATCTTATCAGTCATATATTCACCTGTAATTCATTTAATTGTTTTTTTAATAAAGATTATGTAAATTCTAATCAATTTTCATTCTTTTTTATAATTTCTTCAAGGACCTCTAAAAAATTTGTATTTTCTTTAGGTGACCCTATAGTTACTCTAAAATACCCTGATCCTAATTGATTTGTTGCATCATGGACTAGAACACCTCTCTCTGCTAATCTTTCTGAAATATGAGGAAATTTCGTTTTCACAAGTAGAAAATTGGTAAAACTAGGATAGGAGACTATCTCTAACTCAGACAATTTTCTTCTTATCCTCCTTTTTTCAGATTCTACTTCATTGATATATTCTTTCATATAGGTTTGATTTTCGAAGGCTTTGATACCAGCAACCACACTTGGATAAGGTAACATAATCTCTAATCCTTGAAATTTTTTTCTAATATTTTCCCCTGCAATTAAATATCCTATCCCTGATCCTGCTAATCCAAAAGATTTACTTAATGTTCTAACAACTGCAAGGTTAGAGTAATTTCGAGTAAGCTTTACATAACTAAATTTTGAGAATTCAAAATACGCCTCATCAATTAATAGGACTACATTTTCATATTCTAAAATAGTTTCAACATCTTTTTCAGTCAAAATCATACTAGCAGTAGGATTATTTGGGTTATCTAAGACTATCACTGATGGTTTATCCAATTGATTAATTACAGCATCTAAGTTTATTTTAAAATCAGGTTCATTTAATCTGACTTTTATTACATTACTATCAGTATTATGAGCAGAATTATTGATAACAACGAAAGTAGGGTCAGCTATTATAATTTGCCTATTATTTGAAAATAGAAAGATGAACTCCTTTAATATTAAATCTGAACCAGAACTTAGAAAAATTGTTTCCTGTGGAACATCTGCATAGCTAGATAAATGTTCAGTTAAAATTTCTACCTCTTTTTGAGAAGTATATCTATTTATGCTATTTATTGATTCTTTCACAGGGTTTAATACTTCTTTTGGAGGAAGTTTGTACATTTCATTCATATTTAATCTAATATTCATAGATTTCAAACCAAGGAATTATATCATTTCAATTTAGTGGGTAAAAATTCAATACAAATTTACCTAATTAAGATAGTATCGAATATTGAATTAAAAATGTTTTTTTATTAAATTGGTCTTTAATATCTAACTATCTTAAAATTAATTTGTTTAAACGAATAAAGGGGACCATTTAAGATGCCTACTTGGTATGAATCGCAAATAATTAAAGATTTGATGCCTATTTTGGGTGCGAGAGCTGTAAGGGGTATTGAAACTAACTTTTTTTTGTCAAGAATATACACTGGCAAATCTGCTCTGCTTAAAGTAGCAAGATATTTAGAAGCAGTTATTGATAAACAGGATCGGCGAGCTTTAATTATTGTTGATACATTTACTAAAAAGTTTGTTAAAAATATAGAGAAATTTCTCGAGTTAATCAAGATGGATTACAAAATTTGGTCAGGAGTAATACCAGAAGTTCCTCTATCAACAATAGATGAAGCTACGAAAGTGTGTGAAGAATACAATCCCACAATTATAATTGCTATAGGAGGTGGAAGTGTTATGGATACAGCTAAAATGGTTTTAGTAAAATATGAAAAACCCAACCAAAATCTTTTCATGATTTTACCCAGTATCGGTGCGCCTCTTGGACTGAGGAAGAAAGTTAAATTTCTAATAGCAATTCCGACTACTACAGGAACAGGTTCAGAAGTAGCAACCGCAGCTTTAATCACGGATACTTCTAGGGATCCTCCGAAAAAAATAGAAGTTGTTCATGAAGAATTATTAGCAGATATTACCATATTAGATTCTGAGTTTGTGAAAGATTTACCACCATTTCTTACAATGGCAACTGGTTTAGACGCATTAGCGCATGCTATGGGTTCCTTTACTACAAATTGGGGTAATCCTTATTTTGATGCGGTAAATAAAACTACTGTTGGAGAAATAATAAAATATCTACCCCGAACATATAAATATGGGGGAAGAGATATAGAAGCGCGAAGTCATATGCAATTAGCTTCTACCTTAGCCGCTTTTGGTTCATATGGAAACCAAGCACCGGGGATAAATCATGCATTAGGTCATAGTTTTGGAAAAATATTTAGTGTTCACCATGGTGTTTCTGTTAGTATGTTTTTACCATACGGAATTGCTTTTAAGGCAAAAGTTACGGAAAAATGGATGGAATTGTGTCCTATATTCGGCATCGAGACATCTAATAAAAATCGGGATATTTTATTAAATGAATTTATTAATTCTCTTAAGGATTTCATAAAATCTATAGATGGTCCTACGTGTGTTAAAGAAATTCAAGACCCAAAAATCTCTAAAGAAGAATATTTTGCAAAACTAGACAAACTTGTTGAATATGCTAATAATGATGCTGTCACATTAACTACTTATCGTCCCATCGATCAAGATCTTTATAGAAAGATTTTCGAATATGCTTGGGATGGAAAAATGATAGATTTTTAACTTAAGGATGTGAGATTAAGAGATGAGTGAAGAATTTTTTGGATATAATGGAAAGATTGCATTTATAAATTTAAGTAATCAGACTGTTGAAATCAAAGACTTAGATATTGACGATGCAAAGAGTTATCTTGGCGGTACAGGTTTAAGTGCTAAAATAACATATGATTTATTATCTAAAGAGGATTATGAAATTCTAAAACAAGATCAATTTTATGAAAAAAATCCTTTAATATTTGCTACAGGGCCAGTAACTGGAACGATAAGGCCATCATCAGGAAGATATTCTGTAACTGGTATATCACCTCTAACAGGAATCTGGGGAGAAGGAACATCGGGAGGTTTTTTCTGTATATCATTAAAGAATAGTGGATTTGATGCTGTTGTTATTATTGGAAAATCTGAAAATCCGGTATATTTATTCATTCATGAGAAGGCAGTAGATTTCATAGATGCTGGTAAATTATGGGGAAAAGATACGTATGAAACTCAATCTCTTATTAAAAATGAATTAAATAATGACCGAATCAGGATTGCGACAATAGGAATTGGGGGAGAAAATCTTGTAAAATATGCAGGAATTATTAATGATGAAGGGAGAGCTATAGGTAGATGTGGCTTAGGAGCTTTAATGGGATCTAAGAAATTAAAAGCAATAGCTATTCATGGCACTGAGAAAATAAAAATTTTTGATACTAAAATTGGAAAAGAATTGATAAAAAAAGACAAAGATTCCAAAAGAGGAAATCTACTCGCATCAACTACACCAATGCTATATACTCTTTATGGGACTAACTGTTACCTTGATATTGGAATGGCTCTTGGAGATACGCCTGCATATTATTTCACTGAAACTGAATTTCCTGCAGAGAAATTAACAGGAAAAACATTGAGAGAAAAATACCCTGTTTTGGATTATGGGTGTGCTGGTTGTACAATGAAATGTGGGAAG
The DNA here is from genome assembly GCA_016839635.1 of Promethearchaeota archaeon. The sequence goes on along the minus strand of JAEOTV010000012.1, from coordinate 41,117 downwards.
CAAACAATTATTGAAGATAATGGGAAAGAAATTAAGGTTGATGGTCCTGAATATGAAACCGTGGCTGCTTTTGGACCGATGTGCGGAGTTTTTGATTCCAAAATCGTTATTTTAGCAAATCACTTGTCAAATATATATGGGATTGATACCATTTCAAGTGGTGTTACTATTGCTTTTTTAATATATTTAGTTGAGTATAAAATCAATTTACCAAAAATACAAGAGTATTTAGAAGACATCAGACTTGATGAGATAAAATGGGGAAATGGTAAATTAATTTTAAACCTAATTGAGAAAATTTCAAATCGTCAAGGAATAGGGAATTTATTAGCTGAAGGAGTTAGAATAATGGCTCAAAAACTAAAAGTAGACCCAGAATTGGCAGCACATGTCAAGGGTTTAGAAGTTCCTTTTCATGACCCCCGCGCATTTGCTGGGCAAGCATTAAGTTATATGACTTGCTGTGTTGGGGCAAATCATCAGAAATGTGATTGGTATAGTGTAGAAGTAACAAAAGTTTCATTTCCAAGCTTAAGAGTAAAAATTGGTAAAGGAAGATCACAAATTAAAGGAAGAGAAAAAGGTGTTATTGCTTTACAAGATATAAGAGCTATAGATGATTCCGCTGTGAATTGTTCTTTTGTTAGTCTAAGTTTAGATCATATCATTGGACATATTAATGCTACAACTAACTTTCACTATGATAAAAATTCGATGCTTGGAGTCGGCGAAAGAATTAACAATCTAAAGAGGTTAATAAATTGTAAATTAGGAATTACAAGAGAAGATGACAGAATTCCTGGAATTCTAAAACAAGAATTGGAGTCAGGAAAAACTGTTCATGTAAAATTAGAATTAGAAGATAATTTAAGAACCTACTATAAATATCGAGGCTGGGATTGGGAGACAGGTAAACCCACTGAAGAAAAGTTAAAGAAACTTAATATTATTTAGTTCTAAGCAATAATTTCAACCACTAATTCTTCCTTGTATCCTGTAATAACTTTAATGAATCCTTTAAATTGATTATCAACTTCTAGACTACCTGTATCAACTCTTAAATAGTCTAGATCTTTCATTTTCTGTTTAGTTGCTATAATTTTTATATTTTTTTTTCCGATCTCTTGAAGAATCTCATACGTAAATTGTTTGTTTCCCCTCCCAAAAATAAAACCTTGACCCCCTATCGGTGATATAATAATTACTCTATTAGGATATGTCTTCATCAATTGAAGCATATCTTTCTCATTTAGATCTTTTCCAATTAATTCTTTATTATAGAGAGCATCTATTCCAAGAAGAGTCTTGGAGATATTTAAATTATCACTGATGGTCTTGATCGTAGTACCTGGCCCTAATAAATATAAGATATTATCTTCCATATTTTCAATTATGAATTGAGCAATTTCTTGTTTATTTTCTTCAATTGTTCTCTCAACTCCAGTACCTGTTTTGCCTGATTGTATTAAGTGTACAATTTTTGGCACCTTCAAATATCCATATAATTTTGCTTGTAAAATATCTTGACGGAATAAATCCTCATCAATATCAAGGACTTCCTTTTCTTGAGTTTCAATTTCCTCATCAATAAATTTATCAACAATTTCAGCTGCAGCTCGAGGATTAATAGCAAAAACAGAACTAAACATTTTTACTCCAGCAGGTAATGCAACTACAGGCTTTTCGAGATCAATTGAATCAAAAATGTCTCGCGCTGTCCCATCACCTCCACAAAAAATTAGAAGATCTATATTTTCACTAACCATTTGTTTAGCAATTCTCTTTGTATCCTCTTTTGTAGTTTCATTGCCAATCTCACCAATGATCTTAAAATCAATACCAAGATCTTTTACAATATTAGCCCCCATCTTTTCTGGTGCGACTAAAAGAGTAATTTTTTCTTTATTTTTTATATTTGAGAATAATTCACTTGCTCGTATAGGAGTTACCGGTTTTGCACCCATTTCTATCGCCTTTTTGTAGATAGTTCCATCTGTCCCTTTAAGCCCTACAGTACCTCCCATCCCTGCAATTGGATTTATAATTAAACCTATCTTTTTTATAGGATTATTAATCTTTTTCACTTTTTAGTATCATTCCTTAAATTCTAACATTGAATCAATTAAATAGAAGTCTTATTAATCATTAAAATATTTTTATTTTAGATAATTAAATCTCTACATATAACTAATTTTTAGACCGCTATGGAATATTGGAATAAAAGATTCTCAGATAAAGGAAAAATATGGGGATCTAAACCTAGTAATGCTGCAATTTATGCCCTTAAATTATTTAAAAATTATGAAATAATAAAAATTCTAGTCCCTGGTGCGGGTTACGGACGACACACAAAATTCTTTTCAAAAAACGACTATGAAGTAACTGGAATTGAAATTTCTGAAACAGCACTGAATATTGCTAAAGAATTTGATTTAGAATCTAAATATGTCTTAGGTTCAGTGTTAGATATGCCATTTGATACTGAAAATTATGATGCTCTATTTTGCTATAATGTCTTACATTTATTTCTTGAAAACCAAAGAAAAATTTTCGTAGAAAAATGTTACAATCAACTCAAAACCAACGGATTTGCATTTTTTACAGTATTTTCAGAGCAAGAAGCAAGTTTTGGTCATGGTATAAAGATTGAAGAAAATACATTTGAAAGTAAACCATATCGACCTACTCATTATTTTACAGAAAGTGATTTATTAGAACAATTCAATAAGTTTTCTGTAATTGATACTGGGATTATTGAAGAACATGAGAATCATGGGGAACTCGGGCCACATACCCATAGATTAAGGTATATTTTTGTAGAAAAAAATGGATAATAAAAAAAGTTTTATGCTGTAGTTATTGGATATTTACCAAATTTATTAATGGTTTTAAGAATCGTAGGTACAAACTTTAACATGTGTTGAAATGATGGAAATCCTTCAGAAATACCCATTAAGAAATTATCTCCCGGGGCAGCATCATTTAGCATTTCTATTGTTTTAGCTTTGACAGCCTTTTGACCTTGTAAACTAAGCGGTTCTGGAAAATTAGCCCAAATTACTTTATCTTTCCATAATTTTTTTGCTTCAGCTATCATTAAATCGCCAACTGGAGGATGAGTAAAGCTTTCAATCACATCTATTCGTGTTTTAGCTATAAGTTCAGCAAGATTTCTCAAAGTACCATCCATATGAACAATATAAATCTTATCCTGTTTATGGAGGATATCTGCAGCTTCATTATAGAAAGGAAGACAATATTTTTCGAATAATTTTGGACTTGTGATTAGACTAGTTACATTATCCGGTGCCCAAATAACTTCCGCTGGTGATTCCGCAGCAATTTTGTAAGCCTCAAGCTGTTTTTTATATATTGCATTATAAAGATCGTCAAATTCCTTTTGATGCATATAATAATCTAAAGCTAATTTTTTTGGTCCCATTAACATTATAAGTGATTGTAGTGGCGTTTTTGGCATCATACTATCTACAATTCCATAATTGCCCAATATCATTTGCAATTCTTTTATATCATCATAGAAAGGGGTATATTCGGTATCTTCAATTAAATACTTGATTACTTCATAATCATGAAAATCCTTAATAATATTCCCATCCTCTTGAAACCAAGGAAGCTGGACCGACATATCTAAACCTTTAACGCTTGCCTTAAAAATAGTTTCTCCTGAAGGTGTTCGTAATTTACCCAATACATTATGAGGTGCTTGCATTGCTATAAGAATATCGGCAGGAGACCAAGATGTATGATTCCTATATTGATGGATAATATCCATTGTAGCATTGGGGCAATTAACCTTATATGATTGAGTAACCAAAGGTGCATGGAGACATAAACCTTTATCTAAAAGCTTTCGCCATGGTTCATATACAGCTAATCCTGCTAATTGATATGTCTCAAAATATATAGAAAAAGGAATTACATCCGGTGCTTCTCGGCGAAGAACAGTCATAATTCTCTCTTTTGCTTTCATGCCCCAACCCACCTCTTGCACTTTTTAACACCATCAATTGCATTAGCAGCCAATGCATCAGCTCCTATATCATCTATAAATTCTTGTGTTATAGGTGCACCGCCTACAATTATCTTAACTTGATTCCTAAGATTAGCATTTTCAAGAGCTTTTAATGTATTACTCACTTCGGGCATTGTTAATGTAATCAAAGCTGAAATGGCTAGAATATCTGGTTTTTCATTTCTTACGGTTTCAACAAATTGTTCTGGTGAAACATCAACACCCAAGTCTATTACTTCAAAGCCTTCTGCTTCCAGAAAGAATGATACAATATTTTTTCCAATATCATGCATATCGCTTTTTGCTGTACCAATAGCAATTTTACCAAGTTTTTTTTGCTTCCCAGAACCTTTAATGTGAGGTTCCAAAATTTTCATAGATTTTTTAACGATTTCAGCCGCCATAAAAAGCTCTGGTAAAAAAAATTCTTCATTTTCAAATTTATCCCCTATTATATTCAATGCCTTGGCAATTGCGGTTTCAATGAAATCATACGGGTCTATTCCTTCAGTTATAGCTTTCTTGGTAGATTCTTTGGCAGCTCTTATATCCATATTAATAGCTGCTTTAATAAAATCTTCTGCAATTATCTCTTTTGTCATTTTCATTACCAAATTATCCTAATTAAAATATAGTAATAAATTGGTTTTTGAAATATTTAATCATATATCTACTTAGAGTTTATTTTTACCAAGTTTTTTCCTAGCTTTCTTGTAATCTCGATCCATAAACCATCTAACTAGTTTAGGAAAAATCCTATGAACATATCGTATAGGTTTTGCATTACCCGGACAGATATGAAATTTCTTTTTCAAAAGTTTGTTTATTACGTATTCTGAGACTTCTTCAGGTTCTAAAAGCCCTCCTGTTTCAGACATCATAGCGCATTCAGGTGGTTTCCCTTCATTTTCAGTAGTGAGACCTGGTGTATCCGTATCAGGTGGATAGACTATTGATATTCTTATATTATGAGGTTTTAATTCATTTCGTAAAGATTCTGCAAAGCCTACAATTGCAAATTTAGTTGGCACATACGCACCATATCCCATAATACCCATAAACCCTAACAATGAGGAAAAAAAGACGATATGTCCCTTTTTTACTTTCATGAATTCTGGAAGTAATATGAGAGTAGGCCCTAATTGTCCATAATAATTTAAATCCATGTTGTTTTTGAAATCATCTAATGTATAATCTTCAATATAACCAGGAATAGCACGCCCTACTAGATTAAATAAATAATCTGGTACTCCGTGATTTTTGATGGCATCTTCTAGTATTGGCTTTAGCATTTCCATATCAGTAGCATCACAAGATTTAGATATGACAAATTGAGATTCATCTATTACCATTTGCTGAATCTCAACCGCAGTTTCTTCTAAGACCTCTTTACGTCTAGCAATTATTACTACACTACCACCAAGCTTTACAAAATCTTTTGCGATTGCTTTTCCCATTCCAGTTGATGCTCCAATTAGGAATGCGCGTTTACCCTTAAAAGGTTGTTTTTTTATTAACTTTTCTTTTACCATCCTATATCAACTCTCTTATTTTATAAAATCCCTAACCCAAAAGCTCCATATATTATGAAAATTGGAGCAAATACTAAAGTAAGTACGACAACACCCATACTAACAATAGCATCAAAACCATACTTTTCTATATTAAATTTTTTATTCTGAAGATTAAAAGCTAAATCAATTATTCCTAAAAAAATCATTCCACTCCCTGCTAACGCCGAAAAGAAAAATCCGTATTGTTCTTGTATAAATAAACCTATTGCAGCAATAATAAGATTAGGCGTGATCCAGCCTAAATCTGGAAAAGGAAAAGATAATTCATGTTTTCGTTCTACCTCTGACATCTTAGGATTTCTATATTCTGTAAAGTAGAATACTAACCAATATCCTATAAAAAGAATTACCCAAATAATCTCAAATAAAGCAATTATTATATTTAACAATTTTTTCACCTCTTTATGTATTTTATATGATATTAAATATTTGATTTAAGATAATAAGCTGGAACTCCAACTTCAGCAATTCCTCCATCTACTAGGAAATTATGACCAGTGATAAAATTAGATGATGGTGAAGCTAAGAAGACAGCTACATTTACCACATCTTCAACTGTGCCATACCTATTTAAAGGAGTCTTCACATGTCCTTGATCCATAGTCATTTTCATCACTTCTAAACTATTTCTATAGGCCCCTGTTACATGATATCCCGGAGATATTGCATTTACAGTTATTTTAGGTGCAAGGCTTTGAGCGAATATCTGCATCATAGCAATTACTCCTACTTTAGATATTGAATAGGCAGGAATTCCTGGATCAACTCTTACACCCGCAATAGAGGCTGTGTGAATAATTTTACCTTTTAGTGGTTCAAAATTCTGTCTCTTCATTTTCTTAGAAATTTCCTTTGCGACTAACCATTGTCCTTTTAGATTAAGAGCTATAGTATTATCAAAAAGATCTTCTTTTATTCTAAATGGATCCTTATAGAAACCTGTTCCAGCGCCAGCATTATTGTTTAAAATATAGATATTATCCAATTCACTAAAAGCTTGTTTGGCCATTGCTTCTACTTGGTCTGATTTTGAAACGTCACAAATAATAGGGATTACTTTTTGACCTGTTTCTTTTTCAACTTTTTTAGAGGTTTCATCTAATAACTCCTCATTAATGTCTACTAATACTAAGTCGGCTCCCCTATACCCATAGGCATATGCAAATCCTCTTCCAAAACCGGAAGCTCCCCCCGTGATTAAAGCACCTTTTCCTTCCAAAAATTTTTCACTCATTATTTTTCCACATTTAATCTCATTTATTAACTCTAATCAATGATATTACTTTTCTCTTATTTTATTTAAATTTTTAATCTAAATATGATGAACTTCACTCAAAACCATAACATTAATTATAATACTGATATTAAAAATAAGTATAGAAATATCAAGTGAATAAAATATGGTTAATAAAGTAGTTCCTTATTTAATTAATATGGGCGAAGTGACTCCTACACGGAGTCAAGCAGCCTTATTAAACGAATTAGCTATGGGGTTAATCGATTGTATTAGTATTTATGGTAAAAGTCTTAAAAAGATGGGAAAAATTTCAAAAATTTCAACAGCATTCTGGCCGGTTCGGTTAATTCCATTAAGTGATACAAGAGCTTCTGTATTTAGTTATCTCTTAAATAAGCAAGAGAAATTAAGTGTGGGAGAATTTGCTCAAATGCCACCAAGACCTGAAAATGTTATTAAGGGGGCTGATCCCGAATCATTCTTAAGTTCATTACAAACTTATAATAATACATATCTAAGGCGTTCAAAAAACTTTAAACGTGGAACTGTTATTCAAGAGGCTTTATTTAGCACTAATGAAGTTGAGTATTTCCAAAATTTCTTTCTTAATCAATATGATTTAAGTTCTCATTCGACACCTTATTTTATCCTAGAAGGAGGACCTATCACTAAAAGCGTTAATCAAGCAAAGATCGCACCAGAAATCCCCGTTTATGTTTCACAGAAAGATGTTAAATTGCTTGATACGTTTGGAGATGCTATTATAAAATTGTGCGAACGATGGGTAGAAAGAGGAGGGAAAGAAGCAGACAAAATTAGAGATACTAAAGTTGATACAGGAGAAGAAGAAAAGCAACTTGCTATACTTAATAAGGAAATTCAAGCAGAAAAAGAAAAAAAGATTGAAAAATCTCCTGAGGAGTTAGTAAAGTTAGGAAAATATAAAATTAATGATAAAACTGGAGAATTGAATAATAACCTTAATACAATTAAAAATAGTGTTGATGGGTTGAAAAATGCAATTAATAACCGCGATCTTTTCTTAGTAGAAGAAGGTTTAAAGGACATCAATGTAAAATATAGAGAATTGGGAGATTCAATTAGCAGATATAATAATGAAATTGCCCAATTAAGAAAAAATGTTCAGCGAGAAATTTCTGATCTCGAAAAAACAAAACAGCAAAAAATCAGAGAATTAGAAAGGAAAAAAGCAGAAGTCGAAAAACAAATTGAAGCAAAACACAGCGGACTTAGTAAAGATTTAACTTCTGCAGAAGATACTGTTGCTCAAATCAAGACTGAGAAACAATCATCTTTAGACAATATTGAATTTGTTAAAGATAAGGAAATGACCGGAGTACAAAACTTCTTTGCCAACTATTCTCTTGAAATTAAAACTCAAAACGTCATAGTGGGGATTCCAATATATATTTTCTTCTTTACCGATCCTAATACGAATAGAACTACTGAAAGAGCTCCAATCCTTCCTATATTGATTGATAAAGGTAAAAAAGTTGAAACGAAAGTGAAAGCGGGATTTCGACAAAAATTAAGAGATTTAATGAATAAGGACAATGCAATGATTGAATTGGTCGAAACTCAATCTGATAATAATAATTTGATGGAAACAAAAAATTTAGACACGCGTCTTGAGGATGCTATTAATGACTTAAGAATCCGCAAAATTTTAAGTAAAAAGCAAGCTGAAACAGCAAAAGATATTATAGCTAATCTAGTTTGGTAGATTATCTTATTTTCTCTTTATTTCTTTTTTATTATTTTCTTAATGGTAAATATATTCCATTTTTATTCCACAACACTCAGGAATAGGTTGGTATCCACATTCTTTTGAACAACAACAGAGTAAATATCCATCCTTTGCCATCATTGATTTCTCACAACAAACCGGAACCTCTTTTTCTGAACCACATACACTGCAAACAAGTTTATTTGACATTTTTTTCCAACACCTTATGATTTGCTTTTCCTATTGACACTAAAATATTATTAAAACAAAAATGAATCTGTTATGGAATATAATTAGAGCAAAACTTCTGTTTTAATTGAAAAGGTAAAACTAATGATAATCTTGTGGAATATTAGATTAATGTGTAATTTTGTTTAGAAACCTTCAATAACAATGTTTAATAATTAATTGCTATATTATTAGAAAATTTGGAGAGAGAAATTGACTGATAAATTAAATCTTACTAATACATTCAAATTGTATGATGAAGCCTTACAATTAATCCCAGGAGCAATACTTGGTATAAGAAGACCCTATAATTTTATTGAAGGGGAATATCCAATATTTTTTGAGTCTGCTAAAGGTGGAAAAGTAATAGATGTAGATGGAAATGAATATATTGACATGTTGTGTGCTTATGGGCCAATAATCATTGGACACAGAGAAGATGAAATTGATAATGCTGTTATTGAACAAATCCGTAATAAAGGATTTTGTATGTCTCTTACTCAACAAGTGCAAAATAAACTAGCCAAAAAGTTAAGAGATTTAATACCTTGCTGTGAAAAGATGGTATTAATGAAGATGGGGACTGATGCAACAACCGCAGCAATTAGAGTAGCTAGAGCATATACAAAAAAACTGAAGATTCTAAGTTGTGGATACCATGGCTGGTATGATGCTTTCAGTGAGGTCCATGGAATTGAAGCGGGAATACCCAAGAAATTATATGAGGATTTTTATGAGTTTGAATTTAATAATCTAGAAGAAGTTGAAAACTTGTTTAAAAAGAACCAAGATGAAGTAGCAGCTATTATGGTTAACCCGATTCATACTCCTGGTGGCCGAGAGGTTGAAATGCCAAAACCAGGATACCTAGAAGGACTTCGAAAATTAGCAAATGAAAATAATGCTTTACTAATATATGATGAGATAAGAACAGGTTTTAGAGTAGATATGGGTGGAGCGCAAAAATTATTTGGAGTTATTCCTGATCTTGCAGCTTTTGGTAAAGCAATGGGAAATGGATACCCAATAAGTACACTTGTAGGTAAAAAGGAATTTATGGATGTTCTAGTCGAAAAAGTATTTCTAAGTTCGACATTTTTCCCTAATAGTTTATCTCAGGTTGCTTCTCTAAAAACCATTGAATTTCTTGAACGTGAGAATGTTTTAGATAATATTCAAAAGAAAGGAGAAGATTTCTCAAAACAAGTTAAGAATCACATAACTGATACTGGAGTTTCATGTAAATTTACTGGTAGTCCTTGGATGCCTTATATTACATTTGAACCTGATCCAGATTACTTATATAGAAAAACTCGAGAAGAATTTTATAGACAATTGATACGTCGAAAAGTCTTTCTTCAGCCATACCATCATGGATATATCGCATATCGGCATTCAAGTGAAGACTTAGAATATGCTTCAGAAATGATATATGAATCATTAAAAGAATGTAAAAAAATCTAGTTTTAAATAATATTTTGCTTAATTAATCTAATCTTCCTTATTTTATTCTCCAAAAACAACCACATAACACCTAAAGATATGCAAATAACCCAATTCATAATTAGCAAGATAAAATTCAACCAAAATATATCAAATACAATACCAAAAATGTTGCCAACTATTTGAGGGCTACTAAATGGCCCCCAGATAGGACCATGAACAGCATATGTAATTGCAAAATATATATCTTGAATTAAAAAAATATGGAAAGTAGATTTTCCTATCATAATAATCCCTTTAGTAATTTTTTTATTGCTATCTTGAGGAAATAATTTTAAAACTAATAAAATTATAAAAGCTGAGTAGGGATTTGTTAACATATTATAATCACCTCGTAATATCTCAGATCCGTCAATGGCTAATCTAAATCCAAAAAACTCATACGTTATAAGATATAGGACACTAATTGGAAGTAAGATCCATACAAACCAATTTTTTTTACTAAAAAGATTATAGTTTTTCGAGAACCAAAATCCTAATCCAATAGATGAAAGATACATTAGAATAATATAACGAAAATAAAGTTCTATAGTCCAATCAGAAAGAGTAGTGATTTCACCAACTATAAAAAAAGCTAATAAGTGCATACAAAATTCTATTAAGTAACATAAAATAAGAGATATTTTTGGCCATTTAGAAAATAGTTTGTATAAAATTGGCATAACAAAAATTGATTGAAAAACTATTGGAATAAACCAATTTCCAGGCCCAGCAAAAAGTTCTTGTTGATAAATAATATAGTCAATAATCCAATTGTTACTTAACTGATCAGGAAAATTAATACCATAGATGATAAAACCTACTATTGTAGACACTATATAGAGAATAATGTAAGGAAAAATATAGCGCCAAAACTTATTTTTGAAATACTCCTTTGAATATAACTCTTTTAATGATTTATCTCCTTTCCTTTCGAAGGATTTACCCATATTAAATCCCATTATAATCAAGAAAACGGGGATTGCCATCCTTATCCATAATTCACCACCAAGATAAGGTCTTAATGAAGCGTGAAAAGAATGATCAATAATAACAAAAGCAATCATTATACTTTTCAAAAAATCAATTTGAAAGAAAGTGCTTTTAGTTTCAGTAGGATCATCAAAGCTATCTGTTATTATATCATTATCCATAGATTATCTAACCGTTCCTAATTTCCCTTGATAATATATAGAATAGCGGATTTTTTTAAAAATTAACCTAAGATGTGTCATATATGTTTTCATATTTAGAAATATCCTTATCTGTAAAAAGCGTTGTAGTAATTAAACTTAAAACAATAGAAAGATTGATGATGATATGGATAAATTAATAATTACTTCAGCAATTTGTGGTGCAGAAGTATCAAAAGAATATAATCCTAATATTCCCTATACTGTTCAAGAAATTGGTGAAGAAGCAGAATCTGCCTATAACGCAGGAGCAAGTATTATTCATTTACATGTTAGAGAAGATGACGGGACATCTACTCAGAACAAAGAAAGATTTAAAGTCTGTTTTGAAGAAATAAAAAAAAGGTGTTCTGATGTAATTATTTTACCTTCTACCGGTGGAGCGGTAGGAATGACCAATGAAGAGAGACTCCAACCCATCTATTTAGATCCAGCTCCTGAAATGGCAACACTTGATTGTGGTACAATGAATTGGATTGGTGGAGATGAAATTTTTATGAATACTGAAAATACCATAATATATTTTGCTGAAGAAATGAACAAGCGTGGAATTAAATATGAATTGGAGTGTTTTGACAAAGGAATGGTTGACATGGCTTTAAGATTAAATAATCGAGGAATTATAAAAGATCCCATGCACTTTAATTTCATGTTAGGAGTAAAAGGGGGAATTGACGCTAGCCCTAGGGATTTGCTTTTCCTAGTTAATAGTATTCCTAAAAACACCACATTTTGTGTTGGAGGGATTGGTAGATATGAATTCCCGATGATAACAATGTCAATAATATTGGGGGGACATGTAAGAGTAGGTTTTGAAGATAATATCTATTTGTCTAAAGGAATTTTAGCAAAATCAAATGGAGAACTCGTTGAAAAAGTTGTTAGGATTTCTAATGAATTAGGAAGAGAGATTGCCACACCTGAGGATGCACGTAATATCTTAGGCCTTAGGTAAGTTACTTACATAGAGGTTGAAAAACAATGATGTATAAAGAATTAGCAAAATTTTATGATTTAATTTATTCATGGAAGGATTATAAGGCAGAAATTAAAAGGATTAAGAAATTAATTAAAAAACACAAAAAATCTGAAGGAAATGAATTGCTTGATGTTGGCTGCGGAACAGGTAAGCATATAGAATATTTAAAAGATAAATTTTCTTGTATAGGATGTGATCTTAATACTGAAATATTGGATGTTGCCAAAGGAAATATTATTGGAGTTACTTTCCTTCAAGCAGACATGATTACGTTAGATCTCAACAAAAAATTTGATGTCATTATCAGTTTATTTAGTTCTATTGGACATGTGAAAACATATGATAATTTAGAACAAACTCTTCAAAACTTTTCTAAACATTTAAAAAAGGGTGGGGTCGTAATCATTGAACCATGGCTTACTAAATCAACTTATGATGCTGGACGTCCGGGAATGACAACTTATGATACTGAAGATATTAAAATAGCTAGGTTAAATACAACTAAAATTGAAGGTGATTTATCAATCTTAGAATTTTATTATTTAATTGCTGAAAGAAACAAAGATGTTCTATATTATTCTGAAAAACATGAATTAGGGCTCTTTGAGATTGATATATTTTTGGAGTACATGACTAATTCAGGACTAAAGTCAGAATTTTTAAAAGATGGCCTAATGAAAGGAAGAGGGCTTTATATTGGAATAAAACTGTAAAAATAAATTATTAAAATGAATAATGTGATATTATGAGAAAAGGATCTAAATACGGAACCCATAGAGTAATTGAACCAGAGGGATCATTACCCCAACCGGCAAAAAAGATATCAAATGACATGAATATATTTAACAATGAAATCTTAATTGATGTAGACTATTTGAACATTGATTCGGCAAGTTTTACTCAACTTAAAGAAGAAGCAAAGGATGATGTAAAAAAAATTGGTGAAAAAATCAAGAATATCGTAAATGAAAGGGGTAAAATGCAAAATCCCGTTACTGGTTCTGGGGGCATGTTAATAGGAAAAGTAGAAGAAATTGGTGAAATATTGAAAGGAAAAATTGATCTAAAAGTTGGAGATAAGATTGCGACACTTGTTTCACTATCGCTTACCCCACTTCGAATAGATAAAATTTTAAATATCCACCTTGATATCGATAGAGTAGAAATTGAAGGTAAAGCCATTCTGTTTGAAAGTGGAATATACGCTAAATTACCGGAAGATATGGAAGATACCTTAGCATTAGCTATTCTTGATGTTGCAGGGGCTCCAGCTCAAGTAAAAAATTTAGTAAAAACGGGTGATACCGTCCTATTGTTAGGAGCCACAGGAAAATCTGGATTGATGTGTTCCTTAATGGCAAAAAAAGTCGTTGGGACAAAAGGAAAAGTCATAGGACAAGCTAGAAATGAAATGCGAGCAGAATTTCTTAAAAATACGCAGTTTTGCGATGAAGTAATAATTGCTGACATATTAAAACCTGTAGAAGTTTTAGAAAGAGTTTATGCAATAAATAACGGAAAAGAAGTAGATATATCTATAAATTGTTTAAGTATTCCGGACACCGAAATGTCCAGTATTCTTCCAGTTAAAGATGAGGGGATAGTTTATTTCTTTTCTATGGCAACTAGTTTTACAAAAGCAGCATTAGGAGCTGAGGGAATTGGAAAAGATGTTAAAATGTTAATTGGCTGTGGATATGCAAAGAACCATGCTCAAATTTCTTTGGATTTAGTAAGAGAGTCTGAAACGTTACAGAACATATTTAAAAAAAAATATGTGTAAGAATTATGATATTCTATTAAGAATCACTCACTCTTTTTCACAGTAACAATTAATAGAGCTTAATATTGTGTCACCACAAGGGCATTCTGATGGATGTTCATATTTCTCGCAAATTTTATTGATTGTATTACAAGAGAACAATAAATTGAATTTTTCACTTTCAATATGAGCTTCTTTAGCGCTTAATTCTAGTTCATTATAAAGTAACATTTCTAATAACCGTGCATGCCGAATTAATTCTATTGCTAAATTTTCACCATTTTCTGTCAATTTGAGAGGAGAATATCTTATCCAATCTACATAATCTTTTTTTTCAAGTCTCTCAATGCAACTATTGATTGTTGATAATGGAATTTCAATCTCTTGTTTTGTCTTAACTTCTTCTTGAATTTGTTTTATTCTTACCTTACCATTATTTCTATAAATAATTTTCAAAATTTGATAATCTATGTCAAGCATGATTAAATCCCGTAAGTATTAATGATTATGTCCTCCTAAAAATATAACTAATACCATTATGAGAATTCCGAGTACTACTAAAATCAATTGCTTCAGAATTTCTTTTGATTCCGTTTTTTGATGAAGTTGAGGGGTTAGATCTGATAATGCAATATATAGAAAGCTTGCTGCTGAAATTGCCAGAAAAAATGGTACCGTTGTTTGAAAAATGTCTAGAACAAAATAACTAATAATAGCAGAAGGTATTGTTGCTGAACTAGATAATAAATTATAAATAAGAGCTTTTTTCTTTGACATTCCATTATTCAGTAAAATTGCGAAATCTCCTGTTTCTTGAGGGATTTCATGCATTATTATTGTGATTCCTGCTGCAAGCCCAACACCAAAATTAGCTAAAAAGGATGCGGCTATTACAATTCCATCAGTAAAATTATGAAAAGCATCACCAATTAGTATTAAAGGTCCAGGGGCTTGATTATGAATTTCACAATCATTAACTTGGCAGTTTCTCCATATTAAAAACTTTTCTAAGAAGAAAAAGAAAAGTATTCCACCTAAAATTACCATGGTTATCAGGTGAGGTTCACCAGCAGCTTCAATAGCTTCAGGGATCAATCCTATCAATGCTGCGGTAAGTAAAGTTCCTGTTGCAAAAGAAAGTAATGCTGTTACTAACTTCTTTTGAATCCTTTCACCTATTAAAATAAAAATTGAAGCAGCTAATATAGCACCAACACTTCCTAAAACACTAAACAATATAATCCAAAGTAACATTCAAGCATATGCCTCTTTTATATATTTTTTAAGGTTTACGAATGATCGTAAATTATTTACGAATGATCGTAAATTAAATTATTTAAACTTATGCTTAATTCAGGATAAGTTATTATTAAACTAAACTTTTATAGTATTTCTAGTTCTTTCAAATTTTAAAAATAGGTAAATTAATAGAACATTGAGTTTCTCTTATCTTCTTAAAGTTATTTACATTCACAATAATCTTTATAATTACAAAAAATATTTGAAGAAACACACTTTTAATCAATTGTTGAGTTAAAATAAAAATCACAAATAACACAGAGTTTTAAAATGAAAGTTAATAGACGAAAAGAATTATTTGGACATGTAATCGACCAGGATTGGAATGATTGGCGTTGGCAAGTCAAAAATCGGATAACGACGTTGGAAGAACTTAAAAAATATATCACATTAACTAAAGAAGAAGACGATCCTAGAATTCTACAAGAATATAGGATGGCAATTACACCCTATTACTTATCTTTAATTGATCCAGATGATCCTTATGATCCTATTAGAAAACAAGCAATCCCAACAACTTTTGAGTTGGAGAGATATACTGGAGGTCTTGAAGATCCACTTAGTGAAGATGCCGATTCCCCAGTTGAAGGATTAACCCATCGTTATCCTGATAGAGTATTATTCTTGATTACCGAAATGTGCTCAATGTATTGTAGGCATTGTACAAGAAGAAGATTCGCGGGTCATCATGATAGAGCCCCTCCACAATCTCATATTGATGCTGGTATAGAGTACATTAGAAAAACTCCCGCTATTAGAGATGTATTATTATCCGGAGGAGATGCATTATTAATTTCTGACAATAAATTAGAAGATATTCTTAAAAAATTAAAGGCGATTCCTCACGTTGAAATTATACGAATTGGCTCAAGGGCCCCAGTGACAAATCCTTTCCGTATTACTCCTGAATTATGCGAAATGTTAAAAAAATATCACCCTATTTGGTTAAATACACATTTCAACCATCCTAATGAAATTACAAAAAATTCTATAAGAGCATGTGAAATGCTAGCTGATGTGGGTATTCCTCTTGGTAATCAATCAGTTTTATTGAGAGGCATAAATGATTGTATTCATATTATGAAAAAATTAGTCCAAGAATTAGTAAAAATAAGAGTTAGACCTTATTATATTTATCAATGTGATTTATCAATGGGTTTAGGACATTTTCGAACAAGTGTTGCTCAAGGGATTGAAATCATCGAAGGGCTGAGAGGGCATACTTCAGGTTTATGTGTGCCTACATTCGTAGTAGATGCTCCTGGAGGTGGTGGAAAAATTCCTGTAATGCCAGATTATACAATTTCTCAAGGGCATAAGCGAGTTGTACTAAGAAATTTCGAAGGTGTTATTACCACATACGAAGAACCAGAAGCTTACACACCCAATTGCCATTGTGAAGATTGTGAAAAACAAATAGGAGTCAGTGCATTATTAAGTGGTGAAAAAGTTACTCTTGAACCTTCAGACCTGAAAAGGAAACTAAGAAGGAAAAATAATAATTCTAAAGTCTAAAAGTTTTAAATTTACACCCTAGATAATAAATAAACTAAAGTTTTTGACGAGATAATGGACTTTATAACCAATTTTCTTAATAATATCACTAAATATTCCATTGTTTCAATAATAGGTCTCGCAAAAAATGTCAGTAAAACAACGACATTAAATTACATTATCAAGAATTTAAAATCCTATAAACTTGGGTTGACATCAATAGGGAGAGATGGAGAAAAATATGATGTCATTACGCAATTACCAAAACCTCGAATATATATTAAAAAGGGTACTATTGTAGCAACAGCTAGAAAGAGTTTTGAAGCAAGTGAAGTTAAAATGAAAATATTAAAAGAAACAGAGCTCAACACTCCATTAGGTGAAATTTTATTACTAGAAGCATTAAGTAATGGTTTAATTGAACTAGCTGGACCGTCAATAAATTCAGAAGTAAAACAAGTATGTGATGAATTGCTTAATTTAGGATGCGACTTAGTGCTGATTGATGGAGCTTTTGATAGACGCTCTTTTGCATCTCCATTGGTTTCTCAAGCGACAATACTCTCTACTGGGGCTTCAGTTTCAAGAGATTATCAAGAAGTTATACAAATTACAAAACATACATTTAACTTACTTACCTTAAAAAGTGAAGAAAATGAAGATGTGATAAAATTGGCAAACAAAATCATAAATGATGCAAAGGTTGGTATCATTTATAATGATTTTTCAACTAAAAAGTTAGAGATATCAACAGCTTTAGATTCAGTCGAAGATATTTTAACCCATCTCGATAATAATTCTAAATATCTAGTAATAAATGGAGCTATCACAGATCTTTTTCTTGAGGAGTTTATGGAAAAGTCAGATATTTACAAAAATATTAAAATCTTAGTGTCTGATACAACGAAATTATTTTTAAGTAAGGGTACGTTTACAAAGTTCTCTAAAAAGGGTGGAATAATAAAAACTTTAAATAAGATTAACATAATTATGATTACGATTAATCCTACTTCACCCCTAGGATATAATTTTGATAAATCAGACTTCCTAATTGAATTGAAAAAAGGACTTTCAGTCCCTATTTATGACCTAGGTCCAAGTGAATACTAAAGTATAATTTGTTTGAATTATTAAATGACATATACTTCTTTTAGAGGTTTGATAAACTTTGCAGACAAAAAGTAAGTTGAATTTAAATTGGGATTTAGTCAAACAAGCCAGAGAGATTGCCAAAGTAATTGCTGCGGATACACAAAAGTTTATAGATAATCATTCCACGACATCTATAGAGCGAACGATATGTAGATTATTTGGAATTGACGGGACTGATGATTTTGGTGTACCTTTACCAAATATAGTAGTAAATCATATTATTAAAAAAGGACAAATAAATAAAGGAGCTGCGTTATACCTTGGTAATGCAGTCTTGCAAACTAATCTTTCTCCTCAAAATATAGCTGAAAAAATCAGCAAAGATCGATTTGATATCACAAATCTCAAACGAGGAAATCTCTCTGAGATAAAAGAGATATTATCATCAGTAATTCAAAAAAATTTAGCTATTATCAAACGGAATAAACTACAAAGGGAGAACTTAATTGCTAAATACGGAGAAAAAACAGAGCCATTAATTTATCTTATTGTAGCAACTGGAAATATCTTTGAAGATATTGTACAAGCTAAGGCAGCTGCAAGACAAGGTGCTGATGTTATAGCAGTGATACGTTCAACTGGACAAAGTCTCTTAGATTATGTTCCTTATGGTACTACCACAGAGGGATTTGGAGGTACATATGCTACTCAAGAAAATTTCCGTATCATGAGAAATGCTTTAGACGAGGTAAGTGAAGAATTGGGGAGATACATAAGACTTACTAATTATTGTTCTGGGTTATGTATGCCAGAGATAGCAGCAATGGGTGCATTTGAAAGAGTAGATATGATGCTAAATGACGCGTTATATGGAATTTTGTTTAGAGATATTAATATGCAAAGAACAATTGTGGATCAATATTTTTCTAGAATAATAAATGCATATGCTGGTGTAATTATTAACACTGGAGAAGATAATTATTTAACTACAGCAGATGCATTTGAATCAGCGCACACTGTTCTTGCTTCAGAATTTATAAATGAACAGTTTGCCTTATTAGCAGGATTAAAAGAAGAGCAGATGGGATTGGGCCATGCCTTCGAAATGAATCCTGATTTGGAAAATGGTTTCTTATATGAACTGGCTCAAGCCCAAATGGCAAGAGAGATTTTCCCCAATGCTCCTCTTAAATACATGCCTCCAACAAAATACATCACTGGAAATATATTTAAAGGTCATATTCAAGATGCTTTATTCAACATGGTCACGATTATGACAAACCAAAAAATCCATCTACTTGGTATGTTAACTGAAGCAATCCATACTCCTTTCATGTCAGATCGAGCATTATCTATTGAAAACGCACGTTATATATTCAAAAATATGAAATCTATTAGTGAAGAAATAGAATTTAAGAAAGGGGGATTAATGGAAAAACGAGCTAACGAAGTCCTTGAAAAAGGCTTTAATTTGTTAAAAGAAATTGAAAAACAGGGGCTATTCAAGACGATTGAAAAAGGTATTTTTGCAGGTATTAAACGTTCCATTGATGGGGGTAAGGGACTTGATGGTGTATTTAAAAAAGATGAGGAATATTTTAATCCCTTACTTGATCTTATGAAAAATGAATTAACAAGTGGAGGGAACTAACATGGGAGGAGGTCCTTATTCCACTGAAAATAAAAATTTTGATAAAAATTTAGATTTAACAAGAATCAAACCATATGGAGATACAATGAACGATGGAAAAGTGCAATTAAGTTTCACTCTTCCGATTGATAATGATGAAAAAGCAATTGAAGCAGCTAAAGAACTCGTAGAAAAAATGGGGTTTAAAGATCCTGTAGTAGCTTATCATACGTCATTAGATAAAGGATTTACCTATTTTGTAGTGTATGGGGAGTCAATTCATACAATTGATTATACAAAAGTTAACGTTGAAACTATAGATGTAGATATTATGTCTAAAGAACAGATTAATACTTATATTAAAGATAAAATAGAGCGTAAGGTAGTAATTCTTGGAGCATCTACAGGAACGGATGCTCATACTGTTGGCATTGATGCAATTATAAATATGAAAGGTTTTGCAGGGCACTACGGTCTTGAACAATATGAAATGGTAGATGCTTATAATTTAGGTAGTCAAGTGTCAAATGAAGAGTTTGTTAAAAAAGCAATAGAACTTAAGACTGATGTTTTACTTGTCTCACAAACTGTTACCCAGAAAGATATACATGTAAAAAATCTTACTCAGTTAGTTGATCTTTTAGAAGCGGAGGGAATACGTGATAATGTTATATTAATTTGTGGTGGTGCTAGAATTAGTAATGAATTGGCGAAAGAATTAGGATATGACGCCGGATTTGGGCCTGGTACCTATGCTGAAATTGTAGCCTCCTTTTTTATACAAGAAATTGTTAGAAGAAAACTTAGTTAATTATTTGGTAAACTCTTTCATTACCATATGAGTATTAGACGCGGTAATTCCATCAATCATATCTATTTTGTTTGCAAATATTTCATATAATTCTTCTGGAGTTTCTACAACTATTTCAGCTAAAGCATCATAATCTCCTGTTAAAGACATCACTTTTGTGATCTGAGGAATGTTTTTTAGCTCCTCAATTACAGGTCTTATAACACTAATCCCTAACTTACATAATATTATTGCTTTTATTGGCATAACATATATCATCTCTTACTTTCTAAATAGGCGTTTTAACAACTTTATTAATAAATAGAATTTCAATATCAATAATTTCATTTAAAGGTTTTAATCTTAAATTTATGAGATTATAAAAATCTTTTATAGAACTTATTTTTATATTTATTAGCAAATCATGAGATCCTACTAGAGCATATGTGGATGTTATTCCATAATATTTAAAAACTCGTAGAGCTATGTGATTAATTGAACCTTTTTTCAATTTTAATAGTACTACTGCCTGCACCAAATTCTTTACTTCATGAGAATATCGAATTATGAAGGTAAAAACTAATAAAAATATAACAATAATTAATAATTCGTGAGGAAAGAACTCATTTACTAAAATTACTGAAAAAATAATCGAACCCATAGGATCTATTAAATTTAGGATACTACTCCATTGACTATATGTTAAGTTTTCAGATTTCCAATTTACATTTGCTATAAAAATCAAGAGATATGGGATGATTGTTGAAAAAATCATGAGAAAAATCATATCCCATCTTCCTAAAATTATTAAAATACTCCCAAACTGAGCAAAAAATGTAGATATCTCATTAGTTAAATCAGTTTCAAATGGAATTATGTAAATAATTAAAACAAGAGGAATCATACAAACTACCCCTATTAAAAATGAAAGAGACATTTTTAAAAGGAAACGAGGGATTTTATAATTCCGATTATTGTTGATAATGCTTATTTCCTCACCTGAATAAGCATCTCTGTTGATGACTATATAAAGAAATGAAATTGATATACTGAAAATTAATAAATAGATTATTCCATTTAACATTACAGGTGTGCCGTTTAATGCTGCACCTGTACTTCCTACAAATATTAAGATTATGATAGTAAAAAAGAGTAATATAATATAAAGTACCTTAAAGATATCAAATTTCTCAAAGTTCACTCCTTTTTCATAAAAAGCGATAAAAATAACACTTAAGAGAAAACCAATCATTGTAAATGTAATGGAAGTTGTCTTTAAGGTCAAGAAGAAAAAAATTATATTAAGAATTATACCAAAAAAGCCCAAATAAAGATAATATGAGATATTTTTTATATCGAAAAACCTTCGGTTTTTATGAAATAAATTATTAAGTAGAAACTTTAGTGGTATAGATTCATTTTTTGTTAGTTTATTATTAATTAAAACAAGAATAACAGTTAAAATTAGCAAGATAAATCCAGAAATCAAAAATCTTAGAAAAATAACCATAATAATTGATACATCTAAAAAAAGATCTTCTACAATTACAGGAATAAAGCCCCATAGTAAATTTGCCATGATTATGTTAACAATCAGTTTATTTTGCATAATTTTTGGAATAAATAATTAAATTTTGAGTTTTAGTAAATAAATTTAGAATTATTATAAAGATTTTAATAAAAAGATTTCAAAACAAAAAAAAAAAATTAAATTTTTATAATTAATAATTTAAAGTCATCCAAGATTCAGCAACATTCCAGATCTCATTAAAACGGAATCGCATAGGTTTATAAGTCCAAGTTTCATAAAGTGGAAGTTGATCATATACATGATCAAATTGACCAAAGATATTTATAAATCCACTTTGTCCTGGAGGGATAACATTCATTGCATGGGGGGTTTCTTGTCTGAATAAATTCTTCCACTTCCATTTTGGCATCTCTACAATATGGTTATAAGTACCTCGGTTCATCGAATGCATTCGTAATGGAGGTTGGCCAAATAGCGGACTACTTAGAAATCCTTGAGGAATGAATGTTGTAAGCTGAACTGGAGTAAGCCATGTTGATACATCTGGACCGTAGCTAGTCTCTAAAATGAAAAGAGCTTCTTTTAACACTCTTACTATCAATTCATCCCGATCTTCTCCATTAAGATAATCGTAATTTAAAGGTAATTTAGAATCTTCTCCATCGAACACGTGAAGTAATGTACTTGGACTTCCACCTACTCCAGGGGGAAGATCATTATCAAATACTTCATTGTCGACCATTGAGAACCATTGATCAAAGATTGTGAGCCCTGGATCATCATAGGTTGCACTAGGATCAGGATATGTAGGCTCTATTAAATCATTATAATGCCAATCCCATAATTCAAGAGCCCCAATAACTTCAGCTGGAATAGCCTGGTCAGTTTTGGCCGCATTAACTAAAAAGTCAAGTAAATGCATTGCTCCATAATGGGCATAAGCAGTATCACGGTTGATACTATTCATATCTTCAAATGAAATTTTTCCCCCCGCAGCTATCTGTTCTTGTATCCATTGAACTCCATGAACTTCACCCCAGTCAGCTTCTTTATAGGGCCAATTAGCTATCGGTTTATTGTTCCAATTTGCTAGAAAACCTTGTGCAGGATTGATACATTTCGGGATTTCATCAAATCCAGTGACACCTAACCACTCTTCTTCACCTGTACCCCACAAAGGAAATCTGTCATCTATTATTCTTCCATTCTTCCCTATAGTCGGCTTTTTTGGGAAAGCACCACAATGCCAGTATCCAATATTCCCACGTCTGTCTGCCCAAAAAAAGTTGTGACCTGCAGTAACAACTCTGGTTGCATCTTCAAAATCAGATATACTTTTCGCTTGCTGAAATAACATCCAGCCTTCTTCAGCAGCCAATTCATTTTTGTAGTAATCTGCTTTTACAGAATAACATCGATTATTGTCAAGATCCCAAGCTTCAATAGGTCCATGAATCGTACGATAAACATCTCTATCCTCATACCACATTTTTTTAAACCCGTAAATTCTTTCTGTTCTTTTTTCCATATCAACCCATTCGCCATTATACCAATATTGGTAAGGGTTTTCAGGATTTAATACTTCAATGTACGTATCAATTAGATCTGACGATCCAGTAGTTGAAGTCCATGCACCATAATCATTGGCTCCAATTATTGCAACTGGTGCGAATGGCATCATCATTCCAACTGTATTAATTCCAGCGCCGTGTAAACCAATTTCACTTACAATTTGCGGTATTGTATGCCCCATCTGAGGCCCTCCTACTTGCATAGTATTGCCTGTTTTAGATTTTTTTGGTCTTACCATCCATGCATTACTACCAAATTTAGTTGGTAATCCTAATGATTGAGATAACTGTTCTTGTGCTGATTCAGCAGTTACAACTTGTTCATAAATATCATCAATATTATCAGGAAGAAAAGGAATACTACTTTGGATTGGACCGTAAGGATAATGGCTTCCCTTGCTTGGTATTGTAGTGGGGGCCCCTGGATCTACTTGAGGGAATAGATCGTTAAAGATTGCCCAGGCTAATTCTTCATCATATGTCGCATTTAATGCTTGGAAACGGGCAGCATAACCAAGTTCGCCTCCACCTGTTCCACCAAATCTCCAAGCCATCATCACTACAATAGCTGCGCAATCTTCAATTGTAAAGGGCTCAATTGGGAGCTCTAGTAAGATATATTCAATTGGTATAAGAGAAGGATCCCCTTGTGAATAAGCCATTAAAGCTTCAAAAATATATTGATTAATGCCATCTACATATGCTACCATCATTTCTTTCAATTTTGCTTCCGGTTTAGAAGGAACCCAATTGTTAAAGATTTCCAAGAGTTCTTCTCGACTATAACCTAAAGATCTGGTTCTATAATCTGAATCGATTGATGCGAAC
The DNA here is from genome assembly GCA_016839635.1 of Promethearchaeota archaeon. The sequence goes on along the minus strand of JAEOTV010000012.1, from coordinate 16,647 downwards.
CCAAATTCAGCTAAACTGCCAAAGGAGTCTCTTCGGAATAGATCAGCTTGCCAAAGTCTATCCTGAGCCATTGCGTATCCGCAACCAAATGCTAATCTTTCTTTTGTATTGGCAAATATATGAGGCACACCATAATTATCACGTACAATTAGGATTTCATTGTTATTATTTGCTAAAGTAAGTCCCATAGGTAAAAATCCGAACAAAAACATGACAGATAAAACAAAAACATACGTTCTTTTTCTCATTTTTTCATCATTTTTTTTGGATTTACAATTATGAAAAATTTATGCAATTATTTGTTTTGATACAAATGTATATAAACTTTTTTGTCTCTAATATTACCCTTAAAATAAAGACAAGATATTAGTCGGCTATAATGTTGAAATTGTTATAATCATTAATTTTTCGATCAGAATAAATAAAAAAAAAGTAGTAGGACGAGTTTTATTAAAATATTAAAAGATAAAGTAGGTTCGATTTTATTTTAATTCTCTTTAGATTTTGACAAATGAGGAAAGAGCAGATCCAATTCCTAAAGCATTGGAAATCACAGCAGAAAAGACTATTTGAATTATATTGAAAGAACTTAGTATTAAAGCTGCAAAATTGTGAGTATGCTCATATATTAAAGTATTCTGGATTACCACATATAAAAACATAAAATATGTAAACAACATTGATGGAAAAAATGACCATGAAGAAGTCAAAAGCATAAGAGTAATTTGAACTACTACTGCGATAATTATAATTACTTTCCTTCTCGCGCTTTCATTTAGAAATGATAAATTAGGATAAATTAGCTTTCTATAAAGAAGCTCCATAGAAAATAAGATTGGGAAAGCAATGACAGTTAACACAAGGTCAATATAATTTGAAGGCCACATAAAGGCAAATGGATAAGAATATGAAAATATTAAATATATAATAATAAAGTAAAAAGTACATAATAAAGAATAAAGATATATTCTAACAAATCTTTTGTTTTGAATCTGTATATTTTTTAAATTTAATTTGAATTCTAATCTAATTTGTTCTTTTCTATCTAAATAAAATAGAATAAATCCAAAAGAAACCGAAAGCGCTATACTACTTATAAGGATTATAAGAATAACCACAAAGGCTCCATCCAAAAATGGTGAGGATGGTAATGATGGTGAAGGGTATGAAATTGAAAATATAATTAAAATGACAAGAAAATATATTGTAATAACGAGGGAATAAAATAGATGCTTTAATTGAAGTCTAGATATAATAAATTCTTTAAATTTGGTTTTTTCTTCCCTTTTCATAAGAATCCTATAACGTCTCACCAGTATAGTCGTTAAATAAACTAAAGTGATAATAAGTGAAGCATAAAAAATACCTTCAAGACCAAAAAATCTTTCAAATAAAACCCAATTGATAATAAATGCTCCTGTATAAACCATAATTTTACCTATTTTTAAACCTTCTTTGAATTTTCGCAATTTGAATTTTTTCTTCTTTTTAGGGGACTTTTCTCTACTTTCATCTAATGCAAAATACTTTGCGGAATATGATATTAAAGAAAACACGATTGCAATTAATATACCTAAAGTTAGGAATAGAAATATATAATTTATTATGAATGTTGTTCTGATTGGTCCATTTATAGTTTCAGAATTAAAAAAATGCTGTTCAAACCAATTTATAGATTCAATTATTACTCCATCTGAAAATAATTGGTGCCCCCCGCCAAATAAAAAACCAGATATTGGTATTACCGTACAATTTGTTAAATCTTGAGCTTGTATTGCATTTTCAGTAAAATTAAGCACCTCATCTTGGGTATGCATTATTATAAGGAGATTATTAGTATTTGTCATATTGAGTAAGTTTGCAGGTATATAATCAAGAAAATCATCGGTCTCAACAATTCCTAGAAGAGCAGGATCGAAATCAACTAAAGGTGCCCATGCTACTGTTACATTGAATCTATCATCGAAAGCTTGATTCATAAGTACAACCATCCCACCAAGTGAATGACCAATTAATCCAATTTGAGATTCGTTCACATTGGAGTAAAATGGCATTGTCTCCAATTTATCAAGCAATCTTGAGCAATCTTGGGCTATTGCGGGGATTCCTTCGCCTGGGACCATATTGTTAATACTACCACCACTTTCCCCATGCCCTTGATAATCTAAAGCTGCTAGATAAAAACCACGTTTTGTAAGCTCTATTGGAATTCTAAGATCGAAGTCTCTTTGACTTCCAATTCCATGACAGTAAATAACTAACGGTCTCTTTTCTTGAAAATCGAGAGATTTAGAAGGATGGTATAAGTTAGCATAAAGTGTTGCTCCTGATGATTGAAATTGAACACGTTCATATCTTGAATAACTTACAGCTTTACTTAAAAAAAGAAATGTAAGTGAAAATGCTAAACAGATAATTAGAATACCAATTTTTCTAAGAAATTTACGGTTTTTTTTTTCCATTATTATTTTTATTTTGAATTTTAGATTAATTAATCTTTTGATTATTCCTTTATGATATTCTTGTTTTAGATCTCTATATTTGGAAGATCTTAAACTAGTTTCCCATTTTTATCCCAAATTTAGATAGAGAACCTCTAAACTTTTAATGAAACTGTTCATATAATTAAGTAATAATAAATACAAAGAGAGAAATGTGAAACTAAATGCCAACTTCAAAAGAATTCATCGAAATGGATAATAAATATGCTGCTCATAATTACCATCCAATTCCCGTGGTAATTTCTAGAGCTGAAGGAGTTTATGTTTACGATCCAGAAGGTAAAAAGTATTTAGATTGTTTATCAGCATATTCAAGTCAAAACGCAGGTCATTGTCATCCTGAAATAGTAGCAACTCTAAAAGAACAGGCTAGTATAGTAACATTGACTTCACGTGCCTTTCATAATGACATGATGGGACCATTTCTAAAAATGTTAGCTGAAGTTATTGGACCACATATTTATGATCCGACAAATTCTGGGATAATGTCTCTTCCTATGAATACTGGAACAGAAGCAGTCTCAACCGGTTTAAAAGTAGCAAGAGCATGGGGTTACATAAAGAAGAAAATCCCAAAAAATGAAGCTAAGATAATTGTCTGCCGAGATAATTTCCATGGTCGAACAATAACAATCGTGGGTTTTAGTTCAGATATTTCAGCTTCACGATATTATGGTAATTTTGGACCTTTTACTCCTGGTTTTAAAATTATTCCTTATGGAGATGCTGAAGAATTAGAAAATGCAATACTCGAGATTGGTTCAGAAAAGGTAGCTGCTTTTTTAGTTGAGCCAATACAAGGGGAAGCTGGAGTAAAAGTCCCTCCAGAAGGATATCTAAAAAAAGTAAGAGAAATTTGCACAAAATATAATGTGTTAATGATATTAGATGAGATCCAAACGGGTTTTGGTAGAACTGGTGCATTTTTTGCATGTGATCATGAAGATGTGAAACCAGACATACTATTACTAGGAAAAGCCCTTGGAGGAGGAGTATATCCTGTTTCTGCATGCGTGAGCACAAAAGAGATAATTGGTCCAGAAGTAATAACTCCAGGAACCCATGGGAGCACTTTTGGAGGAAACCCATTAGCTGCTGCTATTGGAATGAAATCAATAGATATTCACTTACGTGAGAATCTTTCTGAACGTGCTAAAGAAATGGGAGCATATTTTATAAAAAGGTTAAAGGAAGTAGCTGAAAAAAGAACTAAAATTCCTATAAAAGAAATTAGAGGAAAGGGCTTACTAATTGCTGTGGAATTCACAGAAGATGCAAGACATATTGTTGAGGAACTAAAGGATAATGGAATCTTAGCAAAGGATACACATTCTACAACTATTAGATTTGCTCCACCTTTGGTTATTACCAAGGATGATATTGATTGGGCAATTGAAATTATTGAAAAAGTATTTGTGAAGCAATAAGAATTAATTATCTATAAAAATACGAGTTCCCGCTTTTCCTTTTAAAGCATCTTTAATTTTATCTATAGAAGTTATGATTGCTTGTTCTCCTCCTGCTTCCATAAAATTAATAACGGCTTGAATTTTTGGGCCCATACTTCCAACAGGGAATTGCTTTTCTTCCAAATATTTTTTAGCTTCAGATACAGACAATTTTTCGAGATCTTTTTGATCAGAAGTACCATAATTAAGAGCAACTTTCTCAACGTCAGTGGCAATAAGAAGTATCTCCGCACCTACTTGCTCAGCTAATTTAGAACTAGCCAGATCTTTATCTATTACAGCTTCTACACCGTACAATCTTTTTTCTTCTTTTATAACGGGTATACCACCTCCACCACAAGCTATTACAATCCAACTTCCTAATTCCATTAGCCTTTTTATTTCACGCCATTGATATATTTTTATCGGTTTAGGGGAAGGAACAACTTGACGCCATCCTTTTGCGGTTTTAACTTGGCCCGGTTTTGTACGAACTGGATATGCTGGACCAATTGGTTTTGTAGGGTTCTTAAAAGCAGGATCATTTGAATCAACTTTTACATAAGTTAAAACTGTTAGGAAAAGCTTTTCTTCATCTAACTCTATTTTCATAAGTTCTTCGTCTAATGTGCTCTCAATCATGAAGCCAATCTGCCCTTGAGTTTCTGCTACTAATATTTGTAAAGGTCTTTTTGATACAAATTCAGTTGCCTCTTGTTGAAGTAAGAGATTTCCTACTTGTGGACCATTACCATGAGTTATAATAATGTTATATTCTCTCGCTAACTCTGCAATCTGGCTAATTGGAACCCTTAGATTTCGAAATTGTTCTTCGGTGGTTCCTTCTTCCCCAAATTTAATTAATGCATTCCCACCTAGAGCAACTATTAGAGTCTTCATAAAAGATCATTCACAAATTCAATAGAAAAATAAGATTATTTTGCTTTTTATTTAAAATTTTTTTCATACACTAAGATTATTTTCGAATAGTAAATTCAAAGAAGCCATTTATTTTTCTATTTTTTTCTTCCAATCTTTTTCCGAATCAGATGTACTATAAGTAGGGATATCAAAAATCTCAGTTTCTCTTGGAAATTGACAGTATGCAGCCATTTTTCTAGTATCTATTCGCATACCGTATTCTGGATCAAATTTAACACCCATTTTTTTTCTTTCAGCAGTAGGGATTTTTCTTCCATTAAGCTCTAGCCCACCACTTACTCGTTTGAATCCAATAGTAATATGTCTTAGATTTTGTAAGTATTGTAATCCTTCTATATTAGTAAAATTATTTCCTGCAAGATATAAGGTTTTTAAATTAGCTAAGTTTTCAAGTCCTTCAATTTTAGAGATTTGATTATTTGAAAGATCTAAACCTTCTAAATTTTCAAGTGTATCAAGACCACTAATTTTTGTTATTTGATTAAAACCAAGGCTTAAATATTTGAGATCCTTAAGATTCTCAAGCCCCGCGATTCCTGTTATTTTGTTTTTCCTTAAATTTAGGCGCTTTAAATTAATCAAATTTTCAAGACCTTTAATTTCCCGTATTTTATTACCACTTAAATTTAATTCAATTAAATTCTGTAGTTTATCAAGCCCTTCAATCTCCAGAATATTATTCTTTTTAAGTTTTAACTTTTCTAAATTTATCAACCAATCCAAGTGTTCAATTATTGTTATGTTATTTTTCTTGAGATCTAATTTCCTCAGATTTGTGAGATTGCTTAATCCCTGAATCTCAACCATACTGGTAATACCGATTTTCTTTAAAGATAATTTTCCTCTTTTTACTTTAGTTTTACTCCCTTTAATTGTTATTAAGCTCAAATAATTCACTTTCTTTTTTATAATTGATTTTCAATTTCCAAATAAAAATTAAGAAGTTATTTCTTTTAAATCTGAATTAACTAGTTGTTAGATAGAAATGATTCTGTAAGTAAATTTTCAAGAGAAGGAACATCTTTTAATTGAATTTCTTGATTTGTTTTATAGAATTTAGTAAAAGTTTGCCAAATAGTATCATTATTTGTTATTTTATCAATGAAATTAATAAGTTTTTGTTGAGCTAGATATGATTGACCTTTGAATAAATAGCAGACTAAGAAGGGTGAAACAGCTTTTATAAGAAGAGTATATTCACCAAATTTTGCCCGTTCAAGTCCTTCGGAGAGCATTTCATCGCTGAAAGAATTAAATGCAGTTAAAAAACCACTCCAGAGATGGTCCTTAAATGAGAACTCATCAATAAAAGATTTAGAGAATATTGGCATTCCCGCTTCAGAAGTTATTAAAATTACAACTGGATTTTCTTCTGATGCTTCTAAAGATTCATCTACACTCTTATGAAGCATTCTCTCAATCTGATCTCCTAAACGTGTAACTTTTATTCTCTCAGCAATAGGAGCATTAGAATTTTGTAAATTTTCCCATATATGTAATTGTCTTAATAATTCATCATGTTCATTTGAAATTTCAATAGCTAATTGCTGCATTCCATATTTATTTGCAATTTGTTGAGCCTTGGTTAAAAATTTCCTAGCTTCCTTTATGTCTAATGTTATTAACGCCATTTTTGCTTGTAATATGTAAGTTACGCAAAGAATATAATATGAATGCGAATTTTTCGCACTTTCAAGAAGCATATTTATTAAAGGATTAAGGTCATTAAGAACTTCTAAATTACTAGAAGTTTTTAGTTCAGTTAGATATAGCTCGCATAATTGAATTAAGATATCTATTTTAAAACCAAAATTTTTTTCTGCTTTTTTTAAGAGGGCCATTAATAATTCTTCTGCTTTAGCTTTATCTCGTGTTCGAGGACTTCGTTTGAGTATAAAAGCATCAAAATAAATTACCAATAAGTTTACAATCGTGTTTTTAAAACGTTCACTAATCAATTTTAATTTACCCAAATATTCATTTGCTAGTGAAATATCACCTTTATATATAGATAATTCGATAGCAATCGCGAACGGGTTGAAAATTCCGTAGAGTTCTCCAAGTTCTCTGTGAATTTCGATGCTTTTTTCTATATATATAAAGGCCTCATCATATTTTCCTTTATGTTCTAATATATTGCCTATTTGGGCATATATTTTTGCTCTAAAAGAATTATTATTAATTTCTTCATATAACTTTAAGGATTCTTGATAAAAATGAAGTGCACGATTAATTTCTCCTTTGAAAAGATAACTGGTTCCAAGGTGAGAGAATAGAAATGCTAAACCATATTTATGGTTAAGTTTCTTAGCAATTCCTAAACCTTGCTCAAAGTATCCTATGGCTTTATCTATTTCTCCTTTGAAACCATAATTAATTAATCCAATGCACATTATTGTCATAGCCTTTCCTATTCTAAGATCTATTTTATCCCATAATGATAAGCTGTAATTCAAATATTCTAAACCTTTATCAGCATCCTTTCTAGATATTACATATCCTTTAACAAAATTCAAGTTAGCTTCTGTTCGAATATAATCTGCTGATGATTCTTTTGTAAAACTACTAAAGAGTTCTTCTGATTTTTTAATTAATTCATAAGATTTATCCATTATACCTTGCCAATTATATACAAGCGCCCTTAAGTTTAACGCCTCGACAGTTATAAGACTCTTACTTAAGTTTAAACTCTCATTGTATGCTTGTTCAGAGATCTTTAGACAATCTTCATGTTTTCCTACATACATTAATAATCTAGCTTGATGTATTAAGCTATAGACCTTATAATAGGGGGGAAGATTCTTTTTCATACTATAATCTCTAAGAACGTTCAAAGCTTCTGTATATTTATTTTCCTCTATAAGTTCCTCAGCGATTATTATCTCTTCTGGTATATCCTCTGTTATTGCTTGATCATTCATATTGAATTTCTTTAAAAAACCAACTGGGTTTTATCTTTTCTAAATATTCTCATTAATTATAATAGATATTATTATCAATATCTATATAAATCTAATAAAACAGATTGAGTCTAAAATTTATCTCTTAAAAAGAGCATGATTGCTTTTTGGATATGTAATCTATTTTCAGCTTGATCAAAAACTATTGATTGAGGCCCATCAATAACCTCTGCTGTTTGTTCATATTCACGCATTGCTGGCAAACAATTCATAAATACTGCATCTGATTTTGCTGATTTCATAACTGATGATGTAACTTGAAAAGGCATAAATGCTCTTTTTCTTTCTTCTTCCTGCTCCTGAGGTATTCCATAACTCATCCAACTATCAGTGTATACAACGTCAGAATCTCGAGCAGCTTCTAGAGGATTATGAACAATATTTACTACTGCTCCTGTTTCTTTAGACAATTCTGAAACTTCTTCAATAACAGCTTGCTCAGGTGAATATTCTGGAGCTTTTGGACAAGCAACATCCATTCTCCATCCAAAAATAGCACACATTCTCATTAGATCATACGTAACATTATTATAAGCGTCTCCATAATAAGAAAGCTTCATGTTCTCTAAACTATTCTTTTTCTCTTTTATTGTTTGGAAATCTCCTAAAATTTGACAGGGGTGTGCGAAATCATCCAACATATTTATAATAGGGACATCGGCATATTTAGCTAAATCCCAAATGTCTTGTCGTTTGAACACACGAGCAGCAATGATATTAACAAATCGAGAGGCAACTTTTGCAGTGTCAGATATATTCTCTTTTTTACCTAAAGGTGAATCTTTTATTGAGTAAAATATAGCATGTCCTCCTAATTGTTGCATACCTGTCTCAAAAGAGATTCTAGTTCTTAGGGAAGGTTTCTCAAATAGCATAAGCAAGGTTTCTCCTTCTAAAATAGAGCTGTAATTTTTAGTATTTTTCTTGATCTCAATTGATTTATTAATAACCTTTTCACATTCTGCTTTTGAAAAATCAGAGACTTTTAAAAGGTGTCGAACCATTTTTAACATTTTAAAATTATTAATTTTAATTGAATATAAAAAAGAAAGATTAGATTTAAATCAAGATATATGGTTCTTATTTTAACTCCTCCTTAACACCAAAATCGCGTTTATATGAAAGAGATTCTAAAATTTCATTATCTCTTGAAGTTAACTTTTCTGTTAAAATACGGCTTAGAAGCTCTCCTAATCCTGGACCTAACATGAAGCCTTGACCACACATTCCTACGGCATTAATATATCCTTCGATTTCATCAACTTTTCCAACAATTGGATTTCCATCTAGGGTCATAGGGTATAATCCACGCCATGTTCTTCTTACTTTTATATTCCTTAAACGTGGCAGAAGTTCTATCATCCTTTTTGAGATTTGAGGTAAGAATGAGCTTGTTTCTCTACGATCGATTCCTGGAATATTTGGGCTAGGAGTTAAACAAAAAATAATTTTTCCTTCTTTATTTTGATAAAAATAATAATTTTTAGAATCTCCACACTTTTCATCAATACAGGGTCTAATATCCACTACCATTGGCGTAAAAAAATTTTTCACAGGTTCTGTTATTCCCGCCTCATGTGATTCCGGTTCTACTGGTATATTAAAATCAACCATCGCACCAATTTCTTTAGCATGGGCTCCGGCAGCATTGATAACCGATTTTGTTTTATATGTAGCATTGGAAGTCTTAACGCCTACTACTTTATTTTTTTCGCTTATTATATCAATAACTTTTTCATTAAATTGATAAATTGCTCCTAAAGCTTTTGACTGTCGATAAAAGGAATGTAAAGACAATAGGGGCGAAGCATTTCCATCTTCTGGGCTATATGTTCCACCCAATAACCCATTACCATTGATGCCCGGTATTAATTCCTTAATTTTTTCTGCATCTTCAAAATTAATATTCAATCCATAACTTTTTTGAAGTTTTACTGTTTCTTTTAATAGATTTTCATGTTCTGTGGTATAAGCTAAGAAAGTATAACCCCCTTGAGACCACCAAATATCATCTCCAAATCTTTTTTCCCATGTAGAGAAAACATCAATTGATCTTTTGCATAACCAAATCTTGCCTTTATGCGAATGAGTAGCTCTGATACCTCCAATAGCATGTTTATTATCAGCTTGTGCCACTGAAGGTAGTGAATCTATAACTAACGTTTTAAGTCCATCATTTGTAGTAGCTAATGCAGTTGGAACCCCAACACTTCCAGCACCGATGATAACAATATCGTATTCAACCATTTAGGATTCCTCCTTCTTATCTTTAGCACTAGCAAATATGCCCAAAGGGACTTCAATAAATAAAGGACGTTTAGTGCCTGGTATAATCTCATCAGTTGATATTCCCTCTTCTCGAAATATTCTCTCAATTAGAGGTGTACATGTCTTTCCACCGCATGCTCCCATCCCAACTTTAGTTAAAGCTTTTAATTCATTGAAGTCTCTTACTCCTGACCGTATCCAATTTCGAATTTCTCCTACTGAAACACGTTCACATCTGCATACAATAATTTCATTATCGGTGAATGGTTTTTGATATAGATCTGTTGGTTCAATAAATTTATTCTTATATAGTTTAATCGCTACAGCCTTTTTTGCTACTTCAGAAGGTAATTTGATAGTAACTAATTGAGTTTTAGGAAATTCTTTCAAAATTCGAGTTCTGTGAATTTCATATTTTCCTAACTCTTCTTCATTACTTGTAACAAATACTTCTTGCCCCCTTTCTAATTTCTTTTCTGTAAGTTCAAAAGGAAAAGTTACATATGGATTTTCTTTATCTTTTCTATAATCAATTAATACTACAGCTAATCCTGGACAAACAGCTACGCATTTACCACATCCAATACAATCTTGTTCACCTTTAAAATATGGTATTTGAGTAATCAAATCATCTATAGTCTCAATTTGCTGTTGTTCACATACTGAAGTACAAGGGTTGCATGGAATTTCTTGATTACAATAAAAAACGGGATAAATACCTTCTTCTTTAAATTTAATATCTATATCAATAGGTTGGGGAGGTTTAGCCTTCATAACTTTAGCAAACGTTTCTAATTCATTAATGCCTTCTGAAATTTGAATTCCAATTTTCTGAAGAATCTTTAATCCTTCAATTTTTCCAGTAAATATAGCTGCAGAAGCTTCTGCGATTTCTTGAGCATCACCAGCTACCCACACTTTAAATCCAAATTCTTTTGCTTTATGATAAAATTCATCAACGGGATTTAAACCTACAGCAATTAAAATAGTATCACATTCAAAAGTCTTTTTAGTTTCAGGTATAATATTAAAATCTCTATCAATTTGAGCGATCGTTATAGATTCTGCTGAAGTTTCTCCATTGGCAGACACAATCGTGTATTTCGTATAGATTGGAACACCCAATCTTCTAAGTTTATCTTCATGGACTCTATATCCACCACATTGAGGTAATGCTTCAATTAAGCCAACTACATCTATTCCAGCCTGAATTGCATGATAACCAGCAATAAGTCCTACATTTCCACCTCCCACAATAAAAATCTTATCTGCAGCTTTTATTAAATCACGATTAACTAAAGTTTGAAAAGCTCCAGCACCATATACCCCGGGTAATGTATTTCCCGGGAAAACTAGCATTTTTTCTCGAGCGCCAGTGGCAATTAACAAATACTTAGGTTTTATCAATGCATACTCTTTATTTTCTTTTAAAATACCAACTAATCCATCACTAAATACTGCTAAACAAACAGAATTTAACCAAATTTTAACATTTGATAAAGATTTTACTGATTTTCCTAAAATTTTCGCAATATCTATTCCTCGGTTTCCCGCATAAACATCTTTCTGTGATCCAAAAAACTTATGTGTTTGAAGAACCAATTTTCCACCAAGTTCAGCTTTGTCATCTATTAAAATTACATTCACATTATTTTCTCCTATAATTTTTGTAGCTGATAATCCTGCTGGACCAGCACCAATCACGAGCACTTCGGTGTCAATAATTTCAGAATCTCCAACATTTACAGGTTTATCAATAGCCGGTAGCCTTGGTAAACCATTGCAACTTTCTATCACCATATTTTCTTTAAGAGGTGTCATACATGCTTTTACAGGAATACCATTTACTATTACATTACATTGAGCACATTGACCATTAGCGCAAAATATCCCTTGTGGGCTACTATCTTTTATATGATGACCAAACACCTTAATTTTATTTAAAAAGAGTGCCGATGATATAACCATTCCTTCAAACCCAATTAATGATTTGCCATCAAAACTAAAACTAATCTTTCTTCTTTTTGGAATCTCTAATATAGGATGCTTTGTTATATCTTCCATTTAGATTCTTTTTTTTATATTATAATTTTAACTTTTATTACAATAGCTTTAAATTAAAGATTAGTAATATATTAAAATTTTTTTGATGATTTATTATTAAAAAGCTTTTGTGAGATTGATAACGCACAATATTTTCCACACATTGAACAGATATCTTCACTAATAGGATGCTTTTTTTGTGGTTCAGTAGGATCAATACTACACTCAAATTGTTTTTGCCAATTTTTTTGAAATCGGTAGTTGGAAAGATGAAGATCGTCATTAAATAAATGATTTAAACCAAATTTAAAAGAATCCCCCACATGAGCAGCAATACGACAGGCTAATAATCCTTTTTTAATATCGTCAACGGAAGGCAAGCAAAGATGTTCTGCTGGAGTAATTGCACATAAATAATCGGCCCCAAAACTAGAAGCAAACGCACCTCCAATAGCAGCAGCAATATGATCATAGCCGGGTGCATAATCTGTTGGAATTGGTCCTGAAACAAACAAAGGCCTGTTATTCGTCATTCTTTTAAATATTTTTAGATATTTTATTAAATCCTTTGCCAAAGTATGACCTCCTAAGCTTTCAATTATAACTTGCACTCCTTTTTTATTGGCTCTCTTCGCAAGTTTTGCATTTTGCTTTATTTCAGCGAGTTGAAACTCATCAATTTTATCATGAATACAACCACTTCTCATAGCATTTCCTAGATTTAATACACAATCATAATTTTTAAGCATTTCAAGGAGATAATCGAAATTTTTTAAAAATGGATTTTCTACTACTTGATTGACCATATAAGTTGCTGTATATGAGCCTCCTTTAGAGACCATTCCCATGATCCTCTTCCCTTTCATACGGTTTAAATTTTCAAGTGTAAAGCCAGAATGGATAACTAAAGAACTAATTCCATCTTTTAAGTGTTTTTCAACAACTTTAAAAATTAATTCATCAGTGATAACTTCAATTGAGTTTGCTTCGGTTATAGCTTGATATATAGGGACAGTAGTTATTGGAACACTTGACGTATTTAAGATTTTTTTCCTAATTAAGTCAATATTGCCTCCCATTGATAAATCTGACAACGTATCTGCTCCAAATTTCTCGGCAATTTTAACTTTTTCTAATTCTGTATCAATATTTACCAATGATGTGGATGTTCCCATGTTAACATTGATCTTTGTTCTAAAAGGAAAACCAATACCTACAGGCTTAGAATTTATTCTTTTTAAGATTACAGCTTGTCCTTTTGAAATTGTTTTTATGATTGTGTTAATATTCACCTTTTCTTCATTAGCAACCTGTATAAAATCGTCTGTAATATTTCCCTTTAAAGCTTCTTCCAAAATAGTCATATTAATTCATGTTTGATATTTGATATCTTACAAATTAAATAAAAAGATGAAATGCATTAAATCTTTACCATTTTAATTAATACAGTGACTTAATAAATAATTTAGTTCTTTAATATTAGTTTAGAAGGATAAGATTGACACTTTTACTATTTATATTTAAAAAGATCTAAGATCTTCTTTACTTAAAAAAAAACAAAAAAGATTTTATTGAAACATATTATTTGAATCCTTATCTTTTTTATTAGAATCTTCTTTCTTTTTCATGAAATCCTTCAACAATTTACTACCTGTTTCATCCTGTTTAAGTACAATTTGAGTAAGTACATTTTGTTTTCTTTGGAGTTCAAGTAGACTATTAGCAATATGATTCATTAATTCAAATTGTAGCTGACACATATTTCTTTTCTCTTCTTCATCACATTCATTACAATGTTCAGCACATGAACGCCAGTCTTGAAAAAATAAATCTATATTAATATCATCAACGGAAAGCAGATTATGTTCACATTTTTCACAATTCTTTTCTGCTTTGATCATCAGATCCTGTAGGATTGTTTTTATAGTCTGCATTAATTGCCATTTCTCTTTCTCATTAAGCTCCCTAAATTCCTTTTCAGCTATACCTATTATTTCTTCAGCCATTTAAACTTACCTCTATAAATGAAATATTAAAATTATTATAAATATAGCTATTAGAGAAAATAATGTACAATTATGGAAAAAATTAAGATTGGGTTTGGTTTAATGCAAAAATTTATAATTTATTGATGTGGTTTAATTACAGAAATGATATCTGCGTTATCAATTCCTAATTCTCTTACTTTTTCTATTGTAGGACAACCATTTTGATTCCATCCCCTTTCTTTATAAACAGCAGCCTGGAGTTTAATATACTGCGCTTCTCTATGTTTCCTTAGAATTTTTATCTTATCTTCTGTATTTTTATCATAGATATCAAATCCTAACTCTTGAAGCTGAGTATCATATCTCTCTTGACGACTTTCGTATTCTAACGGTGTTACAGGACCCATTGCTCTATAAGGAAAATTTGAGTCACCTTCACGTAAACCTTGGCCTAATCGTATATTAAAAATTCTTTGGAAATTGTAAACTCTTTCTGACATAGTAATAAGATCTTCTGGAGTTGAGTACATACCTGTAACAGCTGAAAAATATTTGGCATACCATTCAACATGATAAGGTATCCTCGCTTGGAGAAGTTCTCCTGTATTAGGATCTTTTACAGGAAGCTCTTTATTCTGAGGTCCTATTGCGTCATTCCATGGCAATTTACAAAGTCCATTTAATCCGAACCAAGTACGCCAATAGGGAAACCAACGTAACGCTTTAGCTTTATCTTCAAAGGTTGGGATTGTATTCCTTACCATATCTTCAAAAATTAACCATGCTTCATCATGTTGAGGTCCTTTAAGTGCAAATCCATATCCACCTTGTTGAGCAAGAGATTCCTTTGTTATATATTCTGAAAATTCCAAACCTTTATGTTCCATCCCAATATCTTGAAGAAATTGAGGATCCCCATTATAATTTTCAGCGAAAAATTTCTTCATCTCTCTTATTCCTTTACCGACGATAACACCAAAGCCTTCTCCTTGTGCCATTTGATGAAGAAGTTCTAAAGCAGCATCAGCGTTTCCAAAGTTCAAATCAAGACCTCCCGTTATTTCTTGGTTTAGTATTCCTTCCTCATAACATTCCATTACGAACCCTATTCCCGTACCTACTGAAATTGTATCTAGTCCATACGTATCACAATAAAAATTAACTTCAAGAACCCATTTTACATCCCATACACCCCAGTTTGAACCGCAACCAGCTATGGTTTCATATTCAGGACCCTCAACAATAACTTCCTGGCCTTTAAATGGACCTGTCAAAACTTTATGTCCTAATGTATAATGTGAACAGCTCATTGTACAACCTATCCAACATCCATCTGTACCCTCTTTTACATGATAAACTTTTCGCATCTCTTCACGATTATATGGTATATTTTTATCTTTGATTTCTTTATGAGATCCAAACCGGAAATTTTCAGTTGGAAGCAGATCAACTACATTCATAATATCTGGTAGATATCCAGTCCCAACTCTCCTCATTTCATTCTGTGAGGGATCAATATCTATAATTTCTTTACTGTGTATTTTACCCAGTTCTCGAGCTGCCTCTAGATCTGCTGGATTATTTGATTTTATTGTTACCCTTGGAGAACGACAAACTAGTGCGCTAATGCGTTTATCAGCAAATACAGTTCCTATTCCTCCTCTCCCAGCTTGTTTAACCGAAGCATGCTTGCGTGTGGTTGTATACCAAGAGAAATTTAACATGCCCCATTTTGAGTGTTTTGCTGCTGGACCACTACTTACAACTGAGATTTGCCTTTTTTCTGCATCATCCTTAGCATATTTTTCTGTTAATTGTTGAGTGAGTTCATGGGAATATTCTGATAGTCCGTCTGAGTCTTCTACTTTAGCAATTTGGACTAGACCTTCTATTCCATCAATATAAATTACTATATCGTTTTCAGCTTTTCCTTGAATTTCAAGGGCATCAAATCCTGAAAATTTAAGATAAGGACCAAAATAGCCACCTACATTACTATCTACTATTATTCCTGTTAAAGGAGATATAGAAGTCACAATTGATTTACCCGAACCTGGATAAAAAATACTTCCTCCTAATGGACCTGAGGAAATACATATCTCATTTTCAGGATCATCCCATTTAACTAACCTATCTTTAGGTATAGAGTTCCACATTAACCATAAATCAAATCCTTTACCCCCAATGAACTTTTCTTTCATTTCATTGGTGACAGGCTTTATCATAATCTCATTTTTAGATAAATTGATATATAATGTTCTATTAGCATAACCCTTTTGGACTTCATCGATTTCATATTTCATTTCTGCTAAAATCATAGATTTTCACTCAATTAATTTTAGAAATTTAATTGAATTGATAATTTTAAACTATGGATGATTTAATGAGACCTTAGAATTAAATCTTATTTAACTTAGTTAAAAAAAGAATAAAAAAAATTAGAAAAAAAATTTTTAATTTAAATCATACCAGCTAATTCTTTAGCCCAATTACGAAT
>JAEOTV010000256.1 GCA_016839635.1 Promethearchaeota archaeon | reverse complement strand
ATTTGGTCAAATTCCTTTATGATCTCAACCAAATACTTTCTGACTTCTTTATATTTCTCTTGACAATCTTCTTCATTCACTTTTCTCACCAATCTATATAATTAATCTCTTTATTTTCTCGTAATTGTGAGACCAATGATACAAATATGTTCACATTCCCATTTATTATAACATTTTTGGCAGATGTAATTTCTATCTTGATACTCTTCGCAGATCCTATTTTGACACTGTGGAAATGTTTTTTCAATTTCTTGAAGAGGGCAGGTTCTATCCGATCCAATTTGGCATTCAGGATTTTTTTCAATACCTAAATCCTTATTTCTCAAGATCTTGTCTTTCTTAATATTTTTGTTATCATTCATTTTTATGAATCCTTCCTATTTATAATATTATGAAGATACAAATCTACAAGAAGTTATTTAATATAGAAGAAGACTGAGAAGAGATTTTATGGACTCTTACTGAAAGGACTATAGATTTAATGAACTCATTTTCTATTATCTAAATCAATAGCAAACATCTCGATTGATATATAGTTAGATATAAGTCGAATAAACTCATATTAGAAAAATCTCTTAATATTCTTTACTTCTCTAAAAATTATCAAGATTATGGAACTAATAGCACACATTGAAATAATAGAGCAAATGAAAGGAACATATTTAGAAAATGCAACAGGGTTTTTGTAATTGGTATAATTACAATCTTCTTCACTAAACTTGATATTATTATCGATAAAAATATTGTCGAATACATGATTTCCGACTGACTCAAATAAACGGATGGCAATCTGATGACCATAAATCTTATTCTTAAAAACTCGATTTGCATTACTATGCTCTATACAAATACCTATCATATGATTATGATTTATAAGATTATTGGAAAATACATTTCGTCCACCGTAATTAACCCTTATGCCAAAATTATCGCTGCCCTCTATTATATTCTCAAGAATTTCCGTCTCAAAACAATTAATCAGTTCTATACTACTTAAAGTATTATGTGATAAATAGCATTCAGCAATAATTGTCCTGTAGCAATGATATAACAAAAGAGCAGTAGTAGTTTTTGAAATCTTTATTTTAGATATTACTGCATCAGTACAATTAACCAAAATTAATTGACCTATATTTTCGTAATTAAAAAATTTAAAGTCAGTCTTATTGAAGGTACAAATCAGTGGCTTATTGTTGACTAGATTGGTACTACTAATAGTATTGGAAGTCAAGGAAGAGACTGATCCAACAAGGTTAAGCCCGCACCTAACCATATTATTATCTTGAACAACATTACAAGAGCTTGCCAATATTGATATACCATAAAAAAACGAAGTTATGGTATTACCTGTAATTATGTTATTAAAGCCATAGCGTACATAGATCCCATGATGTGTATAGAATATAGTATTATTTACTATCTTATTCCTACTGCTATTAGTTAAATCGACAGCAACACTAGTAGTGTTATAAAAAGTGTTATTGATTATTTTTCCATTATTACTATTAATCATTATAATACCCCAATCTCCGAGTTTACTACCGAAAAACTGACAATTTCTTATGATAAAGTGAATTTTCGAATTATTGATCAAAAAGCAATACTGTTGAATGGCACTGTATAATCGCATGTTCTCAAGTATATAGGGATCATCTTGAGTTCCTGACCCTGAAAACAACTTAGACTGAGACCATACTTCCCAATTTGAATAAGGATTTAAATCATCTATATGCACATCATAAAGAGTAAAACCTGAGCTGAAAGAGCTTTCGGTTAAAGTTGAAAAATGTTCATTAGGAACATCTCTTCTACTTACAGATAATAAAATATTGAAACCTGAAGCCCCAATAAGGAACAGACCTAAAATCACTACAATGGGATATTTATACTTCAAATTGACACCTTTTTAATCCTTTCTTTTTTTTTAAGATATGAGCTAAAAACGTTAATAGCTCTCATATTCTCTCTTATAGTTGATAAATCTTTTGTGAGCATTTTTATTAGCCTGCCTAGTAATTTTTTTATCTTATTTATATTAATTTAACCCATTATTTTTAAAGAAAAAATCCCTTTCTACTTCTTAATTTATTATTCTTGCTTCTTTTCTTTATCTTTTAATCTTTTTCTGTTAACATAATTATTAAAACGAAAAAAACAAAAATTTCCAGGAGAACACACCTTACCTCTCTTAATATTCCATATTAGCCTCTTTCTATATTCTGAATTTAAATCAAAATATAACTTTAGAATATAATGTCTCCCCTTTTCGCATTGGTGTAGACAAAACTTATTATAATAATCCATAATATTTAAGAAATTATCAAATTCAGAGAACCAATATTCATTCTCTAAAGAAAAATCAGAAACCTTATGGCCAAGAGTATTAATTAAATATTCAAACACTTGAAACGCAAAACATAAAAATAACTTTAGGAAAAAAATGGACTCTGGAAATCTTGAAATTCCTTACAGATTCCGATAGGAGCTTCACAGAAATAGAAATGTTAGTGAAAACCCCTAAAACCACGAGCGAACGATTAAGAGAGTTAGAAGAACTGAGAATAGTGGAAAGAGAAGTTCAACAAGATAAGCAAAGAACCGTAAAATATGGTTTAACGGAACTCGGGAAAGAACTTATAACTAAAATAAAAGATATTGAAATGATATTTAAGTAATTTTCTTACTATATTACAAGCTATACTCAAAAAAAAAGATATAAAAAATTAATAGTTAGAATATCCTAAATTATACTTAAGACTCAGGAAACGGTACAGCCCAAGATTCTAATTCTTGGATAATCTGTCTCCTTGTAGCATCATCTACATCTTGGTTTTCTAAATAGTGATTGATATACTCCATGTTAAAATAATATCCAGAGTCGTCATGGTCCAATGCTAAAAGGTCGAAATCAATGGAATAAGAAGCATTAACTATAAATCCTACTTCAAGCAAAAAGCTGTAAATAATACTATCCGCATCAATATGAGGCTCAAATTCTTGAATAACTTTTATAAACTTGGAATGTCCATACTTCTGCCGGAATTTATCAAGCAAGGTCATGGTGAGTTCCAGCACTTCGACATTACAACCTAAAAAAGTCATTAAAAATAATTTTTCCATAGGGATATCTTTTTCTGTTATTTTATTTCACCTTCTTTTTAATATATATAATTATGGAAACACTAATTATAATACAACTACTTAGCAAAAAAGTATCATATCCAGATAAGAGTTCTGAATTATCAATATTATCATCTTCATTATTTGTTGAGTTATCTTCGGGGAGCTCCGGTGGATCGGGATCTGGATCAGGTCTAGGTTCTGGTATATCTTCATGACTCCAGATTTCGCATGGGTTGTTGTAATTAAGGTATGTTTCTTGACAACTGGTCCCAATTGATATACAATATTGGTAATTCTGTAATGTGTTGTAAGTAAGGCTATTATAATGACTATAATAACTTATGAATATCCCCGTATCGTCACTATTATAGATGTGATTCTTGGTTATAATATTATTACTGCTATATGAAAGAGAAATACCTTGATAACTACAATATATGTAATTGTCTTCAATATTAATAGACTGGCTAACATTTAACCAAATACCAGAAAACTTGCTATTGTTTATGATGTTGCCAACACAAAATATATTAAAACTGTTGAATAGGAATACCCCATCTCCGCTATGATTATTTATGATATTCTTTTGAATAATTCCGCCAGAGACATTCCCAAAATAAATTCCCGTAACTTCATTGTCGTTAATAGTATTCTGATAGACAACAATATTATTACAATCGATAGCTTTAATTCCGCTATATCCATTCTGGAAAATCTGAGAATCTCTGATACTTCCTCCAGTCACATTATTGAGATAAATAGCTGGACTTATCTCATATGGATTTGTATTATATAAAATACAATTTTTGATAACAAAAATTACTTCTGAATTTTTTATAGCGATACAATGTTCTTCATTATTTGCATCTAAGATGACATTACTAATCAGATAAGGATCGCCTATCTTTCCTGTCCCTGTACACCAAGGATTATTAAAAGTGAATTCCTCCCAATTATGATCAGGATCCAAATTATCTATGTAGATTGGATTTCCAGAAAGATCAATATAACTTATCTTAGAATCTAAAGTAAATATTTGCTCTGAATATCGTTGTACTGGAAAAATAAAAGAAATTATCAAAACAAACCAACAAATCGTCAAAAATTTCGTGAAATTTCTTGAACTCATAATTTCTACATAAATTTATTTAAAACTCAAATAGCTTTTATTATATTTAAAGAAAAAAAAGGTTATTCCTACTAACCTTGAGATTTGTTACTTGGACTGGTGATTATACCAATAGTTTTTATCTAAATAGTTTTCACCGAATGCAGAATCTTGAGGACATTGAAGTAATCTTCAAGCATAGTATGAGCTTGTATTATAAATTTGCTAATTTCATTATTTTAAGCATAAAATCTCTTAACATTTTCGAAAATAAAGGAGCATTCTCGTTAAATCCAAATTCATAAAATAGGTCAATGAAATCCCAAAAATCTTTATTTAGTTTCTTTGTATAGAATTTCTTGCTCTCTTTTAAAAAATTAAGTATTCTTAATTCTTCATTATTTAATCCACTTAAAGCTATGT
>JAEOTV010000255.1 GCA_016839635.1 Promethearchaeota archaeon | reverse complement strand
TTATACCTTCCTTAGATATGCGAGATCCTTTCAGTTTTTCAGCATAGAACATCTTATTAATTAAGGCATCAATAGGATGTTCAATGTTTGAAATTGCTTCAAAAATTTTAGAACCAGAGGATGTTCCAATCCCTTGAATAATTGAAAAGATTCTAGACCATGAGACTTCGTCATATGCATTTTCAATAATTTTTAAATGTGCTATCATATCCTTAATATGAGCTCTTTCAAAGAATGCAACACCTGCTCGAATTTCATAGGGGATATTTTTTGCTTTTAATTCTAATTCAATTCTAAGCGAATGAGATGCTGCTCGAACTAGTATCGCTATTTCCTCTAAATCAATTCCATCTGATCGTAATTTTAAAATTTGATTTGCTATAAATCTTGCTTGATCAATGTCATCTCCTAAACTCACTTGAAATGGGAATACTCCTTTGAGACGTGTAGAGCGCATAGCTTTTTTAAATTGCTTTTTATTATGCCTTATTGAGTCGTTTGCCAAATTTAAAATCTCAGGAACACTTCTGTAATTATAAGTTAATGTAAACCTCTTACAATTCAGATTTTTCTTTTCAAAATTCAAGATATTTTGGAAATTAGCACCTCTAAATGCATAAATACTTTGAGCGTCATCTCCTACTGCCATGATATTATGTTCTGGATTATACTTAACTATTTTATGTATAATCTCATCCTGAACATAGTTTGTATCTTGGTATTCATCAACAAGAACATATTTAATATTTTTAGCAAGTAATTGAGCAACAGCTCTCTCATCCAATAATTGATTCCAATATATCAATAGATCATCAAAATCTACTAAGTTATCTTTTGCTTTCTTAGCTCTATAAATCTTGAATACTTCTTCTAATTTCTGAATATTATTTTCGCTATCAAATTGATTATACTTCCATAATATAACATCTCTAATCGATTTATTACAATTAAAAGAATAAGATAGAATACTTTTTGACATTTTGGAGTTAGGAAAACGTTCCTCGATTTCTTTTATATTAGCTTTTTCTATTGAAAGTTTCATTAGAGTTTTAGCATCTGTTTCATCCATTATAGTATAATTTGCTTTTAATCCTAGCATTTTTGCATATTTTCGAATAAAACGATTTGCTATAGAATGAAAAGTTCCAGCCCAAATTCCTTTAGGACGCTTTCCCAAAAGTGTTTCTACTCGTTTAATCATTTCATTAGCTGCCTTATTCGTAAATGTAACTAACATAATTTCACTAGGTTTTACTCCGGAGGATAGTAATTTTGCAACGGAATAAACTATAGTTCTAGTTTTCCCACTCCCAGCACCAGCAATAACTAACATAGGACCTTTTAAATTGTTAATAATTTCAAGCTGTTCTTCGTTTAAATCATCTTCAAAATTTATCTCTTTATATTCTTCTTTGAATTTCACAGGTTCTTCTTCCAAAGATTCAGCAAAATCTTCATCATAGAACTCAAATACATATTCTTCTTGTATATTTTCCTTTTTATTGTTCAAAGTTTTACACAATCTTTAATTTAGTTTTAAATTTCTTAAAAATCATTCATTCCAGATTAAGAAGTCTGAAAAATCTGCTTTTCTATGTTTTATATAATAACTTTTATTAAAAGTAATAATTTTTTTCCCATCTTTTTTAATTATATTTGTTAGTTTAAAATATGGTTCTTAATATTATAAAAAATTAGAAATTACTAAAAAATAATTTATGTGAGTGAATTTATTAAATTTCTTTATATGAGACCAACTAGTAATTTAAAAGCAACAGTTTCATCATTATCGTCTACAGATGTAATAGTAAAGGTATTATCATATTTATCTCTAATGTGAGCTGCTGCTTGTGCTGAAATAAATTTCATTCGAGTTTTTGTATTTGCCCCTTCCCAAATCCATACTTTACCATCATGCATGTCAACAAAAAGTAGAATTTTATCTGAATCTAACAATTCAAATAACGGAACATTTTCCTCCACTTCAATTTGCTCAAAATCTTCTAATTCTTCTTTTAGCTGATAAACAAAAATCAAAATTATATCGCTTGAATTTCTTCTTTGTTCTATACTATAATTTGTACTGCATTGATTTATAAATTTTAAACATTTCAAATCAATTTATTTAGAAATATGATACAAATTTTTTGAATAGAAATTGCGAATAAGTAATAGTAATATTAAAAATCGTTTTGAAATCTTCTTCTTCTTAATGTTGAAATAAGATGCCCTCTTGAGAGAAGTTGGATTCCAAATTGGGAACTATATTCTCGAGAAAAATCAGTAATAACATTACAAACCATAATT
>JAEOTV010000254.1 GCA_016839635.1 Promethearchaeota archaeon | reverse complement strand
CCTCAGAAGTTATTCTATAATGACCCCGAGTATAATTATCGACGTATCCTCTTCCTTTTAACATAGATAGATACTTAGATAATGTAGATAAACGAAGCTCGAGTGGTTTTTCAGTAAAATCTGACCACTGGCATTCTTCATTATTTTTTAACATCCAGAGAATAATATGTTCAAAATTCTTTTTTCCAAATTTGGGAGTTTTATATATTTCCTCAGGAGGGTAATTAGTAACACTCATAATTTATGAATTCTCTAATTAAACTCTATAATTATTGATAGATAGGTTATTTGATTATTTAAATTGTTTCCTTTTGCTTCGAACTTCACAAAAAGTTTCATAATAAAAACTATATAGCGAAGACTCTCTATATTAAAATTAATAAAAAAAACTAATAAAAAAGAGGTTGATAATAATGAAAATAAAAGAAAAATCAGAAATTATCATTAGGAATATTGGATACCATTCCATCCAAGCTATTAGTAGATAAATTTTTTTTTAATTTTATATTCTTTTTCTCTCTGTGTTTGATAATTAAATTTTCTTAATTCAATTTCCAATTTAATTTAAGAATCTAAATTTTACCAGCAGCTTGGATCAAAGTATTGTTTATATTTTTTTAACCATGAACATGGAGTATACTTAGAATAGTCTTCAGTAATTTCTTCTCCAAGTTGAATATCTTTTATAGCTATAGCACAAAATCCATTTTCATCATCTAATGCACCTGAGTTAGCATTAAAAGAATGGTTTACATATCTAGAATTATCTAAACAAAATATTAGAGCATCCAGGTCTCTTTCATAATAAGAATATACAAGAAGGTTTTTCATAAAATTGTTCATTATCGGCGTTTTATACGAAGATTCCAAAGATAAAAATTGTTCTTTTGTAATAATTAAAACATCTTGTGGCCGTGCATGCCACCATATTGTACCTTTTGGAATAAATTTCTTAGCAAATAATCCTAAGCCATGAATATCACTCGGTTTAACTTCTGCATACTCATCAATTGGATTTATAAGTTTCGGATTATATTGTATCTCAATATCTCTCATTAATTATATTAAAAGTAAAGAATCTATTTTTACTTTTGATTTTCGAGTAAGTTCTCCTATAATTATCTCAGCAAATTTGATAAATCCTAGAAAAATTCAAATAATATTTGTTTACTTACTCTTGTATGACACAAGAAATCATCAAATGGGATTTAAGAGATTTCTATGCAGGAATAAGTGATCCACAAATTGAGAAAGATATTCAAGAGTTAGAAAAATCGGCTGAAAATTTTTATAAAAACGTAAAAGGAAAGTTAACAGATCCTTCATTAACTTCAAAACAACTTCTAGAATGGTATAAAGAGTATGAAGCAATTCTAGAGAAATTATTTTACTTTGATACTTATTCTACATTATTATACAGAATTAATAGTCTGGATGATGATGTAAAATCTTTCTTTGCTAAGATAGATGAGTTCAAAGTTAAAATCCAAGAAAAACTCTTGTTTTTTGATTTAGAGATAAATATGATTTCAGGTACCAGGTCTGAAGAATTTATAAAATCTCCAGACTTACAGCACTATTCGCACGCTCTTAAATTTAATAGATTGAAAAAACCTCATCAACTCTCTGAAAAAGAAGAACAGATAATCTTAATGAAGGATATTACGGGACTTAGTGGATTCCAAAAACTCTACAGTGAATTAAAAAGCAGTTTCTTATTTGATTTTGAAATCGATGGAGAAATGAAGAAATTGACAGAATCAGAACTTTTTTCTTTTATGTATCAGGGAGACAAGGATCTTCGATACAAAGCTTTGCAAACTATATTGAGTGAATACAAAAAGAATGAAATGATTTTTACTCATATTTATAACAATATCCTAAAGAATTGGGATTTAGAATCTAAAAGGAAGAATTTTAAAAACCCCATATCTAAAAGAAACTTAGAAAATGAAGTAAGTGATGAAAGTGTTGAAATTCTTGGAAAAGTTACTACTGAAAGTTATCATATTGTTGAAAAATACTATAATTTAAAGAAAAAACTTCTAAACCTCCCTGAATTACATATGTCTGATATATATTGTCCAGTCGGACAAGTTACAAGAAAATACTCTTATCAAGAAGCTATAGAATTAATAAAGGATTCTGTTACAAAATTTCATCCTGAATTTAGAAATATTGTAGAAAAAATGGTTGAATTAAACCATATAGATGTTACACCAAGAAAAGGAAAAAACAGAGGCGCGTTTTGTGCACATGGTAAACAAAAACAATACGGTTTTGTTTTTGTTAATTTTGAGAATACTGTAAGCTCAGTAAGTGCTTTAGCTCACGAACTTGGCCATGCTTTCCATGCTTATTATATTCAACAAAATCAAAATTTTATAAATATAGACATTTCCCTCGTTGTTGCAGAAATTGCTTCCGTATTTAATGAAATCTTAACTTTTGATTATTTAATGGAGACAAATCTATCCAAACAAGAAAAAATATTATTACTAAGCACCTTTATTGAGAGAAATTTTAGTACCTCTCATAGGCAAAACGCTTTCTATAGGTTTGAAAAGGGTCTTCATGATTTATTGGAAAAGAAGCTTCCCACAACTGAAGAGTATAAAAACGCATTTGTGAAA
Source organism: Promethearchaeota archaeon (assembly GCA_016839635.1). The sequence continues at coordinate 18,481 of JAEOTV010000254.1, read as the reverse complement.
GAAATGGAATTAATGTTTGGAAAATCTATTGTGAATATTAATAAAGAATACGCAAATTATTGTTTCGTAGTACCACATTTTCTTCAAGTTCCTTTCTATGTTTATGCATATAATATGGCCAATCTTCTAGTAATTTCAGTTTATCAAATATATCTTGAGCAAAAAGATGAATTTGTACCAAAATATCTAAAATTGCTTTCCATTGGGAGTTCACTTTCTCCTGAAGAAATGTTAGCTGAAATTGGTATCAACATAAATGATCCTTCATTCTGGGAAAAAGGAATTAAATTTTTATCTGATAAAATAGACGAGTTAGAAGAGCTTGTAAAAAATAAATAAATCTATCTTTTTTTTAATTTTTTTTCTATTCAGCATTTAATTGTTCAATCTCCGTGATGAACAAATTTGCAATAGTAATCCATTTTTCTCGTTCTTCAGGATCACTTAAAGTTTTGCCTGTTAAATCCTTACCTTTCTGAAGGTACTTAACTGCTTGTTGATAGTCTTCTAGTTCTCTATAACAAATGCCTAATTTTATATTCGTCTGATAAACATACCAGTCATCACTACCAATTTTTATAACTTTTAAGAATTCTCTAATAGCGTTTTCATAATCCTTGAAAAACATTAGAATTTCACCATAAGAATCATGGTATATTGCATTATCAGGAACTCGTTCTATTAGTTCTTGAATAATTTCTATTGATTCTTCTTTTCTATTTAAAAATTGCAACCAAAAAGCTTTATAATTAAGAAGATCATTGTCTTCAGGATATTTCTCAAGCAGTCCATTGATAATTTCTAATCCTGCTTTGATGTGTTTCATTTCTTTAAGAACATATGCTCTTTTCACTTGAATGTTTTTTTCTTCTTGTGGAAATTTTATTAGCATTTTATCTAGAAAGTCTAAAACTTGCCTATATTCCCCATTATCATATAAAATTTTACTTTTAGAGTAATAAAGATCAAAATTTTTAGGATCCAATTTAATGGCTTCATCAATTTCACTAATATTTTTATTAATTTCACTTTTCTCTGATTTATATTTAAAATCATAAGCTTGGATTTCTTGCCAAATTAATCCTTCTAATTTATCATAAGTATCTACTAATTTCTTTTCTTTCTCGATTTTATATGCTAAATAATTAATATATTCTGGTAAAAATTTTCTTAATGATTCTCTTAATCCGTTATCAAAAAGATTCACACAAATTTCCTCCAAAATTGCTGCAACTGTGCTTTCCATTGTTAATGGGGATATTTCATAAGGCGTTGCTTCATATAGATTATTTAAATATGAAAATTTAGTAATATGTTCCTCCACAATAGCATTAAGCATCCTTTCTAATTTCTCATTTTCCTGAAAATAATAAATTTTGTTATCATTTTGCTCCAGTTTAAAGAAATTTATCGGAAAGATTTCTTCTTCAACAATTCGGAGTATAATAAATTTTAGTTTAACATGTTTTAAATTATAGTTTTTGGAAAACTCCTCCGAAGAAATATAAAAAGGGTATTGATTTGGATGATTAATTGCTAGATATAATAAAATCTTATGAAAATCTTCCTCAGAGTCTAAAGATGATTCTACTTTTTCGTATGGTAATTTAAGCACATTATTTATGAAACGAAATCGAATGTCCTCATCTTTTATCTTATATTTCTTGAAGAAGTTGATTGTTGTTATTGTTATTTCTTTAATTCGCTTTCCTTCCTCCTCCAAGATCGATTGTCTGTCTAAATTATATAATCTTAACATATTTGAATATTCTATTTTCCCTAATTTGCTAATCCTATATTCTTTATCTTCTTTTCTGATATACTCTTGACCAATTAACAAATTCATATTCTTTGATAATGAAGATTGATTTATTTTAAGAGGATCATTTAGAAAATCTGCCCATTTACAAAAGTTGTTATTGAATAACATCCAAAGAATCCAGTGATTATAGTTTCTTTTTCTTAGAATCACTTCTGGAGGAAAATTTAATTTTCTTTTTTTATTTTTAGCCTGGGATAATTCATAAAATCGATCTCTGCCTTTAGAACTAATTTGGTATTTATTATAATTGCTTTTGGTTACATATCCCTTTTCAATTAGGCTTTTTAAATAGTTATATAATGTTGATTTAGATAATACTTCTTTTGATTCCAAATTTTTAATTTCTAAAAAATTAGCACTCGAACATGAACTATTGTTATTTAACATCCAGAGTATAATTAATTCAAAGTTTGGCTTAGTGATTTTGGAGGGGGGTTCCAAAATTTCTTTGGGAGGATAGTTGATTATGTTTGTGTTTGTCAGCATAATGCATTTTTTTTTTTTACAAGTTTAATGAGGAGTAAATTCTATAAAAATGTATGGATTCCTAAACTTTTATAGGAGTCTATTTAGAATTCAATACAAAAAACCATAAAAGAATAACAAATCTATATATAATTTAAAGTTTCTATTAACTTTTTTAGATTTTTCAGAAGTTTCCATATAAGATACACGTTAAAAAATGGGAGAGATGGGCAGCCAATTGAGGGAGAAAAGGGCTGTAGGTTTGCTGGAGAGCTCAGTTGTTTGTCAAACAAACAACTTTTTGAGCTCTCTATTTCTTAGTATAGCAGTAAATATCAATCTACTGGTTCTTAAGAATAAAATTTAAGAAATTCTAACTAATTTGGGCGATATGCTGCCTATTATCCCACCATTTCACTATAAAATAGAATAAGATCTTGCCAATACCAACTGATTATAAAATATGAGAAGATCTTACCAGTAGATTATTAAATCAATAAAACAAAGTTTTATATTTTTATAAATCTAATCTTACATTAAATAAAATTCTGTAATACCATTTATTAAAACATTCTTATGAGCGGTCCAGGGGCAAAATTTAATTTTAAAATTACAGTAGTTGGAGATGGAAGAGTAGGTAAAACCTCTCTAATTAAAAAATATACTCAAGGTGGATTTCAAGAGGATTACATCAAAACTATCGGAGCTCAGTTTTCTGTATTCCTCAAAGAAATAAATGAAGATAATATTAAATTATTATTTTGGGATATTGCAGGACAAGATGATTTCAACTTTTTACGACCTTCCTTTTTTAAAAATAGTAGAGCCGCTATAATAGTATATAGTCTTGAAGAGAATGATCTTGGTGAAGAAAGCTTCAATCATATTTCAAATTGGTATAACGATATCATTCAATTTTGTGGAGAAATTCCTGTAGTTCTTTTTGCTAATAAGGTTGATTTAATTAATGAAAATGATTTAGATAAGTCAAACCTTCAAAAAATAGTTACTGAACACAAATTTTTTGGATACTATATAACCTCAGCAAAAACCGGGCAAGGAGTCGTTGAAGCGTTTAATGCAATCATCACTGAATTATATGAAAAATACAAGGCATTATCAACTGATATGGAGTTAGTTGATTCATAGGGAAAATATTTCTTTGGAAAATTACTGTTTTTTATACATTTTAACTCTTTCATAAAACCTTTTGATGTTTTACTTTTAATACGTAATTCTAATTCATATATGTTTAACAAATACTGTCCAACATTTGTCTAAGATTCCAATCAAAGTTCAACACGGTAAACTAAAAATATAATGTTAGTCTAACAATACCTATATCCAAAGTAAGAAAAAATGTAATTGAGAGGTGGTGAAATCTGACTGAATGTAAGCAAAATATAGTTCCCGATTTTAAAGAATTCTTCTACGTGTTTTATAAAGAAGAGCCCAAGGAGGAACTAAAAACTGTGAGTATACATATTCCGTTCACAGGAATTAAAACTTTAAGTAGAAAACATGATGCTACCAGTAATGATGTAGGTTCGATAGATAAGAAAAGGGCAATAAAAAGGTGGAAACAATCTTTTAGTTATTATTGTATTCATCCTGAAAAATTTAAATTTGGAATTAATGATTTAAAATAAAAAAGAGGTGTAGGAAAAATGGTACAAGTATTAGATAAAGATAATGAACTCAAATATAGTATTGTTTTAGAAGAGATTATAATTATAGAAGAACTCCCCATGGAAGAGGAGAAACATGAGGATATAGTTGTCACTAAACAGGAGAAAATACGAAAAAGAGCTTTAAGAAAACTATTGAATAAAGCTAAGTATAACGCTAATTACCTTAAAGAAGCAAAACGAATAGAAGACATTAAGAATCGGATTAATGTCAGAAATCGAGCAATTTATTAGCTTTAATGAGGATAGGGGGTTCATATAAATTATATTTTTTTCTTATTTAATTTATTTAAAATTCAAAATCGAAAATTTTTTTATCAAAAATCAAAAAAAAAAAACTAAATTTTTTAAAGAAATCTTACAAAAAAATAAAATATTTTTATAATATGAAAATACTATAGTGTAATAGAGTTACATATTTTTAATTTAATGAGAATTAAAGAGCGAAATTCAAGAAATAAGATGTGATAAAAATGTCTGATAAGAAAGACAAAAAACTATGGAAAATTGATTTGAATCAATCTCCTAAAGCTCTTATCATATCAAGATATGGTAAGACGTTTGGAAAGAAAATTATACACGAGATTCAAGACTCCATTGCAGCAGAAATGGAAAAAGAAGTTATTATACGTCATTTAGATGAAGTGTTTGAAAAAGAGATTAAAAAACTAAATATTCCTAAAGAGTGTTTTGAGATTATCATGAATTGCATGGATAACTATGAAACTATTGGACGCTAGGTTAATTTGATTAAAATATTAAATTTAATTTATTAGTTCTTTCCCTTATTTTATTTTTTATCCTTTTCTAAGAAAAATGCTTTAAACACTATTCTGAGGATTGAAGAATATAATGAAACAAAGGCTTATTGATTTATTAATGCTATTCCCTTCTGGTGGCGATATGTACTTCGCTAATTTTAAGCATCATCTAGGCTCAGCATATATAATTGCGTATTTAAGGAAACACGGTTTTAATGTCGAGCAATTTATATCTGATGAATCTTATAATGTTAAGGAATGTGTAAAGAAAATTATGGAACATGCACCTCAAGCTATTGGATTTACAGTATATAACACTAATTTTATGCAATGTTCGTTAATAAGTGAGGGAATAAAAGCATATAATTCAGATGTCATAATAATTTTTGGAGGCCCCACTCCAAGTGTGCAATCTAGAGAAATTTTAGAAACTGTTAGAAGTGTTGACATTTGTGTGAGACGCGAAGGCGAAGAAATTGTTCTCGAATTATTAAATAAATTGATAAATTCTAATTTTAACTTAAACCACGTGGATCTTTCCACAATTAAAGGGATTACTTTTCGGAAGGAGGGTAAAATAGTCGTTAATCCTGAAAGTAATATACTACTTTCAAATCTATCAATAAAGAATTATATCGACAAGTATCCATCACCATATCTTTCAGGAATTTTACCTATTTCGAAAGCTTTTCCGATCGGTATAAGTACGGGGAGAGGTTGTAATCAAAATTGTATCTATTGTAATTGTGCAGTAATGAGCAAAAAAAATATTTTTTTTCATTCAATAGATCGAGTGATTGACGAATTAAGGGTTATCAATGAATATAAAAAGTTTATTGGTCCAGTTCCAATAATTGATGATAGCTTTACTATTCTACCTAGAAGAGCAAAAAAAATTTGTGAAGCTATAATTGAAAATGGTATAAAAATACCTTTACTCTGTACTACTCGATGTGATAAAGTTAATGAAGAGTTATTAGATCTGATGAAAAAAGCGGGATTTGTTACAATAGGGTTTTCTTTAGAAAGTGCTGTACCGAGAGTTTTGAATACTATCGGGAAGGTAAGGCCTCCAAGAAAAAACGATTCTGAAAATTTTGAAAAGGAGATTCAATTTATCAAAAAACTAAAATATATGACCTCTTATGCCAAAAAAATAGGTATTAATAAAGTCTATGTGAGTATTATGGTTGGATTACCCGGTGAATCAATGCAAGATGCCCAAAAGACTATAGAAATATTAGATCAATTAGATATTGATTTTTATACTCATAACCAGTTTCATATTTTTAAAGGAACAACGATCTATCAGAATCATAAGAAATTTGGCTACAAAATTAAAACAATGGGTGAAAAAAATAAAATTCTTACTGAAAATGACTTCCCATTTGATGTGTACCAAATAAAATTAAATCCAAAATGCGCTTCATTACAAAATAATAGGGCAATTGATTATGATATTATTAAAGTTTTATCTTTAAGCACAAAACGTAAAAACCAAAAATGTTTTTTTGAGAATGCAATTATTCTTTCTGATATTATTAAGTCATCAATGGTAAAATGGTTACAAGAAAACCTCGCGATAAATGGAAAGATTATACATATCTACTCTAATAAATTAGAGTATCAAAAATTACAAGAAAAAAATAGAATGATACTTAATAATGAGTTTTCACCTACTTCATTTTATGAGATATATTATAAAGAAAACTTATTTAATACAAATACTTTAAATTCAGCGAGATCTGTCCTATATGGTGATTTAGTTGGATTACCTATAAAATTAAAAAATACTCATACAATTTTGGAACAATATAATAAAGGTTACGAAGATTTACCATATTTAATTGGAGTAGATTATAACTTAATTGATTCTAAAGCACTTTACAACTTCTTGGTTAAAATTTCAAAAAACAAAGATATTTCCAATTTCTTATTAGAAAGCAAACCATTACCTCTGTTTCAACAATTATGTAGATGGACGGATACTCAAGCAAATTGTCAAACTTTTGAAAGTGTAATAATAGGAAATGATGATTCAATCCGAATTTGTTGGTATTCTAAACCAATAGGGAAGATTGGTATTTCTTTTCAAGAACTTCTACAAAATATTAAGCAATTAGAAAAAGAACAAATAAAAAGAAGAAATTGTAGTGGATGTGTAGAAAATAAAACTTGCCTTAAATGTTTATTTCCATATCCTTTATCATCTGAAGAGTATTGTGAATTTAAAAGAAGTTTTTTTACTAATAAACCTGCCAAAATGCTTGATATTTTTAGTATAATTAATGAATTGCTTTTTAGGCCTATTAATCTTCTTGAATTTTAAAGTAATCAAATCTTAATCTAAAATAAGACTATTAGAAATTCTTTTAAGCAAAATTTTCTTCTTATTTTTCATTAAGATTCCTTTATTAAAAGTAAATTGTATTCTGTGAGTATATATTCATAAAGGGGAAATAGGTTTTGGCTGATCAATTGCATTTTGAATTAAAAGATGTGGAAAAATTAATTTATCAAGCGAAATTTGATGATTCACTCGCTATTATCTCCAATCTCGAGAAAAAAGAAAATCTTACTCCAAAAGACGAACTATTATCTCTTATTCTAAAAGGAAAGATATATTGTTATAAAGAACAATATAAACAAGCAGTAGATATAGGTAAACTTGCATATCAAATGAATCAAGATTATGGAAGTATCTCTAATTGTATTGACTCTCTCATTAATAAAGCGCATGTTTTATATTTTGGTAAAATAGAGGAAGCTTATAGTAGTATATTAGAGGGAGAAAAATTACTCAATTCTTTATCAATGGAATCTTCCTCAGATATTTTTAAAAAAAAAGCAGATCTTTTACTTATAAAATCTATTTTTTATCATAAAAAAACTGAACATAATAAAGCATTGGAATTAGCATTACAATGGCTATCGAAATCGGAACATACTAAGGAAAAACTCGATATTTCTCGTATATATTGCCATTTAGCTGATATACATATTTTTAAGAGCGATCCTAATAAAGCTTTAGATTATGCTATGAAGAGCTTGTCAATACAAAAAGATTTAAATAATCAAGTAGGTATAGCGATAAGTCTATATTTAGTTGGACTTAGTTACTATAGCAAAGGTGAATTTGACCAAGCTTTAAAATCTGGGAAAGAAAGTTTAACAAATAAAAAAATTAGTATCTTTACAAAATTAAAAATATTTCATCTTCTTGGGGCAATATATCGAGAGAAAGGTAACTTAGATCGAACCTTAAAGTATTATAAACGAGCGCTTAGACTTGCCGAAGAGGAAGGTTACATCGAAGATTTCATTGAAAACACCATGAGTATTGGAGGAACTTATAGAATGAAGGGAGATCTAGATAAAGCATCAAAATATCTTCAACGAAGTATGGAAACTGCAAAGAATTCTAATTCTCCCTATGGAGTCAGCGGTTCACTTTTTTATATGATTCTTACAAATCTAGACGAAAAATCTCAAGAACAAGCAGAATTAAACTTAATAAAATTAGAAAAATTTGCTGAAAAAAGCAAGAGCAAAGTTTTTGATCAATTATACATGATTGCAAAAGCATTGGTACTGAAAAATAGTGGTCGGATTCGGAATCGAACTGAAGCGGAACTATTACTTAAGCAAATTACTGAAGACGAAATAACCACACCTCAATTATATCTTTTGTCGCTGGTTAATCTAAGTGAACTTTTCTTAGAAGAATTAGAAATGACAAATAATCCAGAAGTATTGGATGAATTAAATCCATTAATTACTCGCATCTCAAAGATAGCAGAGAAACAAAATGCGTATTTATGGTTAGCAGAAATTAAATTATTACAAGCGAAATTGGCATTAATTCAAGCTAAAATCAAAGATGCGGAACAATTATTAACACAAGCTCAACAAATAGCTGAACTTCATGATCTTAACTTATTAGCTATAAAGATTTCAGATGAACATGATAATTTATTAGAACAATTAAATTTCTGGAAGAATCTTGAAAAGGAAAATATCCCTATGTCAGAACGTATAAAACTCGCATCTGTCGAGGGAGTTATTGACCGTATGCAAGGAAAACGTGTCGTAAAACCTCTTGAATTATCACATGAGAAGCCAGTTTTACTCCTAATTATCGGAGAAGGAGGATTTCCTTTATTTTCTAATTCTTTTACGAAAGAATGGGATTTTGAAGGGGATCTCATTAGCGGATTTTTAAGTGCATTTGATTCTTTCAGTGGAGAACTTTTTGCAAAAAGACTTGATCGAGCCAAATTTGGGGATTATACTATATTAATGCAATCAGTCAATCCTTTTTCAGTTTGTTATCTATTTAAAGGACAGACATATCTTGCTAAGCAAAAATTAACGAAATTTGTTGATTCTATAAAATCTTCTAAGAAAATTTGGGAGTCAATAAATAAATACTATAATACCAATCGGGTAGTTGAATTGAAAGATCATCCTTCCATTGAGTTGTTAATAAACGAGATTTTTATAAGAAAAATTCCTAAATTGATTAGATAGTATAGTTTTATGTCACCAATATAAAAAAGCGTCTCTAGACTTTTTTATCTTAAACATTGAATTTATAATTCATTTTCGATTTACTATAATGAGTTAATTCTAACATAATTAAATAATATAAAGAGTGAATAAAAATTCGCACATTTGAACAATATGTTGAAGATTTAAAAAAAATGAAACCGAATATTTATATCGGCGAGGAAAAAGTAGGCAGAGATGACTTTCGTATCCAGGGGGGGATGAACATTATCAAGGAAACTTTTGATCGTGCTCATGATCCAGAATATGATGATTTATGCACAGCAACTTCACACTTAACCGGAAAAAAGATAAACCGTTTTTGTCACATACACCAGAGTGAAGAAGATTTATTAAAGAAACAGAAAATGACTCGTCTTTTATGTCATCGCGTTGGAGGATGTATTCAGCGATGTATGGGAATTGATGCGATGAATGCATTATCTGTTATTACTTATGAGATGGATCAAGCTCTTGGCTCAGATCATTATAAACGGTTTTTAAAATATTTAGAATATTTTCAAGATAGAGATATAGTTGCAAGTTGTGCCCAAACAGATGCTAAAGGAGATCGCTTAAAACGACCACATCAACAGGAAGATCCAGATCAATACCTAAGAGTTATTGAAACCAGAGAAGATGGCATTGTTGTTAGAGGCTGTAAAATTAATATAACTAACACCCCTTATGCTGATGAGTTTATCGTTGTTCCATGTAGGTATATGGGGCCTGAAGATAAAGATTATGCTGTAGCATTTGCCTTACCTGGCGATTGGGAAGGAGTAAAGCTTCTAACAAGACCAGCTTATTATAGAAAAAGTAAGCATATGGATGCTCCAGGATTACAAATGGGAGATGCCGAAACATTTATCATTTTTGATGATGTGTTTGTCCCAAATGACCGAATTTTTCTAAATGGTAATGGTGATCCCCGACAAACTCCGTATGCGGGATTTTTAGCTCTAATGTTTGCTCATTATCATCGTCATTCATACACTGGCTGCAAACCTGCAGTATCGGAAATTTTAGCTTCTGCTTCTGCCTTAGTTGCAGAATATAATGGGATAGAAAAAGCTTCTCATGTTCAAGATAAATTATCTCATATTATTGGTATTGCTGAACTAGTTTTTGCCGCTGGTGAATCGAGCGCAAAACATTCAGAAAAGAGTCCTTCTGGCACACAGATACCAGATGAGATTTTGACTAATGCTGGGCGTAGATTAGCGGGAGAAAATATCTATGAAGAATATAAAATTTTAGCAGATTTATCTGGGGGAATAATCGCTACGTTACCATATGAAGGGTCATTTTTTTCTGAAGAAGTTGGAGATCTGGCTATGAAATATTTAAAACGAAATCCAAGAGTTAAAACAGAGAATATGTATCGTTGTTTTAGAGGTATTGAAGGTATGGTTGTATCTGATTTAGGGGGATTGATGCAAGTCGCTGGATTACACGGAGGTGGGAGTCCCGCTATGGAAACTATCACAATGATGATGCGCTACGATACAGAAAGGCTTAAAGACATTTCAAAATATCTTTTTGGAATCAAATCAAAACTAAAAAAATATGAAAGACCAACAGTTACACCTAGAAAAATGCTAGAAAAATTTAGAAAAGCAATGCAAAGAAAGAAAAATGAATAAATATTTTTTTAATCTCTTTATTTTTTTAATTACATAATACACAAAACAAATTGCTGAGTATCAGAAAGAGTATCTATATTAATATCATCTTGATCTGACAAGAATCGCTCAAGTGGAATCCCACTTTTAAATATTTGATTAAATTTTTCATTGAAGATTTGATAAATGCTTCTATTCCGTGAGATGTATACTCCAATAAGTTCAAAAGCAGGATCAAAACTAGGTTGAATTAGTTCATTATCAGTTAGACTAAAATTACTAAAGTTTTCTTCAGTTACATGAATTAGGATCTTTTTAAACTCTAAATTGAAGTTTTTAACATGCCTAGTAAGTTGTTCAAATTCTTGACTATTTATAAGCTCCTTAACAACATCAGAATGAAAGATAACTTGAACAGTGATATTTTTAATATTTTCTTTAATTCTGTTCATTCCTGTTTTCATCGATTCGCTTATTTCATTAGGGATCTTATCAAAACCATGTTGCTTTATCAACTCAGTCAACGGGTTGTCATATCTAATACCAATTGCAATTTTACTTTCACTTTGAGCTAAAAAGGAATGATACGATTCATCAAAATTTTTAATATTGTAGTTAATAAATTCAACAGGTTCTTGAATAACTTCTTGATCCGTTCTATAATTTTTAGTAAAACTATCTAGAGCAGATTCACACTTATCGCTTTTTTCTTGGAACTCGTTTTTAAGATCTTCAATCCGTTTATGTATGATATTCTGCCATAACGTCATTATTGGATTCGCAATGTGAATTTTCATAGGTCTATCATAAATCTGTACAAGACCGAGATCACTTAATACTGAACAGATTTTATATCCTCTTTTTAAAGAAAGGTTAAATTGATCACAGACTTCTTTTAGATTATCTATTCTTTTGTTCAATAGGATGTAATGGTATATTCTTTCAATACCTTTTTCAATGATGCCAATTGAATCGAATAATTGGTTAAGAGGTAAAAATTCGGTTTCTTCCATTACATCACCTATTGCCGGTTTTTTCTAATGTTATTTCAGTTAAAACTTTAAAAGCATCATCCACATTGACATTATCTTTAGCTGAAATTTCGACAAAACTTGCCATATCATTTTTTTCAGCAATTTGTATTCCATATTCTCTTTGGATTTGTCTTTGAGATTTTTCAAGGTCTAATTTTGACCCAACCAGCATAATTGGTATTTTTCCACCTTTCTGTCTTACAATCGTGATCCATTCAGAAATATTATCTAAAGTAGAGGGTCTAGTAATATCATATAGTAAAAATGCCGCATTCGCACCTAAACAGTAAGTGGGTAATAAAAACCGGAAACGTTCTTCTCCTCCAACATCCCATAACTGTAATTTAATTCGTTTGTCATTTAATTCGATTGTTTTCACATGAAAATCAACACCAATTGTCAATCTTTCACTTGGATTAAAAATATTATAACAATATCTTTTAGTAAAGGAGGTTTTTCCGACACTTGCATCACCTAAAAGCAATATCTTGAATGTATAGTGGTAACTTGCACACATAGTCTTAACACGCTTTTTCTTTAATGATTAATTAAACCTTGAACTAATTAGGTAAATAAATCAATTTTAGTATTTATATTATTATACCTCTTATGTTATTAGTTTAATGATTTACAACCCTTTTAAATGTAATTTGAAATCATTTTGTTTTTGTTTTAAGCACATACATCATATGAATCTCAAATATTCAAAGAATTTTAACATCTCACTATGCCAAAACCTTATTTTCGAAAAACTTAAACTTAAAACTCTGTAGTATATTTTTTATTGGGATTAGAATAAACCAAAACCTCTGTGATTGAATTAAATGGATGACCAAGATATAATTTTAGGGCTTTTTTATGCTGACGAGGATAACTTAGTATTTGATAATATCAGATATTCTGAAAATTTTAGTGATATGGAGATTAATGATATAAAGATGCTGTCATATAAATTTCTTGGTCCTGTTTTTTTAACAGCAGCTAGTGGTGCGGGCTACAATTGGAAAATTGAATTCATTGAGGCCTCACTTTCATTAAGAGATTCTAATTTAGAGAATGTTGACGTTCTTCAATCATTTTTTACTCTCAATTCTTCAGTTGATACTCGAGAAGGTACTACAAATCTTTTCGCATTGATTAGTACGCCATTTACAGAAGATGTGAAATTATTAAATGATGAAATTTCAAAATATATTCTCCCAAGTATCATTCAAGGTAAAACTGTAAATGAAAATCTTTTAGGAAGCCGATTTGATTTCAATAGGTTTATTAATATTGAATTAGATAGGGGGATAAATCTAATCGAATACTCATTAGGAGCTTCGAGGAAGTCATATTGGGAACAAGAGCAAAGATATTATTGTGTTGGATTCATTGAACGGAAAAATGCAGAAGATCTAAGGATCTCCAATCTTTATACTTTTGATAAGGATAATCACCTAAGAAAGCTATTTTTAGATTATATTCCCTCTTATTATGCAATGGCGATTTTACCAGATTACTATGAACATCTGATAAGTGAAACTCTAGAAGTTTATAACAAAAAAGGTGTTTATCCTGATATTCGGATGATAAAACTAAATTTTAAAAATAAAGAAGTTGTATATTTAGAAGAAAATATCATAGAAAATGATATTTCTAAAAGTTATGGTGTTATTCTAGTCCAACAAAATGAAAAAAATGAAAAAAATAAAAAATTATCATATTACAAAAAAAACTTAAGACTTTTATTAGATAGGCATAAAGAGCTTAAAGAATTCCTTAAAGTAATGAATCCCCATTTCAAATATGAGAGATGGGGAGCAATTTCAAATGAGGAACTTGATAAAATCGGATTAATTCTTGATAACCCAGATTAACCATAAAAAACGAGTAATATATCAATATGGAAGACGTAAGTGTTGAAGAAACTTATAAGATCGAAAAGGATAAATTATTAAGATATTACGATAGAATTCAAAATCAATTTAAAAATTCTGGGGGGGTTCAAATTGTTTCTAAATTTCTAATAAATCAATCTATAGGAAGTAATTATAAAGAAGTTTATGATACATTGGTTTATTTTAGAAATAAATTAGTGGAAGGAAAAGAACTTTTAGATTTAGCTTTTGAATGGATTAGAGCCCAAAAAATTCGGTTGGAATATAAAAAATATCTTATAAGAGCACAATATCCTAATAATAATTTAAGTTTAGCAGTTGATGATTGTATATTCCGTTTCTTCCTTGAATATGATAAATATATTCGGAAAATCCTTAAAAAAGAAATTAGGGAGCATAATTTTAGCGCTCTATACGAGATTTTTTTCAGTCCTTATGAATCCAAGAATCTTAATATAAAAGATATACTAGAAAGGCATAATGATAACGTACCGACTCATTTTGAAGGAATGGAAAAGATTGATACAAATATTATTATTCTCCGCTCTGGATTATCAAATATAATAGTTAAAGATTATGAAAATGTCTTATTTGCAAGAAAAGATGAAACCTTCAAGAAAGAAATTAGTAGAGTAAAAACTACTAGTTATAAACCTGAACAAGAAAGCAAATTCAAAGGTTCATTGTTAGAAAGAATGATTAAAACTTACTGTATTAGTAAAAAAGAAATCTCTGATAAAGAGATTGAAAATTCAGTTGCTCAGTTTTTATCATCCTATTTTAAATTCGGAGTACTCTATGATTTTGATAATTTTAAAGATTTATTAATTCAAAACTTAGCAGAAGATATTTATTTAGCTCTAACCGAAAAATTCAAGGAAAAAAATACGATTGATAACATTAAATATCTAATTATAAATGTTATTGCAATATTTAATAAAACAATTAAATTACGAAAATTAGATGGACTTGCATGGAAAAAAGATTTAACTCCTATTCTGAAAACATTTGTCATTAAATTTATAAACAACTTACTTAATTGAAAATTTAGTATTAAAGGGAAAATCCTTTTTACATTTTTTTAAATAACTCTATCATTTTCTCCTTAATTACGGGATTTAATTCTTTCTCAACATGACTCTTTAATTCTTTATAGACTAAAGGATTCCTTATGAGGTGCATATGTGTATTCAAAAATCGTATAACTGCCCAACGAACAGAATCGTCAGGATCTTTTAAAAGTGGTAATATAAAGTTCAGATAATTCATATCACCTGATAATTCAAGTTTTAATATTGTTCTAGCTCTTGCAACAAAATCAGGATGATATAATTGAGGCACTAAGATATACTTAAGAGTATTATTCTTTACAAAATCGAGTATAAAGTTAAAAATATCAACTTTAGAATTATGAATTTCAGTGGTTTCCTGAATAAATGAATCGAGAACTGGTTCTATCTTCTTTCCCAGTTTCAAAAGGCTTTCAAAAGATATAAAAAAGTTCTGCGATAAATCACACGTATCTAAAGTTAGATTCTTTATTAACCTTCGAATAATTTTGTCGTCAACTTTCGAAACTTTTACAACATCCCAATTTATATTGTCTTCTTCCTCCCAGGCTTTATTATCCCTTAAATAACTCACGTAATCAACTTTCTTTTTTAAAAATTAATAATTATAAAAAGATAGGATTTGTCTTTTAATTGATTTATTATTAAAATGAAAATAAAAAGGGATTATAATAAATTTATCTCACAATTTAATAATAAGTAGATAACAAATTATCATATTAATAATTTCACCATATACAAAAATGATAAACTTAATCTCTTATTCAAAATTTAAGAACTTTTTAAGAAATCAAAAATCCGTGGAAAAATAAGTCTTTTTCTTTAAATAGTGCTATTTTAATATTGTGCTTATGACCTCAGTAAGTTTAATACATTATTATAAAAAATATCTTGTTTTGCTTCATCTGAGATTCTTGGAAGTGATAATATTTTTTCAATTTCAATTGGTAAAGTTGAAGTTGTTGGTGAATCAGAGCCAAATATTAATCGCTTATGACCCAATGTTTTAACAAGATTATATATACCCAAAGAAACAGAACAACTTGTCTCAAAAAATACGTTATCATACTTCTTCAATAACAATCCACAACCAACAGCATATTCCATACAATATGCTGCATGTCCAACAATAATTTTTAAATCTGGGAATCTTTTTGCTAATTTTGCAGTATCCTGTGGCTCAGAACCATCATAATACTTAGTTTTTGGATGTGAATGAATGAAAAGTATGATGTTTTTTCCATAATCCTGCATAAATGCAGCCAACTTCAAGATATCTTTAGGAAATTTGAAGAAATTAAAACTTGCATGTATTTTAACACCAATAAAACCTTTTTTAAAATGATTTTCTAAAATCTTATAATTATCTTCTTCCTCTTCAGGACTTAATTTTGGATTAAACCAAAAGAACTTATAAAACCTATCAGGTGCTTTATTGGCAAGATCTATTACATCTTGATGAGATAATTGTCCTTTAGGGATCATATTTTTAAAATCATTTAAATACTGTGAGAGATTTTCTTCTAGATTTATTTTTGAGGCATATTCCTTTTGTTTGTCGTGATATTTAGCTCTGTTAATTGTGGTTATGATTGCCTTTTCCACATTGTAGTAATCCATATAACTTAGTACATCTTCATGAGGTTTAAGAAACATTCCATATGTATGAAGATGTGCATCAAAAATCTTAAAATCAGTTCTAGACATCTTTATAATCCTATTGAATTAATAATAGTTTGGTTATGAATTAAAATAATAGAGAGAATCTCTTAAAAAAAGAATAAAACACTTATAAATTTTTAATTTTTTCCAATATACTTTCTCGATTTTTCTCCCAATATTTATCCACTGCCTTCTTTACTGCTTTTTTAGCTACTTTTCTTACAACTGTTCTCCTTACCATAGCTCCGAGAACATTCATTACTTTTTCAACCATAAGACCTTTAATGATACCTTCTATTGACTCACCTTTCGAAGCTTTATCAAGCCATCTATCAAATAATTTATCCACATTCTTATGAATTTTCTCTCTCAGTTCTGAAGAGATCTCTTCTTCCATAAATATCTCACAAAAATTATTTTAAATTATTGATAATAATCTAACCATTTAAAATTATACAAATAAGAAAAGTACTAAAAAAATTTGGGTAGAAGAGTACTTACTGATACTTAATGAATGTACCGTTTTGATATTCTTCAAAAGCGATGCTCAATTCTTCATCATTATTCATCACAATTGGCCCACGCCACGCAACAGGTTCTTTTAATGGCTTCCCAGAGATTAACAAAAATCGGACTTCGTTATCTTCGGTATTAATATTAATTATATCACCGTTTCTGTAGATCACTAATGTTTCTTTTTTTACAAGTTCATTTCTATCATCATCAAAATACCCCTCTCCACCAATTGTATATGCAATGACATTATATCCTTCTCTAATATGATGAGTGAATTCTGAATGTGGATTTAAAGTAATATCTAAATATTCAGGATCAGTAATAATATCTTGAACTGGACCTTTAACTCCTTTTATTTCCCCCGAAATTATCTTAATTTTGACTTTGTTATCATTCTGAGAGATTTCAGGAATTTGTGAACTTTTTATATCTCTATATCTTGGATGCATCATTTTATGTGAAGCTGGAAGATTTGCCCAAAGTTGAAAACCCCATAGTAATGCGTCATTTTTATCCTTTTTAGGCATTTCCTGATGTATAATACCTGAACCTGCTGTCATCCATTGAATATCACCTGCTTCAATAATTCCTCCATTACCTAAACTATCACCGTGCTCTACTTTTCCATGTAACATATATGTAATAGTTTCTATACCACGATGAGGATGCCAAGGAAACCCTGCCATATAATCTTTAGGATTATCCGAATGAAAATCATCAAGAAGCAAAAAAGGATCAAGTGATTCATCAGCATAACCAAATGCTCTTTTCAATCGAACTCCAGCACCTTCAAAAGTTAGTCTACTTTTTAATGTTACCTTAATTTTTCTAATTTTGTCCATATTATTTATCTCTCAAATCATAAAGTTATTTCTTGCCCTTATAAAAACTAGAGTAAATTGAAATTATGTAAATAAATCATAAATCATAACCACTTAATAACTAAACTTAATTTAGGGGTTAAATTCACCTATTTTATGTTAAATCATAGATTTATAGATGCCCCTAAAAAGCCTAAAAAATTTGTTAAGGCAGCTATCGAGTTCTTAAATAGACACGCGAAGAATAAAAAAGTTTTTTGTGCTTTATCTGGAGGTATAGATAGTTCAGCAACATATCTTTTGTTAAAAGAAGCTAAAATTAATACGATTCCAGTATTTATTGACCATGGTTTAATGAGAATTATAAAGGGCATCGAAGAACGAGAATATATTAAGAAATTATTTCCTGATGTAAGAGTTATTGATATTAGGAAGGATTTTCTTCCAAAGATATACGGTGAGGAAGATGCTGAAAATAAACGAAAGCTCTTTAAAGCAGCTTATTCCGAAATTATTAGTAAAGTAATTCAAGAAGAAAATTGTAATCTATTGGCTGATGGAACTATACTTCCAGATATTGAGGAAAGTT
>JAEOTV010000253.1 GCA_016839635.1 Promethearchaeota archaeon | reverse complement strand
CTTCTCCATATATGTCGTACTATTCAAGGCTTACAATTATTAATTAATGATTTATACCATCCAAAAGGTTATAACATTGGCATAAACCAAGGGAGAGATGCAGGAGGTAGTATTGAACATTTACATTTTCATATAGTACCTAGATATGGTTCAGAACTTGGATTTATAGATATAGTAGCTGAAACACGTGTATTACCGGAAGGATTAGATGCTGTTAAAAAGAAGTTAGAAGTGAAAATTTATAAATATCTAACTAAGGAATTCTATGAGAATTATTAAAATCAAATAAAAAGGAAAAAAAAACTTATTTATATAGATCTGAAGTGTCTATCTTGTAGCATTTCGAATATCTGCTGCAGTTACTCGCTTACGTTTATCAGCTTTACAAACTTTAATAGCTTCTTTAGTTGCTGTAGCAGCACTCTTTTCAAGGTAGTCAATTAATTTATCTAAAGCTTCTGCTGCTACGAGATCTGCCCCCTCTTTTTTCATCAAGCGTCTTATTGGAGCCTTAGCAATATAACCTTCAGATTTCTTAGCAGGTGCTTTCTTTTTAGCCATTTTTATTCCTCCACTCTTTATTTAGTTTAATTTAGTTTATATTTTAAATGTTAATTAAGTATAACTACACATTTCTATTATATAAATGTTATGATTGGAATCAATATATATATGAAAGAGCAATAAGAGATCATATTGAATCGAAAATGAGATCGTTTTATTAATTTGATATTAATTTTTCCGACTAAAAACGATTTTTTATTTTTATTAAATAGAGGTTTGGTTTCTTTATTTTTTGAATTTTTACTATTATTAATAATTCAATTGATCCAGTTGATAATTTATTAATCACTAATTAAATTATGTTAAAATTTTAATGAATTGAGAATTAGAAAAATTATATATTTGACCTCGTAAAGCATTGAATTCTAAGTTTTCTTAATTTTCACTGTTGTTAAGTAAATCGATAAGGATTTATATGAAAAATTAAAGCAGAACAATTTTTTTAATCTTTTTGTAATATATTAACATTTAATAAAGAATTGAAAATAGTTTGGAATCCTCAAAACTTAAAACATTGTACTTTTATGTTTTTTTCAAATATAAAAATTAAAATATTAAATGTTGAATTAGAGTATTAAAAAAAAATTAGATTTGATCTTGAGTTTATAATTGGGTATGTCGAAATCGATGAAGATGGAGGAGCCTGAAATTGAGGAAGCTCTCCAAACATTGGGATTTACTAAAAATGATTCTAAAGTCTTACTCACTTTATGTAAGTTTAAGATCCTAAGCCCTGCAGATATTGCTAAATATTCAGGGGTTGATCGAGCAAGAGTTTATGATTCATTAAACAGGTTAATAGAAAAGGGTTTCATTCAAAAAGAACCAATTAAAAGAGGAGCAAATTACCAAGTAATTCCTATAGAAAGAATCTTTAAGGTAATCCGTGAAGAATATAAAGAAAAGATTGAGGATACCTTAATGCTAGAGAAAATTATTGGTGATTTGGAAATCAATAAAGAAGAATCTGAACCAAGAGTTTGGTCAATAAATACTCGTTCAAAAATCCGGAAAAAGGTCAAAGAATTAATAGTTTCTGCAAATGAGAGGATTTTCTTTATTATCACCCCTGATTTGCTTATGCAAGAATTAGGAGGATATGATTGGGTGTTAAAAGAACTTTGGAATAAGAAATTCTCTTCTGAGGTTAAAATTGTAATTGCATTAAAATATTATGAAATTTTAAAAGAAGAAATTAAAAAATTATTGAAAATTTCAGTAACGATTCATTCAATCGAGGGAGATAATGTTATACCGTTTGGATTATTAATAACTGATAATGAATTTTTACTTACAACATTAGATAGTGTTAGAGAAGCACCAGAATATACTTCAGGATTATGGCTGGAAAATGGGACTCCAAAACAACTTGTAGGATATGAACATTTATTTAAACATTTTATCACAAGTGAATGTAAATTAATACAACTAACACCACTTAAAAAAACCCTAGAGTAATTTAATTAAAAATAAATAATAAAAAAAATATATAATTTAAAGTCAAAAACAATAATATATTACATTTTCAAGAAAATAGGGGAAAAACATAATGTCTTATCGTGGAAAGGTTATATTACTCGGAGACGCCGGTGTTGGTAAAACTAGTCTGTTAGCACAATATGTTGATGACCAATTTAGTGAAGAATATCATCAAACAATAGGAGCTAATTTTCTCATAAAAGAAATTGATTTAACGAAGATTTTAGATCAATTGGATATAAAAAACCCAAAATTGAAGAAAGATATTAAAGATAAAGGTTTTAAACTTTATTTTTGGGATATTGGAGGGCAAACGGATAAACTATGGGCTAACGAATATTATTTTGTTCAAGCAGTTGGAGCGATGGTTATTTTTTCCTTAGATAAAGTCTCTTCCTTTGAGCAAATTGATTTTTGGATTGAAAAATTAAAAGAATTAAGTGGAGATGTACCATATATTATTGTAGGAAACAAAAGAGACTTAGAACGAAAAGTTGATAAAGAATTAATTGAAAATAAAATAAAAACTGTTGGAGTAAAATATTTTGAGACTTCAGCAAAATTAAATGAGAACGTAGATAAAGCCTTCGAGAATTTATCAGTTAAGATTTTAAACACTTTTAAATGAAATCTAAATAAGCTTAAATTTTAAAACTCATTTTTGACATTAATACTTACACTATATTTTGGTTTCGAGGTTATACAAACATAAATTATGAGTATTTTACTAATTCCGGTTGCCCCATTATCAAGAACAAAATCTCGATTGAAAGATTGTTTTTCCAATAAGCAGCTCAAAGAATTGACAATTGCGATGTTTAAAGATCTTGGAAAGACTTTGACAGATGTAAAATGTTTCGATCAAAAGATTGTTTATTGCAATACTCCTGAGATATTAGAACTTGCTAAAGAATATGATTTAATTGGGATCAAAGAGGAATTATCATCCCCTCGCAAATCATTTGATGAGGTTATAAAAGATCTTAATAACATAGCTATTAATAATTTTGATGCAAAGCAAACAACGTTTTCATTTTTAGATTTAATATTAATATCAGCCAAAAATTTCTATGAAATTAATCAATTAATACAAGAGAATCAAATTGTTATTTGTCCTGCTATCCATTCTGCGGGTATTTCTATTTTTGGGCGGAATCCTCCTGATATCATTCAATCTTCTTTTTCAGATCCAAAGATACCATCTTTGGTTGCCCTGCTTAACAACGCTTCGAAGAAGGGAATTGATAAAATAGCTTTTTATGACTCTTTAAGAGCAGGATTTGATATTGATATTAAACAAGATTTAGTTTTAGGATATGAATACTTAAAAATATTTAATTTAATGGATACTGAAGTTTTTAAATTCTTAAAAAACAATTTAAAACTGGCTATCAAAAAAATGAGTGCTAACAATAATCGCAACTTTAAAATTACAAAAAGAAAATAATTCTTTAGAATGAAAATGTTATATTTATTTTTACTTTCTCATTTAATATTTCTTCGACTAAATTTTGGAAATCTTCTCTTTCGCTTTTAAGAGCGCTAAGGTATCTTGTATAATCTTTATTTTTACGATTATAATCTACCTCCACATGCTCGAGTTTTATGGTATTTGAAGAAATTTGATTCTTAACCTCCTCTAATTTCTGAGCTAATCCAGCCTCCTCAATTTTTTTTTCAATATCTTTAATTTTATCTCTTATTTGCAAATATTCTTCAATATTTATCTGCAATTGTTTTTCATCAAAAATCGTATTTATTTGGGATATAGTTTTTTCTTTCGTTTCAGTTTTTAGATTTAATTTATTTTCTTCTAAAACATGACGTAATTGGACCATAAGAGCCGTAAATTTAGGTAAATCTTTCCGTTCATTAATCAACATTTTAATTGGATTTTTAAGAAAATCTCTCATATAATTCAAATCAATATTTGGAACGTGAATAGATTCCTTCTCTAATTCAAACTTTAGTTTCTTTAAAGCCTTTTTAAACCCAATTTCATCGTTAATTTTTAATTGTAATTGAAATAATATGTCTTTTTCAGCTTCCAATTCTTTAAATAGAGTATTTTGTTCAATCTTTATCAGTTCTGAATTTAGATCCTCCTGTTTTCTCTTCCGATCCTCTAAATCTTCTTCAAACTTATCCAAATCTAGTTTTGCATGTTCAATATTGTCTTTGAGATTAAATAGCTTTGGTAATTTCTTCAGTAAATATTCAGCATTTTTGACATCTGTATATTTTTTTCTCATGAATTCATCTAATTGGGCTTGTTTTTTCGTTAATTTTCGTGTAATATAGTTTAACTCTTTAAGTTCTGCTTGTACCTCTTTATGAAACTTTGGTAATGATTTTCTGGCAATTTCATTAATGCTAGTAAATAACTTTTTAACTGAATTTATTAAATCGTTGATACTGTCGTAATTTAATTCTTCTTCAGGGATTTCAATCTCATCAATTTCTTTTCTTATGCGATCAGAAAAGAAATTCAATGATCTTTGAGCTTTTTGATCAATTTTTTCCTTTCCAGACTCCAAGAAATGATCTAAGCATACTTTGATTTCAATTAAATTCTCTCTAACTTCTTGAATTAACTTCTTGGTAACTCTTTTAATTTTAAAAAATTGCGCATTTACCCGTTGTTTATAGAAATCCTCAAAATCTTCAAGATCTTTTTCAATCATTTTATTTTCTATTAGATTTTATTTTAATGGTTTAATAATCTTTTTACCATTCATATATTTTTGAAGTGCCTCTGGTATTTTTATTGAATAGTCTTTATTTTGATAATTTTCGAGAATACAACAAATTGTACGTTCAGTTGCTATCGCTGTTGAATTCAAAGTATGTAATACTTCTTTAACTTGTTGAGAACCAACTTTTCCCATCCGTATTTTTAATTTCCTTGCTTGATAATCTAAACAATTACTACACGAAACTAATTCACGATATGTCTCTGAAGCCGGGAACCATGCTTCAAGATCATATTTTTTAGCGGCATTATCATTTAATTCTCCTGAAGCTATGTTTGCTATTCTATATGGTATTTTTAATTCTTTATACAGATCTTCAGCATTAGTAATTAATTCCTCAAAGTATTTCCATGATTCTTCAGGTTTACTAAAAATAAATTGTTCTACCTTTTCAAATCGGTGAACTCTGAATATTCCTAGGGTATCTTTCCCATGTGAACCAGCTTCTCTCCTAAAGCATGATGAAATTCCAGCATACTTCAATGGTAATCTCTCGGGTTCAATTATTTCATCGTAGTGATAAGCGGCTATAGTCTGTTCGGAAGTAGCAATCATATATAAGTCTTCATCTTGAATTTTATATAATTGTTCTTCAAAATCTGTTAATTCTGCTGCAGCTTTCATTATTTCATGCTTAGTAAAAAAGGGAGGCCACATAGGGATATAATTTTTACTTATTAATTTCTCTAAAGCAAATTTCAAGAGAGCTAAATTAAGAAGAACCAAATCTCCCTTTAAATAATAAAATCTTGAACCAACTATTTCTGAAGCCTTTTTTGTATCTACGCCACCAATTTTAGAGACTAAATCAACATGAGAAAGAGGTTTAAAATTAAATTTTGGTAAACTCCCAACAGTTCTTAGAATTTCATTTTCTTCTTCAGTTTCACCTGTGGGAACAGATTCATGTAGTATATTTCCTATCATATAACGATATTTTTCTCGTTGTTCTAGATATTCAATTTTCAGTTTTTCTAATTCATCAATTTTATCTTTTATTTTTTTTGAATTAGTTATCGATTGTTCGGTTTTCTCATTATCGCCTAATTTTTTAAATTCTCCAATTTGAATTGAAATTTCATTTCTTTCTTTCCTTAAATCTTGTAAATCTTGTAATGTTTCTCTCCATTTCTTATCATATTCTAATACTTTTTCTACAATTGAAGCATCTTTAAATCTTTTTCTCTCGGACTGAATTATTTTGTTGATTTCTTTTCTGAATAGTTCAATATCAAGCAAAATTTAGCTCCTTTATTTCATCTTGGAAATTTTAAATTTATAAAATATTATTATTAAAATGTGAAGTTGATTCAAAAATATTATTATAAAAATTGATATTATTCATGTTGAATCCTATCAGTTATAGTGGAACGAGCTAGTGCTGTTCTAATCTTCCCTTTATCATATCCCACCGTCTCAATAATCTTCACTATTTTTATTCTTCTTGCTTTTCCCTTTATACCCTCTTCCAAGCAAAACTCTTTTGCAAAATCTTCTTTCTTTTTTTCTTCCATCTCTGACATATTAATTATTAATAATTTTTTCAATAAAAAATTCACGTGACCTTCTATAAATGATTTTTTGAAAAATAAATGATAAAGAGATAAAACAAAATAAAATAATTAATACCACTTATTGAAGTCTAATCAGAAAAAATAAATTATTTCATTAATTTCAAAACTCAATTAAATTTAGTACTAAATTTCAAATTAATAAAAAAATTGTGGTGACACTATACAAAAAGGTGAAAAAGATGTCTGATAAACAGACCATGGAGAAAAAGATGTCTGATAAACCGAGCACCCCCGTTCGTATAGGGGTGTACGTTTGCGAGTGAGGTGTGAATATCAAAGCTTCCGTTGATTGTGATGCAGTTAAAGACGCAATAGAAAATTTACCAAATGTAGTTATCTCAAGAGTTAACTCGTTTACATGTTCAGATCCTGGACAAAACACTATTAGAAATGATATTCTTGAACAAGATCTAAATAGAGTAGTAGTTGCTGCATGTACGCCAAAAATACATGAACCCACCTATCGAGCTGTATTAATTGAAGCGGGTTTAAGTCCTTATTATTTCCAAATGGTAAATCTAAGAGAACACTGTTCTTTTGTCCACAGAGATGATAAGAAAAAAGCAACAGAGAAAGCGATAAGATTAGTTAAAGCAGGAATTAATCGTGCGAGAGAATTAGAAAACGTTCCTAGAAAAGAAATCCCTGTAGAAAAAGCAGTTTTAGTTATAGGCGCAGGTATTGCTGGCATGAACGCAGCTTTAGACTTAGCTAATCAAGGAATTCCTGTATATTTAGTTGAGAAAGAAGCTACAATTGGTGGGAAAATGGCACAGTTAGATAGAATTTATCCAACTGATGATTGTGGAATATGAGTTTTAGCACCTATAATGGTAAATGCATCAAAACAGCCAAATATAAATTTATTTACCTATAGCGATGTTGTGGAGTTTAGTGGCATTCCTGGAGATTATTTAGTTAAGATTCGAAAAAATCCCCGTTATGTAGACGAAAAAAAATGTACAGGATGTGGATTATGTACAACTAAATGCCCTATTAAAGTTCCTAGCGAATTTGACAGAGGTATTGGTGAAAGAGGAGCAATATATATACCTTTTCCCCAAGCAGTACCCAAGTTAGCTGTGATGGATAGAAGTGTATGCATTGATTGTAAAAATTGTGAACGAATATGTCCAGCTGAAGCTATTAATTTTGAGCAAGCAGTAGAATATCTTGAAGTTAAAGTAGGAGCTGTGATTGTTGCAACGGGTTGGGACGAATATCCAATATGGGAGTCTAATGAATATCATTATGGATATTATCCTGATGTTATTACCCAAATAGAATTAGAAAGGATGTTGAGCCCGATTGGACCTACTGGAGGACATATATATCGAATCTCTAATGGGGAAACACCAAAAACTGTTGCAATGATTCAATGTGTAGGTTCTAGAGATGTAAATGCTAATCCATATTGTTCATTTGTATGTTGTAGTGTAGCACTTAAAAATGCCCAATTATTAAAGCAAGAGTATCCAGAAATGGATGTAATTCTGTTTTATATTGATATTAGAACTACAGATAAAGGCAATGAAGAGTACTATAGAAAAATAAGAGAATCAGGTATACGAATGATTAGAGGAAAAGTAGGTGAAATTGTAGAAGATAAAGAGACGAGTAAATTAAAAGTTAGAGCATACTCATCCTTAACTGGAGAAATTGTAAACCTTGATGCTGATTTAGTTGTTTTATCAACAGGAATGATTCCTTCAAAAGGGACTGAAGAAATGATTGATGTAATGGGATTAAGTAAAGGCCCTGGAGGTTTCCTCTCTGAAATTCATGGATGCCTAAATCCACAAGAAACAAAAGATATGGGAATCTACATAGCTGGATGTGCTGCAGGTCCTAAAAATATTCCTTATTCAGTATCTTCTGCTTTGGCGGCAGCGAGTAAAGCTTCAACTCTATTATCTCATGATACTATTAAACAAGAATTAATTATTGCTGAAGTAGATGAAGAACTCTGCATGGGATGCCATAGATGCGAAAAACTCTGTTCTTATCAAGCAATAAAGGTAAATGAGAAAGAAATTGCAGTAGTAGACGATTTAAAATGTAAAGGTTGTGGTGTTTGCATATCATCTTGTCCAGCAAGAGCCATTGACTTAAAATATTACCGCGATACACAGTTTGTTCAAGAAATTAAAGGTATTGGATGTACTGAAGCAGAGTTAATAGAGTATTCAACTGAGAGTATTGAAGAATCAACAGACTAGAGGTAAAAAATAATGTCCAATAAACAAGATGATAGTGCAAGAAATATTATAGCCTTTGGCTGTGATAAATGAGGTTATTCGGCAGCAGATTTAACAGGAGTTACAAGAAAATCCTATTCAACAGATTTTCATCTTATTCGAGTGAAATGTACTGGACGAATAGGAATTCATCTAATTATGGAAGCTTTTTTAAACGGTGCTGATGGTGTCGCAATAATTTCTTGAAAAGAAGGAGAGTGTGAATTCGGTAATGGTAATACTAATACATATGAACATGTTCTCACATTAAAGAAATTATTAAAACATGAAGGTATTTCTGAGGAAAGAATCCAGCAATATTTCTGTTCAGCAGCAGAAGTTGAAAAGTTTATAAAATCAGTTGAAGACATTTCATCCAAAATTCATGCCCTCCCTCCATTACCAAAATACAATCCGAATTAGAATGATCTTTTCAAAAAAATAATAGTTGAAAAGAAACTAACCCGTGGCCCGGGTTTTCGGAAAAATTAGAATTTAATAATTATTAAGTATAATTATGAGTCTTGAAAAAAATCTTTCATGGGAATTTTTAAAAAATCTAGCAGATGCCTTAGATTCATATAGAATCCGAGCACTTGTTGATGCTAAGCGTGATATTTTAGAAGTGGGAATCTATAATGAAACCCAGTATGAAAGTATCCTTTATAAGATGTTAGATGAAGAGAGATTAAAATTCTCTCTATTTAATTTCTTTAAAAATAATTCTGAAAATAATTTAAAAACCTTAACTCAATTTTCTCAAATAAACTCCATCGAATTAAATAAAACATTGAGTTTATTGGAATTACTCAGAAATGAAAAACTTATAATTGTAGAAGAATTATTTGATAAACTTAAAGAAGATGAAGATAACGCTGAAAAACTCATTTTTAAAGACTTTTCAATCAAAGTTTTAGAAGGAGAGATCTCAAAACTCAAAACTATTTATGAACCTGTAAAGGTTATATTTGAATCAAAAATTTGCTCAGGTTGTGGACTCTGTGCGGGAATCTGCCCTGTAAATTGTCTTCATATTTATAATGGTTTTGGAAAAATTGATGAGGATAAGTGTATCCGATGTGGGTTATGCTATTTTGTTTGTCCTCGATCTTATTTACCTGTAAAAATTTTAAATATGGCGCAAGAAAATGCTTCTGAAATCAAAGATTATAGTAAAGTTGGATATTTTATCGACGCGTATTCCGCGAGAACTAAAATAAAAGAGATTTCTGATATATGTCAAGATGGAGGAATCTCAAGCACTTGTATATACTATCTTTTGGAAAAAAATAAGATCGATTTCGCTATAGGAGCTAAAATGAGTAATACTCTATGGCGACCTGAACCATTTTTTATTAAAAACAAGCAAGATATCCTCTCCTCAGCAGGTACTAAGTATGTGAACAACCCTAACCTACAATTATTAAATGAAAAAGAACTTGTTGAAAAAAAAATAGCTGTTGTAGGTGTACCTTGCCAAATGCAGGCACTTCTGAAATCAAATATTTATAACATAGGACTTCCATCAATAAATAATATAGAGTATCGTATTGGTATCTTCTGTATGGAATCTTTTTCTTATGAATCTCTTCTAAATATTTGTAAGAAATTAGAGGTTGATATTAATAATGCGAAAAAGATGGATATCAATAAAGGGAAATTCTTTGTTTATACCAAAAATGGAGATGAACTAAATATTCCTATAAAAGAAATTTCACATTTAGCTCGAGAAGACTGTGAAATTTGTTATGATTTAACTTCTGAATCGGCAGATATTTCAGTTGGGTCAATAGGATCTCCTTCAGGATGGAATACAGTACTCATTAGAACTGAAAAAGGAAAGGAGTTATACAATGAGTTAATTAAAAGCAAATTAATTGAATCCAAACCGATTGCAGATGTGAAACCCGGTTTACCCCTCTTAGAAAAAATTGCCAATTCCAAAAAAACTAAGAGTAAAAAACATATAAATTCAAAATTAGAAGAAAACAAGAGAGTTCCAAATTATTAGATTTTCTTATTCTAAGAAATATATGAATCCTCTAGCTTCTTCTCAAGTAAAACCAAAAATTTAATATTAAATTCTGTATTTACTAACATTAAATCAAAAAAGAAAACATAAAATTAATTGATTGAGTTCGTATGAGTTCTTTCTCTGCTGTTCGACCAAAAAATTTTCGTGAAAAGGTGTTTTTTCGCAAACTAAGAACACAAGTAGATGGAAATGCTAAAGTTGAACATGGGTTAACACAAATTAGAGGCATAGGTAGAAGATTCTCTCAAGCTATTGTTAGAGTAGCAGGAATAGATCCAGATCTAAGAATAGGAGCAATTGCCGAAAAGGATCTAAATAGAATTGAAGAGATAATTATGAATCCTGTTGAAAATGGTGTTCCAACTTGGATGGTAAACCGACCAAAAGACTTACGTACTGGTGAAGATCTCCATATTATTGGAAATAGATTGGAGATAACCGTTAGAAGAGACGTCGATAGGATGAAAAAGATCAAGAGTTATAAAGGAGTCCGACATCACTTAAGACTAAAAGTACGTGGTCAAAAAACAAAAAGTACCGGTCGTCATGGTTTAGTTGTCGGTGTCATGAGAAGAAAAAAAGGTCAACAACCAAAATAATAAATTGATAAAGGTGGAATTATGGGAGATCCAAGACGTTTAAAAAAGAAATTTAAAAAACCTAAACATCCATTTCAAAAAGACCGAATAATGGAAGAACTCGAATTCCTCGGTAGATATGGGCTAAGAAATAAACGAGAATACTGGAAAATGCGTACAATGCTAGGAAATTGGCGGAACCTCGCACGACAATCAAGAACCTTATCTAAAGAAAAAGCTGTAGAAGTTCAACAAACTTTAATTCAGAAATTAAACCGGTTGGGTATTATAGGAGCACAAGCAGAGTTTGAAGATGTACTTCTTCTTACACCCGAAGATGTTCTAAAAAGAAGACTCCAAACGCTTGTTTATGAAAAAGGACTCGCAAGTACTATATATCAAGCAAGACAGTATATTACCCACGGACACATTCAAGTAGGTGGGAAAAAGATTAATGCCCCTTCCTATATTGTTAAAAGAGACGAAGAAGATTTTATTGATTTTACTCCGAAAAGTCCAATATCAGCAACAAAAGAAAAAAGTTAAGTAG
>JAEOTV010000252.1 GCA_016839635.1 Promethearchaeota archaeon | reverse complement strand
TTTCATTAAGTTCTTTAAGTACTAATTCAAGTCTACTTACCAAATCTACACACTCTCAATAGAGATTTTTTAAATAATATCTATAATAAAGGTTTTATATTTTATATATGCATATTATTTTATTCTAATAAGCTTACATAAAATTTCCTTGTATAAATAATATGAGTTATTTAATATTTAAAATTATTCAGAGTAGATTTATAGTTATGTGTTATATTTATTCTCTTGAATTAAAAAAATGATATCTTCTTTTACCTTGGAGTAATTTAAGGGAATTATCCGATAAAGTAATTATAAGTCAAGAGTATACTTATTTTTTAAGGGTGATAATAAACGTTGATAAAATATCAATCTCATCAATATTTAAAGTAATTACAGTTGGTCTTGCGATTGGCTTCATAAATCCAGCTCGTTCCTGAGGCGCTTTTGGTTGAGTTGGAGATCCTGGATTTAAAAGAAGTAAATTAAAATCTGTTCCTTTAATAAGAGGTTGATGGGTATGACCAAAAATAAGAATATTTAAATCATTTCTTTTGGCAAATTCCTCAACATCATCTGGGAGTAGATGAATCACTCCAATGTTATATCTCCCTATAGAAAATTTGATAAAATTTTCTAAACCATTAATGTTATCCAGATTTCCTTTTACACATCTGGTCGGTGCAATCTTTTTTATCTCATCTAAAAAGAAATTTTCACACACATCTCCAACATGGACAATTTCATCTACATCCTTAAAGGCTTCTTTAAGTTGGTTTACTAATTTAGAGACTTTATCTTTCCTATAATCATTTGTAATATGTGTATCGGAAATTATCCCTAACTTCATTAATTAACACTCCTCTAAATAGCTACCATAAAGCTCATTAGAAAAATTATCAAACCCATTAGAATATCAAAAAGAACACGAACAATTGAATCTCCTTTAGATTTCTCAAATTTGTCTTCACGCTTAAAATAGTTTTTAAGCATATTAATTCCAATTGAAAAGCCTTCTTTTATTTGAGAAAAGTACCATACAAATAAGATACATCCAATAATCAGTAAAGGATAATATAGATAAAGGCCTACAATTGTAAAGCTATTACCTTGTAACAAACTCCAAACCGCATGAGCAGAGATTATATTGTTAAGAGCGTGAGCAATTATTGCAGGAATTAACCACTTTCTTCTTAATACTAGTAAAGAGAGAATAATCCCAATAAAGAATGCTTGCATAAACCATACAATAGGATACCAGAAAGGATATAGGTGACTTATTGGATCTAGAAAATAAGCAAAATGAGCTAATCCCCAAGAAAAAGACGATATGATTACCGCTGAATATTTAAAAAAGTAAACCCCCCCTCTTTTATTAATTACACCCCTAAAGATCGTCTCTTCAGAAATCGCGACAGAAAGTTGAATTATTATTACAGAGAAAAGAAATATGAAATAATTAGGATCTAGAAGATAAATATCTGTTATTTTTGAAGAAAGGGCAATTGCTTGATATTCAAGCATCCCAGGAACAATTAAGTATCCAAAAAAATCAATCGGTAAGAAGACAAGGAAAAAAAGCAAAACACCATATAGTATTTGATATTTGTAATTCTTCTTTGACATTTTATATAATTTTAAATGTCCCATAGCAGCTGAGACATCTTCTTCAATAATCAAATCTCTTTTTTGAGGCTCAAAAACCAAATTAAAGAGATATAGAATAATTGGTACTCCAGATAATACTATTATTGCTCTAAATGAATAGAATAAAGTACCATAAAATGCAGATGTTTCACTAATAAACAAAGGAACTATAAAGAATGGGATCAATAGCAATGCAAATATACCAATAAAAACCCAAAATAATTCATATATGAAAAAACGGAACCTCTTTTTAGCAATCTGCTTCTTTCTACTTTGACCTATTCGTGGCATAGAATATCACCTATCTGATTTGAATAAAAAATAATTGAATCAAAAAATTATAAATTTTGTTATTTAATCATGAAAAGAATTCAATAAACATTTTGTTATAAGCGTCGATTCCTAATCATAAATGAAAGAGCCAAATTCTGATTTTATTTCTATTGAATTCTTATCTTTTATGGGAGATTTCTCACAAAATCCGATTATCTTAGAATCAATTTCATATTTTCTTGCGATTTTCATAATCTCTGAAGCTATAGACTCATTGCATACGATTTCCATCCTGTGTCCCATATTGAAAACACTAAACATCTCCTTCCATTGAGTTTCAGAAGATCTTTGAATTAATTCAAATATTATAGGAATTCTGAAAAAGTTATTTTTAACATATTTTATTCCCTTTCCAAATTTTATAATCTTGGTTTGACCTCCCCCTGTATTATGTATAATTCCGTGTATTTTACTTCTATATTTTTCAACTACATCTTTTATAATAGGAGCATAAGTTCTTGTTGGTGATAGTAAAGCTCTTCCTATAGATAAATCATGTTCATTAACCTTATCTGTTAATTTGTACTTCCCAAAGAAAATAAATTTCTCATCAAGATTTTGATCATAACATTCTGGGTATTTTTTGTAATATTCATGCGAAAGTAGACCATGTCTAGCAAGAGTTAACCCATTACTCCCAATTCCACTATTATATTCATCTTCATAAGAAGCTTTACCATAACTAGCTAATCCGATTATGACATCATCAGTTTTAATTTTACTTGCATCAATAACATCTTCTCTTTTCATTGTTGTGAAAGCTGAAGCATCAACTACAAGAGTTTTTACAATATCTCCAATATCAGCAGTTTCTCCTCCACACATCTTTATATGTAAGCCTAGAGATGTTAACTTTTCACTATAATCATAGTATTCTTTAATTATTGTTCCTATAGCATCTCCGTTTATATATTGGCGATTTCTTCCTAAATTGTTTGAAAAGAAAATATTACCTGTTGCCCCCACACATAAAATATCATCGAGATTCATCACCATAGCATCCCTAACTATACCTTTAAGAACTGAAATATCCCCTGTTTCTTTATAATACATGTATGCTAAGCTGGCTTTAGTACCAGCTCCATCAGTATGAAAAATAGAACAATAATCTTTTCTATCATCAATATCTTTTATAATTCTACAAAATGCTCCAGGAAATAAACCCTTATCAATTAGTTTTAGTGCTTTGTGAACGTCTTCCTTCTTTGATGAGACACCCAAAATACTATATAAATTGTCATTTCCTGTCATTTAAATCAAAATTTAAAAATTATATTTTGCTTTCAGGATTTTTAATAAATTATCTACTTGCTCAACAGCCTTACCAATATATTTATGCGGATCAAAAATTTCGTTTAATTCTTCTTTTGAGAATTTTTCCATTATTTCTTTATTTTCCATTAAAATTTCATTCATATTTATTTTTTCTTTCCGAGCTTTAATTGATGCTTGCCTTAAAATTTCGTGTGCTTCTTGCCTTCCAATTCCTTTATTAACTAGTTGTACCATAACCTTTTCTGTAAGGCAGGCACCTCTAGTAAGATTAAGATTTTCCTTAATTTTTAATTCATCAAATTCTAAATTATTTAAATTCTGGGTTATTTGTTTAATCATATAATCTAATAATATGAAATTTTCAGCAAATATTATTCTCTCAGATGCAGAATTTGTAATATCTCTTTCATCCTCGAGAACAATATTATCTAACGCAACTAATACATTAGATTTTAAAATTCTAGCCAAACTACAAATCCGTTCTGATTTATGAGGATTTCTTTTATGGGGCATTGTTGAACTACCAACTTGTGTTTCCTTAAAAGGTTCAAACATTTCTGCAATTTCATTTCTCTGTAAAATTCGGTTCTCTCTTGCTATTTTTGCCAAAGTCTGACCAATCAACGTGGTTAAAAACAAAATTTCAGCATGTCTATCTCTCTGTATTATTTGATTTGCAATCAAAACAGGGTTCAAATCGAGTTTCTTCATTACTTTATTTTGTAATTCAATTCCTTTTTCACTAAAACTTGCCATTGTACCGACAGCACCAGATAATTTACCAAAAGAGATCCTATTTTTAATTTCAGAGATTCTTTCTAAATGTCTATTTATTTCATATGCCCATACCCCAAATCTCATTCCGTAAGTAGTGGGTATTGCATGTTGCCCATGGGTTCTTCCTATACAAACTAACCCTTTTTTTTCTTCTGTGAGATGCATTAAAACCTTTAATAAATCTATCATAGAAGCATATAGGTAATTTAAAGCTTCTTTTAATTGTAGAGCAGTAGCTGTATCTTCAATGTCATAACTTGTAGCACCAAGATGAACATATTTTCCTGCGTTATTTTCACATTGTTCTGCGAGAGTTTTAACCATTGCCATCAAGTCATGATGAATTTCTTTATCAATTTCTTTAACTCTTTCTAATTTTACAAAATTTAAATTTGCCTTCTTATTAATTTCATCTGCAGCCTTTTGTGGAATATTTCCTAATTCTGCATGGACTTGTGCTAATACAGCTTCAACCATCAACCAATGTTCTAATTTAGCTTCTTCAGTAAAAAATTTCGCCATCTCAGTCCGATATCTCGTCTCTATTGGATGAATAAATTTGTGATCCATAATTTTTTATTATTATATTTTAGTCTTAATTAAAATAATGAAACACATTGAAATATATCTTATTTATTATAGATAAAATAATCAAGTCAAATTCACTAAGATTATACAAAACTTTAGCGTACAATAAACTTAAAATTTCTATACTTGAGCATTGAATTTATAATTAAGAAATTAAAAAATTTATTAGCAGTTAGAAATTAAAAACCAATTTATTTTATCTATTATCTATATGGTTAATGGAAAGAAATACTATTTTTTCAGATGTTATAATTGTGGAGAGTGGTATTATTCTAACAGAATTATTAAATCAAAAAAGTGTTGGAAATGTAACCGTTCTTTTTTGTTCAAAAGTTCAACAAAATTTTCACAGACTTGTTCAATTAATGACGCAATCTCAATTGTTAAGAAGTTAAAAAGCAGAAATTAACAAAAAAGAAATATATTTAAGCTATTCTTCTCTTTTTTTGGTGATATACTGATTTTCACTATTCATTTAAATATTGTAGAAGAATTAACCTCAAACAAGAAATATGGAAATCTCAAATGATCTCAAACTGATTGACGAAAATTTAATTAATCAACTAAATCAGATTGGCAAGGAAAAAGTAGAATATTGGGATATCAGAACTGAAGTGAATAATGGAACTAGTTTAGATTTCACTAACCAAAAAAGCAAGGAAATATCTTCTTTTGAAATTATTAATTGTGGAATTAGAGCTTTTAAAAATGGTGGATGGGGTTTTTCTGTTTTAAAAGACTTACAAAAAGAATCTATAAAAGTAGGTTTACAGAAAGCAATAAAATTAGCAAGGTTATCTGAATCACTGACTAAAATCAAATTTAATATTGCCCAAAATGACCCATTAATAGGAAATTATCAGAGCAAACGTAAAAGGAATCTAGAACAGATAGATATTGATGAAAAAATAAACCTTGTTAAGAATCATGAAAAAATTGCTGGAGAATATTCAAAATATGTAAAAAATACTCATACAATCTATATAGATGGGGACTCTCAAACCTTATTTTTAAATTCCTTTGGGAGTAAAATTATTCAAGATTTATCATTTGTTCGATTATTTTGTATGGTTTTTACTAATAGAAATGGAGCTACCCAGAGCTCTGTAAATTCAGTAGCAGGTGTTGGTGGATATGAAATTACAGAGACTGATAAAGCCATTAATTTAAGTAAAAAAACTGCTAAAGAAGCAGTAGAATTATTGAATGCAAAATCTCCTGTTGGTGGCAAATTAACTGTTATTGCAGACTCCAAATTGACAGGGACAATTATCCATGAAGCATTTGGACATGCGTGTGAAGCAGACCTTGTTTTAAATAATGAAAGTATCTTAAAAGGGATGATTGGAAATAAGGTTGCCTCGGAACAAGTTACTTTAATAGATAATCCCTCGATGGGTCAGGCAGAACAATTCAATTTACCTTATGAGTTATTTGGTAGTTATTTTGTAGATGACGAAGGAATTCCTTCACAAAAAACAATAATTATTGAAAATGGTATACTTAAAAATTATTTACACAATTTAGAAACTTCTTCAAGAATGAGTGTTCCTCCAAATGGACATGGAAGGGCATCCGTAAGTTCTGAGAGGCCTCAAGTACGTATGGGGTTTACTTACCTAGAGCCAAAAGATTGGAGGTTAGAAGACATAATTGAAGAAACAAAGGATGGAATTTTATGTGAGGATTTTCAGTATGGATATACTGATCCAACAACTGGCAATTTTCAATTCAAATGCAGATTTTCGTATAAAATTGAAAATGGAGAAAAAAAAGAAATTATGAGAGATGTTTCTCTAAGTGGTATGATTCTCGAAGCTTTAAACAAAATATCAGCAATTGGCAACAAAAAGACATTTAACTATTCAGTAGGAATTTGTGGAAAAGGAGGTCAAAGTGTTAGAGTGTGCGATGGAGCACCCTATATACGAATAGAGGATATAACTGTTGGAGGTTTAAGTTAATTGGAGGATCCAGATATCTATTCTTTAGCAGATCTCTGTTTTAAATCTGTCGCAAAAGAAAATTCAGAGACAAAATGTACTGAAATTTATTTTGAAAAAAGTAATTATATTAATATTGAAATTGAAGAAAATTCAATAAAAAGTAGTGAAATTGGAGAGGATAACGGTGTGTCAATTAGGGTTATCCATAAAAATGGATCT
Organism: Promethearchaeota archaeon; assembly: GCA_016839635.1. The sequence continues at coordinate 11,457 of JAEOTV010000252.1, read as the reverse complement.
CTAGGTTTCGCATATTCAAACAAAATGGATAGAATTACTTTGAAGAAAATATGCAAATCAGCTATCAAAATGATGAGCGTTGCTACACCAGATCCGGATTTTAAGAATTTACCAAATTCATTCAAGAATTATCCCGTTGTTAATGGTTTATTTGATAGAAATTTAAAATATTTACATATAGAAGATTCTATAAAATATGTTGAAGATTTGATCAAAATTTGTAAAAATGATGAGATGGCAATTTCACAATCTGGTAATTTTGCATCAGGTTATTCTAAAATATTTATTTTTAATTCTAATGGTTTAAGTGTCTCAAGAAAAGAAACTAGTTGTTTACTATCTTCGAATATCATAGTTCAGGATAAAATGAGCAAAGAAACATCTTCTGGCTATGAAAGGCAAATAGAGAGAAATTTAAATAAATTGGATGCCATAAATGTAGCAAATTTAGCTCTCGAAGATGCTAAACGGAATCTCAATAGAAAAAAAATTAAAAATATGAAAGCACCTGTAATTTTAACTCCAAAGGGTGCAATAAGTCTAATTTTAAGGCCGGTTGCCGCCGCAATTAATGCTGATTCTTTTCAGTATAAAAGAAGTTTCTTAGTAGATAAAAGAAATAAGAAAATAGGATCTGATTATTTAAATATAGAAGATAATGGATTGATTCATGGTGCTGCTGGTTCTCAGATATTTGATGACGAAGGAGTTCCTTGTAAAAATAAAAAGATCCTAGAAAATGGAAAATTTCTTAAAAGTGGTTTATTGCATAACAGTTATACCGCGGGAAAAGAAGGAGTTGAAAGCACTGGAAATGCTTCACGTGGGTCTTATATCTCAATTCCATCAATTGGGATTACTAATTTTATTATGAAACCAGGAGATTCATCCTTAGAGGAAATTATTAAGGATATTAAAGAGGGAATTATATTAAATTATACGGGAGATTCTCCTAATATTTCAACTGGTGATTTTTCAGGTTTAATACTCCATGGAAATTTGATTCAAGATGGAGAAGTAAAAGAACCATTAAACGAAACAATGGTAGGCATAAACTTAATGGATTTATTTAAAAATATTGATGCGGTTTCAAAAGAATATAGAGTTTATGGAGCATTTCAAGCTCCATGGGTGAGAATTAATTCTGTAAACATAATTGGAGGAGCCAATTAATTAGTTATATTCAGTCGCAAGTAATGTATAATAAATAATTCTTCTATTTCATGTTTGATTTGCCATAATTCTGCTATAATTATCTGTTCTTCCCCTACTTCTGAAAAAGATATATTGTATTCTCCATAAATTTGAATTTCATTGGGATTTAAAGAAAAATTTCCTATTGCTTGATATAAAGTTCCATTTGAACCATTTGAACTTAATAAAGTATCATTATTTCCCTTTTTAATTTTAAATCCAAACATAAATTCTCTATCTAAACGATTTTCAACAGTTAGATAAAATGAAATAGTTTCATTTGCAGCAGCTTCAGTTGGATAGTTTCCTGCTTCTTGATTCTCATTTAAGATGCTATAAGCGACAAATCCTGGCTCAGGTGTTAATATAAAATATATGATAAATCCTGAAACAACTATTATCCCAATAATTAGACAGATTTTGAGTAATTTCTCAAAATGTATATTCTGGAGTTTCAAATTATCATTCATTATCTTTAAACCAAGCAATAGTTTTCCTTAATCCTTCTTCTAGAGAGGTTGTGGGCTCCCAATTGAGAATATTTTTTGCTTTTTCTATAACTGGGCATCTATATACAGGATCATCGATAGGCAACGATTTAAAAACAATTTTTGAATTCGAATTTGCTAATTCTTTTATAATACGTGCGAGCTCTAAAATAGTGTATTCTTTGTTATTCCCCAAATTAATTACTTCTCCAATAGCTTCATCTTTAAATACCATTTTAAGAATACCCTCAATCTCATCCACAACATAAATAAATGATCTAGTCTGTGACCCATCTCCAAATACAGTTATATCTTCATCATGAAGGGCTTGATATATAAAATTAGGAACAACTCTCCCAAATTCAGGACCATGTCTTATCCTAGGCCCTGAAGTGTTAAAAATCCTAACAATTTTCGTTCTCATTTTATGTTGGATTTCATAAGCTTTAATATAAGCCTCTCCAGCTCTTTTGGATTCGTCATAGCAACTTCTAGGACCAACTGGATTTACATGGCCAAAATAACTTTCTGGTGTCGGAATAACTTCTTTTGGGGGATTTCCGTAAACTTCAGAAGTACTTGTATAAAAGAAAATTGCATTATGAAACTTTGCGATCCCTAAAGAATTCAGAGTTCCTAATGTATTACTTCTAAGAATAGAAATTGGTTCCTTCTGAAATTCAAATGGGGAAGCCCTACTGGCCATATGCATTACAATATCAATTTTTTTAATATCTCCTACGCAAATACCTAATGGATGATAACTCATACCAAAATATATTGGATAAGAAATATCATGATTTATAAACCGAAAGTTTTCTTTTTCCATTAAATGTAATACATTTTTAGGTTTTCCCGAAGTCAAATTATCCAAACAGATACAATAAGCTCCCTGTTCAACTAATACATCACAAACCCAAGAACCAAGAAAACCAGCACCTCCAGTTACCAAAATTGTTTTTCCTTCAAAGGAAATATTATCTTTTTTGATACTTTTAACTATCTCTTGAATATCTTGGTTAATATCATAGTTCAATTTTCATAACCTTAGTACGTTTTAGTATAGTACTTCTTATTTATTGTGGTAAATAAATTTTTCTTTCTGATATTAACCGCGATTTGGTATTTAGATTTATTATCAAATCTGAACTTTTAAAATTTGAAAATAAAGATATATATGATAATAACTGAATGATTAAACAATATAGATGGTTATTTTGTTTTTGTACCACAATATTGGCAAAATTTTAACTCTAAAGGATAATGTTTCCCACAATTGGGACATTTTTTTAAAGAATTTTTAAGAATTTCACGTCCTAACATCTCAAAAGCTTTTTCAACATTTTCACCCGTTTTTGAGGAGGTACTTAAAATTTCTCCTTGAAATTTATATTTTTCAAATATTTTCAGAGCATCTTCTTTCGTTACATTTCTTTTTAAATCGGCTTTTGCTTCAATTAAAATCCTTGTTTTTGGAGAATTAGGAACTGATGAGATTACGTTTATCCAATCATAAAGATCATTAAGAGAATCCTCATTTGTAACATCATATAACATTAAAGCTCCTGAAGCGCCAGATACATAAGATGGAAAGAGTAATCGGAATTTTTTTTCTCCAGCAAAGTCCCAAATATTTAAAAGTATTTCGGTGTCATCAACAATCACTTTTTTCGTTTCAAAATCGACCCCTATAGTAGATAATGTAGATTTCTCGAATTTTCCTGTAGCATATCTACGAATCAAACTTGTTTTTCCCACGTTTTTAGCACCCGCTACAACTACTTTGAATTTTATCAAATCTCTCAGCTTTTTTTATTGTATCCTTACTCAATAAAAGTCAATAATATTATAAATTATTATTGAACTTATAAAAAATCTTTTTTATTGTGTTAATAATTTAAAGATTTTATTATTACTAATTTATCTGTCATTTTTATATTTGTATCTACTAATTTTATAGATTTCTTGAGCGATTTTTTTCCCAACATTCTCAACTTTAGTTAAATCTGGTATATCAGCCAAGAAAATATTTTGTAATGTTCTTAATTCTTTCAATAAGTTTTTTGCTCGCAGAGTATTTACACCAGGTATTCCCGCAACGACATACTCTAACAAGCGAGAAGTTTCAATTGGGGCTTTATCAAATCTTAATTTTGGCGAAGATTTTGTATTTGATTGCTCCTTTCGCGCTAATTGATAGAGAAACTGAGCCGTCTCATTAACATTTTCAGTTTTGTAGATTGAAATCCCTAAATTAAGAATTATAGAAGTAATTGCACCATAGAGAGCATTTTCACTAATATTTGTATCTTGAAATGGATCTCCCTCTAGGATTAAAATAGGTCGTGAAAATTCCTCGCCAAGTTCGCTTAATTCAGTAAATAATCTTCCGTCCATGATGGAATCATTAAAATCTTTAGCAGATTTCCTCTCAATTCCCAACCTTTCAGAAATAACATAATCTGCTACTAGTAATTGCTCTAACTTGATTTTAACTCCCATTAATGAAAGCGTTCTTACAACTGGAGATGCAGTTTCACGATTATCACAAATAATCTCAAAGTTGTTTGCATCTTCAATTTTTTTAATCGAATTTAGATAAGGCCCATTTATTTCTTTTGGTTTATTCTCCTCATTATCTTCAGAAGAAATAAAATTGAAAAGATCAGATTGCCCTGACTTTGACTTAGATTCCGAACTTTTTATTTTATCTAAACTTACTTTCATACTTTTTTCTTTAGATTTTTCCGCCCAATAATAACCTTCATCTCTAGTACCTTCTGCCATTAATACAAAAACTTTTCCTTCTTTTTTTCTGCCAGTACGCCCACGACGTTGAATAGAACGAATAGCACTTGGAACAACATCATAAAATATTACTAGATCACATTCTTCAATATCTAACCCTTCCTCAGCAACACTAGTTCCAACTAACGTATTATAAATTCCCTCTTTAAATTCACTAAGTAGATTTATTTGCTCTTTTTGAGTTAAACCTTTATCTGATCCTCTCGTTGCTTGCCCAACAAATTTGTGAATTTTAATTATCTCATCTTCTTTAAAAATTTTAACTATATTATTAACAGAATCTCTAAAGTGACAAAAAACAAGTACTCTTGAATCAGGATTTGCTTTTATCTGATCGGTTAAAAGTCCTTTTAACTTTTCTATTTTTGGATGGACGATGCCCTTAGAATAGAGTATTTTTGTTAAATCTCTAGCTTGTTTAAACTCTCTATCAAAAAATAATTCTTTTAACGATTTGTTCGCAGTATTTTTCTTAATTTTCTCTTCATTCTTTTCAAAATATTCTTTAAGAGCACTCACACCTTGAGTTTCTATTAACTCAGTCATATGAGATAATCTAATAGCATTTGCTGCTACCTTTTTTGCGTTAAACATTTGGAACTTTTCATCATTATCCCTTGCTGTAGAAATTCTTTTATTAATTAAACTGTTTAATTTTAATAAATCCTTTCTAGTGATTTTATTTATATCATAAGAGCCAAGTAAATCGTTTTCCTTTAAGAGTTTATAGAATGTTTTTAACTTCTGTTCAAGGATTGTTTTAACTTCTAAAAACTCACGGGGGAGCTTAATTTTTATCCATTCATTATCTACTTTATGAATATAAGGCTTGACATCCAAATCTTTTTCTGTTCTGATTTCAATATGATTAATGAACAAATTTTGTTTGATCTCATTAATTTTACCTTCAGTTGAGCCTGGACTTGCTGTTAATCCTAAAATTTGAGAGGTATTAGTGATATCCATATATTTTTTGGCGAGAAAACAATATGCATAATCTCCGACTGCTCTATGACATTCATCAAAAATCATTAATGAAACATCTTTAATTGAGTATAATCCTGATATAAGGTCATTTTGAAGTACTTGAGGAGTCATAAAAGCAACTTTTATTCCAGCCCAGAGATCCTTTCTTTTTTCAGGAGTAATTGCTCCTGTAAGAGATATAAGTGAATCATTAGGAAGATTAGTCAACTTTAAAAATGAATTATAGTGTTGTTCAACTAAAGGTTTAGTAGGTGCTAAAAGAATAACTTTTGAATCCTTAATTTCTGTTAATCTTTGTACAGTAAGCATTAAAGCTATAATTGTCTTGCCTAAACCTGTAGGGATTACAACTAAACAGTTTTTATTTAGACAATTAATAAAAATACTCTCTTGGTATTCCCTTCGAGATACAGTTTTTTGCTTAATTAATGGGTGAGAAATAAATTCTTCATTTGTAGTTATAAAAATCACCAGTAAATATCAGAATATTTTCCGTATTGAAGATAAAATTTAATTGAATTATTTAAACTAACAGACTTTATAAGATCATTAAAAAATACTTAAATTCTTAAATCGAATTAACAATAATTTAATAAATTAAATTAATTAAAGTGTAAAGAAACATTTAATTCGTATGGTTTACTACTTTTAAATACAATTAAGCGCGGGTGGTCTAGTGGTATGACGACATATTTTTTGCACACCGCATCTAAAACGTTAAACGCTCACACCGTGTAAATCGGGGGTTCAATTCCCCCCCTGCGCACTATAAAACTAATTCATCGATATTTTTGTAATAAAACTCAGTAAAAACCATAAAAGTTATATGAAATTATACATTTTCAAAAGATAAGTTACTCTTTCTTTGGGTTTAATTATGTCTAGTTTTTTAGAATCTCGAAATTTACGCAAGCAATATAGGAAAGTTAGAGAATATGTTAAAATTGGACCAATTTTTCTCACTAGGTACGAAAAAGCTAGAATCGTGGGAGCAAGGGCTTTACAAATATCCTTCGGGGCCCCTATTTTAGTGGATAAACCTATGAACATGATAGACCCTATTAAGATCGCTCAGTTAGAACTTAGGTCAAGAATCTTACCGTTAACCATCAGACGCGAATATCCCAGTGAAGAATATCAAGATATTCCAATTAACAAGCTAATTCTGAAAAAGGATTAACATATTTTCTTATTATGAAACGACAGATAACAAGAAAATTAATCAGGTAAGAAAAAGAAAGTTTCTGAAACAATCTCAGATGCCGTCAAGACTTGACTTGAAATGAGAGCTTTACTTATCTCTTTATTAAATTTAGTTTCAAATCGTTTTACAAACTTATCTAAACCGTTTCGCAATGATTTGGATGTATTTGTAGCAATTAAAACATAAACAAGAGGAAATTGTGCACTCTTATGAGCTATAACGATAGCGTTCTCCAGACTTATTTCTCGAAGATCTCCCTTTCCTAATGATTCTCTTAAAATCATAATAATTCCTTGGAACATCGCAGATAAAAGTTCATCACTTATTATTTCTTTTCCGGATTCCCAATTGTGTGAAAATAATAGTGTACCACCGTTCGAATCAATCACATTTAACCTCATAACCTTCAATGGTAAAATGAATGCTAATTTTGGATTTTTAATAAAGACCGCAGAGATTATGATTAACATTCCTACAGAACTAGAAAGAAGAAATAATGAACTCACTTCCACTAAAATAACAAGTAACATAGGTGTAATTACACCAAAAATAATTCCACCAATAAATGATACAAATGTATGCTTTTTTAAATTAGTTGGAGCAGATCTATAAATTCTAAATAGATAATAAGGCATTAAAATACTCCCTGTTAACATTAAGGTTAAAAAACTATAATTTCGAATAATTTCATTAAAACTGATGATATCTTCCGGTATCGAGGATGACGGATATACAATATAATGAAGAATTGAACTATAAGAATATAAGGCTATAAAAAAGAAGAACCAAATTAATTTTTTAATACTTGGAGTCTTTCTTGAAATTGATTCACCGAAAAATACAATAAACAATGAACCCAATATAGCAAAAAAGTTGTCAATAAACGCAAGTATGTTGATATATAATAAAGCAGAAGAAATCATATATGATATCGAGTTAATTAATAAGAAAAACCATGCTATCAATAAATAAAGCATATGAATATGCTTATTGGAAAGGTAATTAATTATAAGCAGTATAACTGCAGTTATAATTAAAACTAAAGACAGTAGTAGTAAGCTTAAATTTAGGATATCAGCTAATTCAACCAAATTATACTCCTCTGCTTTTTATTCAAAATAAATTCAATAATCATTCACTTATGATAAACACAGTTTAAAAGGGATTTGTGTGATTTATTGAACGCGATATTTTCCTCGTTCAGTTAAAAAATAAACGGGTTTTTCACCTACCATTTCCGATTCTAAATATCCCTTTGATACTAAATCGTCAAGAATTTTTTCTAATTCAGCTCTTTTAAAGCCGGGAATTCCTAATGGGATCCTTGATTGGTTGACAATTATCGCAATTCTTTCCAAAAAGAGTCTTTTCCCCATAAATGTTTCTAGGATTGTAATTTCATCATTTGATAACTTTTCAAATTGATCGTGCTCCAAATAACTTTCTTTTAGTGTTTGAGCAAGATCTCTAGTTTCTGGGCTAATTTTCTGTTTTTCTACTTCAACATGTTTTAATGTAACTAGATCTTTTGCAACTAGGTTTTTTTTGCTTTCATTCTTTTTTTCTATATAAGCTTTAGTTTTCTCTTTTTCCTCGTTCTCTTTTTCAGTAGGCTGATCATTTTTATTTTCCATAATATTACCATAAGGAATTTAATTATAAAAATTTATATTTAAATAATGAAAAAGGTCTTAGAGTTAAAAACGGGAGAAACAATAATTTTTAGACATTTAACTAAACCAGATATTATTGGCGTTTGGAACAATTTTAATAAAGTCATTGAAGAAGGCTTATATTTACCTGTATTTTTTCCCGTGAGATCCCAATTAGAGAAAGATTCATGGTATCATAATATTAAAAAAGAAAACGAAATTTGTATAGTTGCAGAAAATCCAGATCTTAAACCCCCCCATAATATTATTGGACAATGTGAAATTTCTAATTCTAATTGGGATGCTGCGGCACATGTAGGTACGTTAGGGATTATCGTAAAAGAAAAGTATCGAAATTTAACTGTTGGAAGAACTCTTATTGATTTAGCCATTCGAGAATCTAAAAGATTAAACAATAAAAAAAAAATTCTTCTAAGTAGTTTTTCAAATAATGAGAGAGCTATCCACGTTTTTACAACATTAGGTTTTAAAGTTATTGGTGTAAGAAAAAAGCAATTCTTAATGGACTCAAACTATATTGATGAGGTTTTGATGGAACTCTGGGTAGATAACTATATTAATCTAGGGAAACTTTAACCTCTTGTGGTATTCCTCTAAACTTTTTTGATCTAAAGGATTCTCATTTAAGAAAATAAAATTTAGATTTTTCAAATTTTCAATGCTTTCTCTTCTAAATTCTGAAATGTTATTTCTCCCAAGATGCAGCATGATAAGGCTACATAAATAATCCAAATTGTCTACCTCTTTTATGTTGTTATTATCTAAATATATTTCTTGTAACTCTCTTAGATTCTGTAGACCTTCTATTTTTCTGATTTGATTATTTGAAAGCTCTAATTTTTTTAAATTTACTAAATTCTCTAGAGATTCGATTCTTTCAATTTGATTACTTGAGAGATATAGACCTTTCAAGTTTTCAAGCAGTAATAAACCTTCGATTTTTGAAATTTTATTACCATTTAGATATAACCACGTTAAATTTTTTAAATTTTCTAGAGCTTTTATTTTCTCAATTTTATTAAAAGAGAGATTTACTCTTTCTAATTGAAGTAAGCTATCAAGGTTTTCTATTTTATTAATCTGGTTACGACTCATTTCTAAAATTTCCAAATTACTTAAATTACATAGATTTTCAATTTCTCTTATAGAATTTTGATTTAATAATAATTTCTTTAAATTCTTTAAGAAATTAATTCCCTCAATTTTTCGAATTTTGTTATTTGATAAATTTAATTCTTCTAACTGTTCTAAACCTTCTATATTCTCAATTTTCTCCAATTTATTATGAGATAAATCTAAAGTTCGTAATTTCTTTAGAATTTGAATACCATCTAGAGCTTCAATATTGTTTCGATGTAAATGAAGATGTTCTAAATCTTTCAGCCAATTAATTGATTCAATATCAGTGATTTTGGTTAAATTAGAACTCTCACAACTCAAATAGTTAATTTTACCTTTTTTCAAGCTTACATGATAACCACATTTACTTGTATAATAATTATTTAAAATAACATTTATACAGACATCTAGAAACAATTCAGGGATAGCTTCATTATAATCATATTCAAAAATTTCTTTTGGAAATTCTTTTACTCTCGATTCAAATTTTTTTTTTATTAAATCTTTAAGATATTCGACTAATACTTTTCGAGCTCTTAGGCTTTTTATTAAATTTAAGGTTCTAATAGCAAAGATTTGTTGTTCTATATTATCCAGTTTATTTAATGTATAATTTAATAAAGGTATCAGTTTCTTATTTTGTAAATACTTTTCCCTTAAGATCTGTCCAGCTATTAATCTTACCTTTATATCCTCGTCTGAAAGGAATAAATGTTCAAAAAATTTGAAATTTTTCCCCTCATCAATTAAACCATAATTTAATAAAGCATTTTGACGCATTAGTGGATCACTAGAATTGTCGATCCACTCCTTTAAAAGAGCTACACCCTCTTTTTTCCCAATTTGATTTAAATTTTCTTTAATATAATCTGGATGTAATTCCATTATGTTTAGATTTAAATCTTAAATTTTTTCGATACTACCTTAATTAATCACATATGATAGAATGAGTTTAAATCTAATCTGTTAGACAACAATAAAAAAAAAGAAAAATAAAAAAACTTAAAATATTAATTCCTGTTCGATTTTTGGTAAAATTATTGACGCTTTAGAAGCATCGATGGATGACTTGTGGTCCCATCTCCTTATATTCACGTCGAGTGACCCACATACGATGGAATGTTTTAAGGGAGCTTAGGATTGAACCGCCGATCCAGACAGAATACATACGCTCAGGTGGGGCAATAATTTTGACGTCAACGCTCTCTGGGATTTGCTCTTTTATTTCTTTCGTTAATCTTTCCTTGATGCCAGGGAACATTGTGGAACCGCCAGAAAGTACTATATTGCTGTATAGATCTCTACGAAGATCAACATCGCATTCTGAGATAGCTCCAACAATTACATCATCTAATGGTTCTAATTCTTTCCCGATTACACTCGGATTAAAGAAACATTCAGGAGCAAGGAATCTTTCGACACCAACATTGATCGTCTCTCCATCAGGAAGCATATAGCTTTTTTCCATCCCGGCTACTTTCTTAGAAAGCATCATTTCTTTTTCAGGATCGATTGCTACATAACATAATTTCTCCTTAATGTCTCGAACGATTTCTTTTTCTGCTGATGTAGTGAATGAATATCCCTTTTGTCGAAGAAGTCTCTGTAAATAGGTTGTAATATCCCGACCAGCGAGATCGATTCTTTGAATAGCATGACTTAAGGCGAAACCCTCAAAAATTGGTACAACGTGGGAAACACCATCACCAATATCTATAACACATCCGGTAGTACGACCAGAAGCATAAAGACTCAATACTGCTTGCATTGCTACATAAAGAGCGGGCGTATTAAAAGTCTCAAACATAATTTCAGCCATTTTTTCACGGTTTGGACGTGGATTTAATGGTGCTTCTGTTAAGAGTACTGGATGTTCACTAGGATCGATACGTAGGTCAGTATAAAATGTATAATGCCAGATTTTCTCCATAGCAGTCCAGTCTTCAATGATACCATGTTCAACAGGGAACATTAACTTTAAAAC
>JAEOTV010000251.1 GCA_016839635.1 Promethearchaeota archaeon | reverse complement strand
TAATTATTTCAAATTTCAATTTATTTGGGCCATTTGCTTAGCTTGGTTAACAAGGTTTACGTGCTTGGTCAACAAGCGCAGGTCTTATAAATGACCATCGGACATACATAAAATAAAATTGTCCGAGAAAGTAAAAACCTGAGATCCGGGGTTCAAAAAGCTCGATTGATTAAATTGAGTGTGAAAATCCCCGATGGCCCATTTTTAATAGACATTTAGAGTAGTTACATCGATTTTTTGTATTGAGTTCGTGAAACATCCATTTTACGTTTTTTCATATATATCTTAAGAATATCTCTAGATATATTAGAATAATATTACAGAAGTAACTAAGGAGTAAAAATATTAGAAATAAGGTTTATTTATCCAAATTTAAACTAATTAAATCAAGGAGCCATTTTTTTATTTGTGTAAGGTTTTTAAGAAATCCAGGAACAAGATTTTCAGGAAAATTATGTTCTTGTTCTAATCTTTGAGCCGTTTCCATCCATTTATTTAAGGCTAATTGAACCAAGCTTGCACCTTCAGCTTCCATAAATATAGGAACAACCGCAGCAGATTCCCTTGCATCCCCTATCGCGAAATAGATTTTTCGATTTATTCCCTTTAACAATACCAAGTTAGCGCATTCATCAAGTTTTCTTTCAACTAAAATGCTTTTTAAGATTTGATTTTTTAGTTGAGTATCTTTTTTAGCAAAATTTTGTTTTCTCTTTTTTAGTATCGGTTGAATTTCTGATGTTACTTTATCACCAGTAGTACCTTCACTATAATATTTAGTGATTGTTATATTATTATCTAATGTCTCAATTGCAGTAAATTTTTTACTATTTGAATAAAAAACTGCTTTAGAGCCACCTTCATCTTCACTTTGTGATTGTTTTATATAGATATTTCTCATAACCACGGAATTACATGTATGGTAGGCTAATTCAAATAACTCTCGAGGATTTAAAGGGCTATATTCTTCTTCTATTTGTTTAGAAAGCCATTGAGAAGTAATGACATTATTAAATTGTGTTAAAAGCCGGTTTTCCATTACGAACCCCTAACTAACAATTTTGAACCGTTCAAATAATTTTTATTAAAATATAGAACTTCTAGTTTTTATTTATTTTTATTTCTGTCTAAATAGAATATTAAAAAATTTGAATTATTTTTATTATTGAACTATTTGATTATACGCTTTTTCAAATCTTTCCACAGCAAAAACTATATCTTTTTCTGTCGCTCCAATTGCGGCATTCAATACAATGTAAGGAGTTGGATAATTACCACAACATGTCCCAAATGTATTTTCTTTTGGGTTATATACTCTTGGTCCTGTTACTCGTAAATTATATAATGCTCCACCAAGGGCATATAATTGGTCTTCTTTCATATTTTTTAATGATAGTGCCACTGCAACTGGATTATATATATCAAGAATTTTTTCATTTAATTTTTCAGCAACTTCTTGGAGTTTCGTTTCAAGAATTTTACGGTTTTTTTGTTGTTCTATAATTAATTTTTGATAACCAGAAATACCTAATGATAACATTGATATTAAGAAATTTACAACTGGGGTAGCTGAAGCACGACCGGCATATGCTTGGCTGATTTTTGTTATATTTTCTTTTAAGGGAGAGGCTATTACTGCTCCACCAACAGGCGTAAGGAAATTTTTATCTGTTGATTGAATTATAACATCTACCCTCCCTGCATCAATCCCAGATCGAATTAATTTCATCCATTCTGGGCTTTGAACACCATATGCGTTAATAACAATATGAATAAGATTATTATCTTGAGCAAATTTACTTATTTCTTTAATATCATCATGTTCTCGAGGAGGAAAAAAGCTAGTAATTGAAATGATTGCAAAACAGTCATCGTCATAATTATTTTTTATGTCCTCTACCGGAATTCTAACCGCATCCCCAAAAATCTGTCCTGGAATAATTTTAGCTTTAAAACCCATGAAATCAATTGATTTTAAAATTGATTTATGATCAATTTGCGGAACTAAGACTTTCCGTTTGTCTATCAAATTTTTTTCACTATGATATGGGTTCAAAGCTCCTAAAGCTAAAGATAACGACATTCCTGTGCATAAGGGTACTACAATTGCCTCTTTTATATTTGGTAATCCAGTATTTCTCAATATACTTCGGGCTAAATAGTTGGATATTTCATACATAATTGACCCTCCAGGCGCTTTAGGTTGAGGTGCTGTTAAAAAACCACTTCTTCCCACACCATGGCAAAATCCTGCTGACGTTCTTAAATGTATTTTTGAAGCTATTCTTGCTTCTCTTTCACCTACTCTAGCAGCATTACGATCTTTATCTGTATCCATATTTGAAAGAGTTTGAAGTAAGAATTCGATTTGTTCATCAGTCCAAGGTTCATCAGGGACAGATCGTTGCTCAAATAAAATTTTTATTGGTTTTAAGAACTCATTTAAAACAAGTTGACCTCTATTAAGCATATTTTTAGGAATATTTGAGCTTTCAAAAAATTCAGTAATTTTATTAAAATCAACCATTAATAACACATTCTAATTTTATTTATTATAAAATGGCGGCCCTCGAGGGGAATCGAACCCCTATCCCTCCGCAGGATAACTGGGTTTGAAGCCCAGTGTCAGAGACCACTCCAACCGTCAAGGGCCATAAATTATAATTATGCCTAATTCAATTTATACATCTTTTTAAAAGAAGTTTTTGGTTATAAACGATGATGTAAATCAATAAGGAAAATTATTTAAAAAAATCTGATACTTTTTTCCCTTCTTCAAAAATAGCATTAGCTTTCTGCATCATATCAGGAATATCGATTTGTTGAGGACATTTTTCAAGACACTCACCACATTGAATACATAAACATGCCGCTCCTTCTACCTCTTCTTCTTCAGAAAGCCTTTTTAACAATTCTTCTGGAGTTTTTGCCATTCTATTATAGAAAAGCATTAATCTGTCTCTCTGCCGTTCACCCCAGTATGCTAAATCATTTAATAATCTAAAAATCCACGTAATAGAAACACCATTCGGACATGGTAAGCAATATCTACAACTAGTACAAGGCAAAAGATCATATTTGTCATATATTTCCCGTAATTCAGAAATTGTATGCAATTCTTCTGTTGATAAATTATGTATTGCCGATTTATTTGCGGATTCGATATTTTCTTTGACTTGTTGCATAGAGCTCATCCCACTTAATACAACAGAGACTTCAGGATGATCCCATACAAATTGTAGCGCCCAATCAGCCATGGTTCTTTTAACATTTGATTTTTCCAATATTTTTTTGATTTCTGGTCTAGAATCTAATTTATCCTCTGGAATAGCTAATTTTCCCCCTCGAATAGGTTCCATAATTATTA
>JAEOTV010000250.1 GCA_016839635.1 Promethearchaeota archaeon | reverse complement strand
TTTGGATATATGGATATGACTTATTTTGCTGTCAATCCCCCGATATTGAAAGATCGAAAATTGAAGATTGCGATTGTATTTCTGCACGAGGAATTCATGTTTGAAGTGTGGTTGGGAGGATACAATAAAACTGTTCAGAAAGAATACTGGGAGTTGGTTAGGGAAAGAGGTTGGGACAAATATCGCGTTCCATCGAGTATAAAAGGGATTGATTCTATCGTGGAACATATTTTAGTTGACAATCCTGATTTTCGGGATTTAGATGCATTAACTAAGCAAATCGAGAGAGGAACAATGAATTTTATGAAGGATGTTGAGGATTTCTTATCTCAATATTAAACTCTATTCTATTTTTGATCCTATAGATAAAATAGATTGTGAGTGTTTTTCACAATTTATTAAATTGAATATTAGGTCTATATGTTCAAAGATCTGAACAAAAAAATATTTTTAAAGAAGTATTGGATCTTTATTTTTGAGATTATATGCAGAATAGAAGATATATTTGTTATTTTTAATATAGCTAAGTGGGTGAAATAAAAGATGAAAGGGAGATTTAAATCTATTTTTTTGATTTCAATGATTCTATTTACAAATATAAGTGGTATGATCATCCTCACTTCAGCATACGCTAGACGTGAGGAGTATCAAAATGCTCCACAAAAAATTTATGAAAGAATTGAGTCATTTTCATTTTATTTTGGAGGAGGAACAATACGTTATGGGGTGTTCATAGGGGTAATGTTTCAAGAACATAATAACACTCATAAAAAGCTAGTGTCAAATGCTTTTGTCGTGACATTAAACGATTATTTCATCTCGAGCTTAAAAGCTTATCTCGAGTTTGATATAAATTTTACCTATTCACATATACAGAAGAATTTTTCTGCTGTTAGAAGTGAATATAGCCCATTTATAACATCTTACGTGTTAATTTACGAGTTTGATCTTTTTTGCTTTCCAGTATCACACAATTTATTTCCAATTAGACTTCATGTAGATTTTAACTATCATTTATATAGTTCAGAATTTAATAATGTTGGAAGTTTCCAAGCTGTTAGAACTTTCGATTTGTTCCCATTCTTAGGGCTTGCAATAGGGATCATAATAACTTTAGGAGCAATAGCAACAATAGTTACAATAATTTATTTTAGAGCAAGAAAAAAGAATCAAAGAAGACGAGATTACCTCAATAGTGTCTTGAAAAAAGATGAGGAACTAATTTAAGAGGACTGAAATTAGTTCTAAGAAGAAGTTTTGTTGAATCAAATTTAAAAAAAAACGGAAAAGAAAAATATTAGGAAATTAATATTGCTGAGAAGTTAGATCTCGTCTACTCTCCCTAATTTAGTATTAATGCTGATAATATGATATATAAACCTTATTATTACTCTCAAACTCTATTTTCTTCTTTCTAGAAAATTTTTTCATTGAAAAAATCTTCCAATTTGGTGAAAAATAGATGTGGTGTTATTGCGTTTCATTAAAATTTCGCTCCAAACCCTCTATTACATCAACCTAAATAATAGTGAGTTAATACAATTAAATTTTGTATCCTACTTTGTTTATGATTTGTCAATTTTTTCATCTATAAAATCTTGACAGTAGTTAGATTTATATACAATTCAAAATAAAGATGTGTGCAAATCCAATTTTTACTTTTAAATAAGGATAAAATGGATAACATCTAAATAAAAAATTTAGAGGAGTAATTATAGCTAATTAATGTTAAGAACAAAAATTAAAACTTTAGGTATTAAAAATGAAAAAAATAACTAATAAAAAATACTATGTCCTCGTTTTAATGCTTTTTGTCATCTTGTTTTTACAATTGCAAACAGTCAAAGCGCAAGACATCGTAGGATATAATAAAGGGGTAGGTGCCTACGCTTATGATTCAAGCAAAGACGACTTAGCTATTTCCCATAAAACACTTGTCCTATTTGATAATTCAAATGACAATCTGTTTCAATTGCAATTTTCAGCTCTGACCGCTTTGAATCCCGATCGAGATTATTACGCTGACAACTCATGGTGGATATTCAAAGATGTAAGAAGTGAATGGTATTACATCCAGTATGCAAAAATCGAAATAAAATTACAAAAAATTTTATTTGACAGATTTTCAGGGATATATGAGTCATCATTTTATTCAGGCGATATTCTTCCAGACTTAGCAAAATCCGTCACTGTTGGTGGTGGGCAAAGTAATGCTGAAGCGGAGTGGTTATATGATTTTATGATCGGTGAATTGTTAGGAGAAATTCCATATATAGGGATTATCGCTAGCTTTTTATTCACACTTTATTCTGAATCAGTTCCCCAGGGTGATAGCTTTACTGAAGGAACTACAAGTATTTCACGCTGGTGGAAGTATACATATAAAGAAAGTACATACGATGATGAACTGGGATTATTTATATTATGTCAACCAACTCAAGATATCCCTAAAGGTATAATTACAACATATTACAAAAATTATCATAGATTATACATTACATACACTATAGGAGTTAAAACCAAGTTTATACATGACAGTTGGATTTTCGGACTTAAAGTTGGTGCGATTTTAAATGAATTTTCAGTTTCACGGTCGATTCAAATAGATTTCTGAAATACTAAATCCAATTATAAATCTTATTAAAAACTTTTTTTTTTTTATCTAAACTGTTTTGTTATGGAAATGGAAATAAAGGATACGTAAGCCTTTTGAATAAGATATTTTCTTATTAACATACAGGTATTCCAAAATTTTTTTAGATGTGAAAAATTGGGTTTATTTTATAGTTTATTCGAAAATCTAAAATTTTTAATGAGAGATTACAATGGAAATAGAAATATTCGGTGGGATAAACGAGATTGGTGGAAATAAAGTTTTTTTAACCGCTGGGGATAAAAAGTTTCTCTTTGATTTTGGCCTTTCATTTAATGAAAGCAGTCAATACTTTTCAGAATTTTTAAGCCCACGTAGGTTTAATGGAATTATAGATTATTTATATTTAGGGTTAATTCCCCCGATAAATGAGTTATATAGAAATGATTATATTAAACCATTTGAGAAAGTTCTAGAAAAGGAACCATTCAATATAATTAGCTCTAATAAAAATATAATTGAAGCAGCTTTTCTTACACATGCTCATATGGACCATTATAAATTTTTTGGCTTTCTAAAGCAGAAAACACCAATTTATATGAATTGGGTCACAGAGACCATTATTGATTATCTGGCTAATACCTCTGTGGATTCCTTGATCCCCGAAATTCTTAACTTCTATGAAGCTTTCAAACGGGTACCGAAGAAAAAGCAAAATAAAGAAGGAGAGACAGAATATAAGCGTGCTAAAAAAACAGATTATAAAGATAATCAAATTAAAAGAGAAATTAAAATAATGGATAAAGAGAAACCTTCTATTTTCAAAACATCACACGGTGAAGTTTATATTACTCAATATACAGTTGATCATTCTATTCCAGGAGCATGTGCTTATATAATAGAGCATAATGGTAGAAGTATTATTTATACAGGAGATTTTAGAAGACATGGATTTCATAGTAATTGGGTTGACAAATTCATAGAATTTGCTCATAAATCTAATCCAATTGCAATAATTACTGAAGGGACAAGAATACCAGAAATTAAGGATTTTAATAGTGGAAAATACAGGAGTGAAGATCAAACTGAAGGAGATGTAGAATTTCGTTCAAGAGACATGATACGTAGGCATCCTGGTTTATTAATCGTGAATTTTCCTACAAGAAATTTGGACCGAATATTACTATATTATAATTTAACAAGAAAATATGATAGAATTTTTGCGGTGACCCCAAAGACTTTTCTTTTGATAGATAGCTTTAGATCAAAACTAGATAATATGGATGAAAAAGTAATTCAAGATTTTTATTCTGATTATAATTTTCCTGAATTTAGTGATGAATACTTTAAAATATATTTACCAAGAAAAGGATGGGGTAGATATGAAAATATGGATTACAAGGGATACCAGAAAGTAGTTTTTGATAATGTCGACTACATAACTTATAAAGACATACAAAATGAACCTGAAAGATATCTTATTTATTTGGATTACTATATGCTAGGAGAATTAATTGATTTAAATCTAGAGCGAAATAGTGTAATATATATAAATTCTACAACTGATCCTTTTACTGAGGAGATGGAGATTAAAGAAGATAAACTAGATGCATGGTTAAAACGATTTGGAATTTTAAAAACTGAGACTATTCATTCTTCTGGACATTGCAATGTTGATGATTTAATAGATGCGCTTCAAAAAATTGATGCTGATAATATAATACCAATCCATACTGAACATCCAGAAACATTTGAAGAATTTGGTTTATCAGGAGAGATAATTTTGCCTGAAAAACAAAAAAAATATATTTTCTAAATAAAAATTACTATGGGTATATAAAATGGGGCAGTTAAATTACAGTGTTCCTAAAAAAGAGAGGCCTAAAATTAAAGGTTTATTACAAGAATACAGACCACATAGAGAAACTATATATTCTCTTGCTATAACACCAGATAGAAAATATGTTATAACAGGGTCTTTTGACAAAACTATAAAGGTTTGGGAGCTCGAGACAGGTGAATCGTTCCATACTCTTGAAGGCCATGAACAAGAAGTGACTGCGGTGAATATTTCTTCAGATGGAAGCAAAGTCGTGACAGGTTCTGAAGATAAAACAGTAAAATTATGGAAATTAGAAACAGGTAATATGTTAAGGAATTTTACCGGTCATGATGGAGCAATCTTTGGAGTTTTAATGACACCTAATAATAAATATATAATTAGTATTTCTGAAGATAAGACTGCTAAAATTTGGAATTGGTATAATAAAAATCTATTAAGGACTTTAGAAGGTCATAAATTTAGTATTAACTCTGTAGCTGTTTCTCCTGATGGTAAGATGATTGCTACAAGTGGTGAAAAAAGTATTAAAGTGTGGAAATGGGGTGATAAAGAACCTTCATTTTCTCTGGAAGGTCATAAATTTACAGTCAGAGCAATTGCAATATGCTCAAAAGGAGAATATCTTGTGTCCGGTTCTTATGATCAGACAATTAAAATATGGAGTTTGGAAAATCAAAGTTTAATTAAAACACTAAAAGCTCATAAGGGTGGGATAAATTCTGTAGCATTTTCGGATGACAGGAAATTTGTAGCATCAGGATCTGGTGATAAATCACTAATTGTTTGGAATTTAAATGATGGCTCTAATTATGGTCCATTTCTACATGACAATTATGTTCAATGTGTAAAATTTATACCAAATTCTCATCTTGTTGTGACTGGAGATTACAACGGGATAGTTAGAGTCTGGGATCCATGTAATGAGTGTTTAGACTTGAAATCAGGGTTGCATCCTGAAGAACATATTACAGATTTAATTGATGCAGATTCAAAAAAATTGACTATTTTTATTAGTTATGCAACAGCAGAATCAAAAAAGTTTGATATTCCTGGTGTGGCGAAATTATTAAATCTTAATTATCCAGATATTGACAAAGTGTTATATTGGGAAGAAGACATGGAAGATGATATTTATGTTTATATGAATGATAATTTAGCTATAGCTGATGTAGTATTGGTATTTTGTTCTAAAACTGCGAATGAATCTGATGCTGTTCGAACAGAATGGATGGCTGCCCATAAAATGAAGAAAAAAATAGTCCCTGTTTTTGAAAATGAAGAAGAAATTCCTCCATTATTAACGACAAAATTAGGAATTCGTTTCGAACAAGAGGATTTGAAAAGTTTTATAGAAGATTTGTATCTTCTGATACAAAAAAAGGTAAAAAGCATAAGGAAATAGAATCTTGATAATAGAATTATATTATTGAAAGCCAATTCCTTATATTAATTAAAAATATTATAGATGATGGGTTAAAAAAAAATAATAAAAAATTTAATCAATTTTGAGAAATGGCAGTTTTAGAAGTCGGAATTAACCTTGGTATGAAAAATTTAGTTGAAATCAAGTATTATTCAGCTTCAGATAACATATTAGATCCGGATATACGCGCAAAATTTTTGAGTGGATTGAAAAGCTGTTTTACAGAAGTTTTTGGTGATAAAATTAATGTCATATCTCTTTTGAACTTTGAAATTGTATGTTACTTCAAAATGGTTGAATTGCCCGGTAGTGAAGAAAAAAATACTCAGCCATTATTATCATTTGCAATTATTGAAAAAGGAACAGATCACAAATTTGTGAAACAACATCTTAAGGAAATGATAATACAATTTCTCAATCGCTATCCTCTTAATGATATTTTTAAAAAAAAATCTAAATATTTTAAAGACTTTGGGTTTCGAATTGATGAAATTCTCGGAGATTTAAAATTAAAAATTGAGGATCGTATAAGATCAGTATTCGGAGATTAGAATAAATTGAAAAAAAATAAAAAAAAGTTTTATTCTTCTTTAAAAATATCTTCTACAAGTCTGTCATTAACCTCTTTTTTAAATAGAGAAAGAGCTCCAGTCCAGTCTTTTAATACATCCATATATTGATTTTCAAATTTTTTGACAAATTCTTTTAAAGGTGTTCTAACTTCAGTGGATTGATTTCCTTTAATAAATAAAGCCCCAAATATGCGATTTCCATATTCTAGCAGAATGGTGATATCCCCATGATCAATTTTTTTTAAAGCTTCAGTAGATCTTGTCATTTCCTTAATAAAGGAAGTAATAGCAGAAAACATTCCAGAGACTAATCCAGGGTCTTGTTCTGCATCTCTTTTAAATGCATAATTATATACTCCTCGTCCATCATCATAAATAATATAAAGGCCTTGTTTTTCAACTGGTTCAAACACATAACTTACTTCCGGTTTTAATATATTTACTAGATTGTTTTTATAAAGATATCTTAGTGTAAAGTAAAACCGTTTCATCTCGTTTTCATCAACAGGTTTTAATTCTTCAAGCAATATGTCATCTTCTATTTTTTGCATGATGTTTTTTATTTCTTCTCGCTCTTTATCAAGATATTCTAATTCAATATCTTCACGCCTAGAAATTAAATATTCCTCTTCATTTTTAGCGTAATCGTCATAAATTGGAAAATCTTTAACGGTAGAATATATAATTTTCTTTATATGTTCTTCATCTAGAGTGATATTTTTTACTTTAAATTTCTTTCTAAAATAGAAGAATATAAGACTCCAGAGTATTATATTAAAGATGTAGCGCGTATATAAGTATGGTGCCGCTAATATATACAAGAAATCTGTTAAATCAGCTACTAAACTTGCTGATCTTAAGGTATAGAAATCAAAACCAAAGACTCTAGTATAACTAGTTTTTCCGGTTAACCAATAAATGTTTCCACTCCCAAGAATAATTATAATTGAGAGAATAATAATTACTGGCAAATAAATAGATATACCTAATCCTTTACTTCTTAAGAATTTTAATCCATAAGCGAGAAATAACGTCATAATCAAAGCAGGGATAATTTCTGTTATGATAATTCCGTAGATAATTAGGAGATCGTATTGAAGAATTAAAGAGAAACTTGGATCAGTAGTTGCATATCCCCCGGCATTATATATTGCTAATTCTTCTAGTGATCCTGGTTCACCAAAAAGAGGAGTATACACAAAACTAGTTAAAACTAAGTTTAGAATAAAGTAGGTTACTAGTGCTAAAGCCCCAAAGATTAACATATAGTAGAAATTTTGAGTTTTTACTTTCTTTATCTTTCTATTTTTCCACCAATTAATTATTTTGACGAAAATTAAAATGGAAATTGGCTCAAAGATATCAATAAACAAAATAAATATAACTGAAGCCATTATAAAATACGCAAAAAAATAAATTATTATAGAGATTGATTCTTGATATAATAATGCGAATAATATAATAGAGAAGATTGACATTGGTGTTCCTATCGTATACAGACTTTTATAAGTTTGTTCCCTTATTTGTTCACCAAAAAATCTCCCTTTTAAAGCAACTTGGCTGGAAAAAAGTATTTCAATACTAAAAATAAAGATCGCTAAATATACAAATAATATTTCTAAAAACCATCCTAAAGCGGTTGTCCCCGAAGTTAATGTTTCCTCTGTTAAACCAGAAATTTGAAGGATAACCTGCATTAGATAAAGTGATATTGGGAGTAAAACAATCATTAATTTCAGAATTTGTTTTTCACGAGACCAGTTATTTCTGATTAAGGCTTTTTTAGTTAGTTCTAAGGGACTTTCTTTTATTTCGTAACTTATTTGATCTAAATTTGATTTTAAAGAACCCTCTTCTTTTCTTAACCTGTTCCATAAAAGAATTATTGAAATGAAAGGAGCTACTAAAAATATGAATGGTAGTGTAATTAATGGGTATGAGAAAAACTGTGTTATTAATGAGCCTAAGTGTGTAAAGATATATGCTACACCATAAGCAATATTACCTTCCTCTGCAGGAGGTACTGATAATTCATCAGGTGTTTGTCCAACTTGAAATATTATTGGGAGAATCCAATAGATCGCATAAAATACTGTAATACCTAGAATTATTCTTAAATATAGTTTACCAATAGTTTTTTTCCATATGAAGAATAAGGGAATAATTAGGATTACTATTGGAAGAGCGTTAAGTAATATCATAAAAACGATTTCAAGAGGTTCCATTGTAATCACACATTTTTTGTATTTTAAAAATTCAAATTTATTTAAAATAAATGTATGTAATTGTTATTATAATAATTTAGGTTTGATTATTTCTCTTTTAACAATGACGTCTAATCATAAAATTGGAATTATTCTGGATGATGATTTTTCTTTAAAAAATATGCCACCTTATCCGTATCCTACATTTCTTGCATATGAAACCCCTCTAAGGATTAAAGCAATAATAAGTTATCTAGAGAAGAACCGGATTTTTAATGATGAGAGAATTATTAAAATAAAGCCTATATATGTAGAAGAGGAAATTATTTACTTAGCACATACAAGATATCATGTAGATTCAATTAAAACACTATCAAGTAGAGGAAATGGATTATTAGGAGAAGAAGTGTATGTTACTGAAGATACTTTTTCACTAGCTAAAAAAGCAATAGGTGGTGCAATAAGCGCTGTGAAAAGTGTAATTAATAGAGAAATCAATCAATCTATAGCACTAATTAGACCACCAGGTCATCATGCTTTACGAGAAACAGCTTCTGGTCTTTGTATTTTTAATAATATAGCTAATTCAATTTTATATTTGCGTGAAAAATTGCATTATAATAAAAAAATAGCAATTGTTGATATAGATGCTCATTTTGGGGATGGTCTTGTTCAATATTTTTATGATGATCCAACTATCTTGTATTTCTCTATTCATGAATTTGATTTTGTTGAAGGAGAAATTGGATTTATAGATGAATTAGGCGCGGGAGATGGTATTGGTAAAAATATTAACTTTCCCATACCATTTAACTCAACTGATGATGATTTCTTAGAATTTTTTGAGATACTTGAACCTATTCTAAGAGAATTTACACCAGATATCATAATAGTAGCTGCAGGTTTCGATATGTATTTTGCTGATCCTATAGGAAATTGCTTATTGACAACCATTTCATACTATAATTTCACTAAGAAATTACTAAAAGTTGCTGAGGAAATATGTGAAGGTAAATTAGCCTTTATTCTCGAAGGAGGATATAGTTTATTAGGATTACCTGTTTGTATTTATTCTGTTATTCAATCACTACTAAAAGAGAAGTATGAACGCCCTTCTTTTGAATATCTGGATTTTTCGAACAGCTCCAAAAAGGATGAAATTGTCAAAATTAAATCTACTTTAAAAAATCTTCTAATAAATTTTTGGACTTCAATAGAATAAAAAAATTGAAAAAATTAGACGTAATCAGTTAATTTTATAGCATACTCTTGAGCTGCAAAAAGACAATCACGAGGACCTACTTGTGGATTTATATAGCAGATTAATGCGCCAGTACCTCCAATAGGAACAGGACAGATAATAATATGCCCTTTACCGCTTATATTTGTTCCGATTTTTCTTTCTTCTGTGTTTTCTACAATCATATATTTGATTCCTTGAATAAGAATGCTACTCATTCCTTTTTGACCTAATTCTAACTTTTGATTAAGTAACTCGTTAATCAATTCAAGATCGGTATTTAAATTCCAGTTTTCAGTTTGGGTAATTAAATTTCCATCTTTGCTTATTATTCCCACTCCATAAATGTTTTGCTCTTCATTTAATAGACCATCAATAATAGCTTCAATTTCTTCAGACATTATAACCAAATATTTATTATTATATTGTTATAATAAAATAAATAAAATCAATTATAAATTTAAATATAATTTAAAAAATATTGAAAAAATTACGGTGAAATTAATTGGCATTAAGAATGTGGAGAAAGGCTATTCTTCTTTCTTTACGTGAAAAAAAAGTGTTTACAGTTTTTACTCTGATATACACAACTTTAATATTTTTGACATCTTTTTTCATAGGATTAGGGTTTAGAGGAGATCTTGGAGAATTGGCTTGGTATTTTGTACTTATTTTCTTTGGAACGTCTCTATTCCTCTCATTGTTATATGCATGGATTCTAGTTTCAAGAAAAAGACGAGTATGGGCGACATTTAAATGTATAGGGTATACTAATAAGAATATATTAGTTTTAGTTTCTGGGATAATTTTTTTTACAACATTAGTTGGTTTCTTTATTGTAATTGAAGTTTTGTTCCATTATGCCGCCATTGTTGCCTATTTAAATCAGCTGCCAGATTTTGATTTGACTTTTACAATATTAGTCGATTTACTTCCTGTCGTAATTACGAGCGCTATTTTTATTTTTGTCCAAATATTTGCTTTTATTTTGGCATACAGAAAGGTACTCAAAGTACGGCCAATAATAGCACTGAAAAAAGTAGGAGAATAAGGAGGTAAAAGAAAAATGTCATCTGATAAAGATGTAATGATTGAAGCTGTAGATGTGAATAAAGAATATAGAAGAGCAGGTGCTATTATTAGAGCATTAGCAGATGTGAATTTAAAAATCAGATCTGGAGAATTTGCTGTCGTACAAGGTCCTACTGGGTGTGGTAAATCTACACTTCTCAATGTGCTCTCAGGTCTAGATCTCCCCGATTCTGGCAGAATCATATTTGATGGAGAAAATATAGCACGAGCTACTGAGGATAGATTAAGTAGGCTTAGAAGACAAAAAATTGGCTTTGTATTTCAAGATTTTAATCTCGTAAATACATTAACTGCAATGGAAAATGTAGAATCTGTTTTATGGCCAACAGTTTTGCGCCAAAAAGAAATAGAAAATAGAGCAATATCAGCGTTAAGAGATGTTGATTTGCTTGATCGTAAGGATCATCATCCTGTTGAGATGTCTGGTGGTGAGAAACAGAGATGTGGCATTGCTCGTGCAATTATTCATAGACCAAGAGTTATTCTAGCAGATGAGGCTACTGGTAATCTTGACCCAGAATCAGAAAAACAAGTCATGAATTTATTACAGAAAATAAATAAAGAGATGGAGACAACCATTATTTTTGTCACACACAGAGATTTGTCTCAATATGGAACTAAAACCATCCGTATGGATAAGGGCCGTATAACTAAAATACAATAAAAAAACTCAAATTTTTAATATAATATTTATTTCCAACTTTTTTACATACATCTTTTAATTGATAAATATATGGCATATAAGGACATAATGCTATTTAGAATAGTATAGGTTTATATTGAAATTCAAGACAAAAAGTATAAATATGATTTGCTTTTTTGAATGTAATAAGGAAATTAAAATCAATTAATCAAATATGGTAAGGGGATAAGTATGGGATGGGGACGTGTAATAAAATCTGGAATTGTTGGAATGATAATTTTTGTTCCAATGTCATATATTTCATTTAGGTTTCTTAATCTTACAGAAGGTGTTACAGGGGGTCTTCTTGAAAATGTCGATGATGCCTTAAGCGCGCTATCTACTTTCCTTGGAATTGGTGGGATCATTATAGAATTATTAGCAGGAGCTCTAATTGGGGTAGTTCTGGTGCTTATTTTTCCTATACATTGGTGTATTGGTTATCGTCCAGACGATATTGGTTTAATTATAGCTGTTGCAGTTCCATGGATTTTAACTTGTGTAATCGCAAGCGCTCTATTTGCTCGTTCTCCACGTGAAGCAATACACACGAGTTTATCTATAGGGATAGGTTATGCTATAATTTCAGTTGTACTCTATATAATATTATCAGTAATAGGTGGAGGAATAGGAGCCGCTTTATTAGATGGATTATTAACAGGATTAACAGATTTGCCATATCTACTTGCTGCGCTTACTGCAATTTTTGAAGGGTGTTTAGTTGGAACTGTTTTTGGAGCGTTCATTGGGAGTTTGCGGTACAAACCTGAAGGTGCTAAAGGAAAGAAAAAGAAAGTTAAAGTCAAAGCAGAAGAAGGAACCGAAGGAACCACTGAAATGTTCCCAAGAGAAACTGTAGAAAATAAAACCGTAGCGCTATCTATATCTTGTACGAATTGTGGAGCTAAGCTTACTGCAGATGATCTATTTTGTAAAAACTGTGGAGCGAAAAAAGGATAAATAAATATTAACAAATTTTTATCTAGTTTCATCTAAATCTTATTGGATCTGCTTATAATTTCGATGGAAAATATATTAATTATTAAATCATACTATTCTATATTAATATTAAAATATCTGTTAATTGGCACAAATTATGTCTAAAGAGATAAAAGGAATAATAGTAAGTCGTTTAGTTGTTTTATCATCAATTATATTAGTACCAATAGCAATATTTTTAATCTATAACTTTGCTGGTTTTAATTTATGGTATTCAGATGATCCCCTAGTAACCGTTATTATAATTAATATTATTTGTCCTTCTATTTTTAGTGTTTCATGGCTATTCTTTTTGATTCTTTTCATTAATCGTTTTGCTAATACTCTTGATGATTTTGATAAAACAATTAGTGTAGTGCCATCCAGGTTAAAATTTTTTTATGGTATAAATGCAATTTACCTTATGGCAATCTTTATTTTTCCCGCAATTACTCCTTTTATTTCAATTCTAAGCTTTGCTTCTATGGCATGGAGAGTAACAACCTTTAGAAAAAAGAGGTGGGAAGAAGATACAAAAGTTTCTACAATTACGTGGATTATGATGTGTCTAGCAGCAATTATTCCTATTTTCTGCTCAGTGAGTGTAATACCCGAATTTTTTGTATTAACAGATTTCTTGTGGAACGATTTATGGGTTCCATTACTTCCTTATCTTTTTAAAATTTCATATTCTTTATTTACTGCTTTAGCAATTGGAGCTTTTATACTTCTGTTCTATAATTCTGGTATAAGTGAATATGAACAATTTTGGGAGGGAACTACTAAAAAACAATGGGTATGGAATATTAAAATACTTGAAATTATACTTTTTGGATTTTTTTTAGCTTTAGACTTATATGAATTTGATGTAATTAATTTATTCTATATAATGGGTTTTATTTTCATAATTATTACATCATTTGTTAATTTTGTTCAAGGGAAATCTAAAGTAACAGGTTTTAAAAGTCATTTAATTGGTTATCTCATTGCAGCCGTATTTATAGGATCAAACGTGCTCTTTTCAACTGAAGAATTTTCAGAATTTTTAAGAGTGTGGAGCTTATTGCTATCAGCAATTTTATACATTGTCCTGTTTTTTTATACATTCTTACAAGCAGATTAGTATTCATTTTTATACTAATTAAATTTATAAAACACCTATTTTAATAAAATCTTAAACCCTTTTTCTTAAAATAAAGGAATAAGTCATTATATTATTTTGGAACATGAAAAAGATATGAAATAGTAATAAAAACTTCAATGAATTAAACAATTGTCAAATTCTTATGAATATTTTCTCATTTTTATATGATAAACGTTGAATTATTTGAAGTTTCTATTATAATAGAATAAAAATTGTTAAAAATTTAGATTTTGATTAGATCCTTAATAAAAAACATAATTTTATAATTAAAAAATGTGAAAAATATGAAAAATCTAAATACAAAATCCTTAATGGTTGTTACTATTGTCCTTTGTTCAGTATTCGCTATGCCTATGCTAGCTGTAGGACAAGAAAATGATATAGGTGATCCTTTTAATTTTGACCAAGTAGATATCGGTATTTTTGATGGTTTTAGAGGAGGATTTGGTGGCTTATTTGGTACTTTAGGATATGGTGGTGAAATATTAGGTTCCATATTTGAAGCATTATTCCTAAATGACTTCAATCTTTCTAAATATGAAATGCTAGGGAACACGTTTGTATTAAGTGTTAATCGAACTTATCATGAACGTGGAACTTATAATTTTGATTTAGAGGGTGATACAAGAGATGTATACGTTTTTCCTCAAAAATATGTGAATATGACTGAAACTGAAGAAAAAACGGGTTTAAATGAAACACAAATAGGACATGCGTATAGTGTTGTACAAAAACATGGTGAATTTGATTATGAAGTAGAGGTCGGGGTTGCAGTCACCCTAATTATTTGGGATAGTGATAGGTCGTTTATCACTGCTGTAAATAAATTACTCAACTTTTTCAGACGTATAATGAGGCTTCAATTTGAAGGTTTCTCGTTAAACCAAGATATTATTCGAGAAGGTATTTCCTTGCTTACTTGGTTTTTAATTCATATAAATGATATTTTCACTGGAGATGAATTATTTGTTATGAATCCTATAACCTGGCAAAAACTCGATATTATACCTAGTGGTGGATTTAGTATTGACAAATCTTGGTACATAACAGGTGGTGATTTAAACCCTGCTAACGATCTGAACATTGAAACTCAAGTCACTAATGGAACTGAATTATTGGAACATTGGAATTCTACAGCTCAAAATAGAAGAGATAGTTACACTGAATGGCTTTTGACTCCAACTCATGGAAATGTTGCAGAAACAATTTGGACTCAATTCTCATTTGATTTAATTCAGCTTTGGATTAAAAATTTTGAGATTCATATAGATGTTGGCGCAATCCTTAATGCTGCTACAGGAGGAGGAGACCCAGCACTTCTTATAGCTAATGCTTTTGAAGGATGTAATCTTGACTTCTATTTATTTACACATCATTTAGCAGGAGCTTTCTTATATAATGATACAGATTCAAGTAAGGATATTACTGCTATTTACACTCCTGTGGATATTGATGCTACTAACACTGTCAATATACCTACAAGTACCGAACTCACGCACAGATTAATATTAGGTCAGGTACATGGTGGCTTTAGGTTTGTTAAGCCTTATATCGAACCAAGTAATAGAAGCATATCATGGGGTATTGATATCTTAAATTCAGATATTTCAGCGGTTCCATTAGGTGTTGATTTGAATTCTTATTTAAGCGCGCCTACAGAAAGTATCGGGAAAATACATTTTGGCTTTACCTTTGAACCTAAAATTGATAGAGAAGTAGGTGCAGCACATGGTTTGGTAAAGTTAAACCAATTCTTTGATCCTTGGAATGACCCAAATGGACATTATGCAAATTCACCTATCCCAGGTTTAGATCTTGCAATTATTTATGTATCTACTGTTCTCCATTTTGAACTTGATATCGCAACATCAGGTCAAATTCCTGAAGACCCAGAGACCATATTGGAACAGAGACATTATAATAGCACTAGCCATAGGTTAATGGTTGGAAATTATATTGGTGCTGCTGCTCGAGATGAATTAGAATTTGTTGATATTGCCGGCCCAGACTATGAATATGGTAATGAAACAAGTAGAGAAACAGCTCCTGCAAGTACTAGTATTATTCCACTTGCTGTTTGGTTAATGGAACATGAAAGACACGATTCATATCTCATAGAGGGTGGCACAGAAGTAAGTAGCTTTGCCTCAGATATCAGAATTCAGACTGAATTAAGTGTTATGGTTTATGCTGTCTGTTATCCTCAATTTGAGGATGGAAGTGGAATCTGGCATGACCCTACTTTCAGTGTTTTTATGGTGTTTCAGAGTGAAGGATTCTGGGCATTAATTGTGTTGATTGCTGGTGTAGGATTAGTCGGAGTGGCTACAATTTTGATAAAAAGAAGAAAAGATCTCAGAATTTAAAATCAAATTAATTTTTTATACCCTTTTTTTTATTTTTTATTCTCTTTTTTAAGTTTTTAGAAGATTTATTATAATTTTTGTAAAAAATAATATTTTTGAATTTCAAATTCTTATAAAGTTATAAATTTTGAAAAATCTAAGTGACATAAAGATAAGAATTATTTTTAATATTGTGAGGAAAAATGACATTAAAAATGCAACAGCACTTTTATGTTGATGAAAATAAACGCTGGTTTAAGAAATGGTGGCCAAATGGGGTTCCTTTAAACACTAGTTTTGAGGAGAAGTCTATAAATGAATTATTAGATGAACAAGTTGATAAATATAAAGATAAGAAATTCATTTGGTTTTTAGACGCATGGATTTCATATAAACAATTCCAGGATTATGTAAAATCTTTTGCTACAGCATTAGCGAATTTAGGAATCAAAAAGGGTGATGTTGTCGCGTTATACACCCCCAATTGCCCGCAATATATTGTTGCGTATTTTGCTATTACACGAATAGGCGCAATTGCTAACGGAATTAATCCTACTTATCAACCCGTAGAAGTTCTTCATCAATTTGGTATTACTAAGCCAAAAATGCTTATCGTGTTAGATGCTTTATATGAATCATCAATAAAACCAATAATTCAAGAATCAACAATAGAGCTTGTTATATATACAAACCTAATAGATTTAGCAGAAATAAAAGGTGTAAAAAAGGCAATTGGAATTTTTATAAAAAAGATTCCTTCAGGGAAAGTTGATTACCCAGGGGCTCTAAAATTTAAGGAACTTCTTAAAACAGAACCAAACGTTCCAAAAGTGCATATTGATGTAAAATTGCATCCAGCAACCTACATTATGACAGGTGGTACAACAGGATTACCAAAGGCAGCTGTATTAAGCCATTTCAATGTAGTTTCAAATGCTAAGCAATGCAAATTATGGCTAGGTGGCGAAAAACCTGGAATTGGAAACATAGGAATATTACCTTTATTCCATAGCTTTGCTCATACAGTTGTAATGAATACTACTTTAATTGTTGGGGGCTGGATAATGCTTTTTCCGACTCCTCCTTCACAAGCGGAATTGAGTGAGCAAATAGAAAGACTTCCTTGTAAAGAGGGATTAATTTATGCTGGCACGGAAATTCTATTTAAAAAATTAGCAGAGCTTAAAAATCTTAAAAGACGATTTCCCGGGGTAATGGGAAAATTAGCGCTATGTATTTCTAGTGCAGGTCCATTACATGTACCAGTTAGAGAAGCATTTATTAAAAACACAGGAGGTAGAATTGTAGAAGGCTATGGTTTGTCAGAGGCTAGTCCTGCGGTAAGTGCAGGAAATTTATTCGGTGAAAGTCCAGTCGGAAGTATTGGAATGCCTTTTACAGGAACAGAATGGGGAATATGGCCTACAAATGATTTTTCTAAAGGACCAATATGTTTAGGAAATCTAGAAGATAAAAATTTTGGTATTGAAAATAGTGGTGAAATATGTGTTACTGGTCCTCAAATTATGTTAGAATATCTCAATGAGTCTGAAGAGACGTCAAAAACAATTTTGGAGTATGATGATAAAATGTGGCTTTTAACTGGAGATATTGGTTTTATGAATGAAGATGGTACAATTGAAATACGAGATAGAAAAAAACAACTTATAAAATGTAAAGGATATTCTGTTTTTCCAAAAGAGATTGAGGAATTATTAATGAGACACCCGGATATCACAGAAGCTGCTGTCGCAGGACTTCCTGATCAGGAATACGGAGAAATTATTAAAGCTTGGGTTGCAATTACGGAAGATTGCGATTGTTCACCTCAAAAAATAAAAGATTGGGCAATGGAGAACATGGCACATTATAAAGTACCTCACAAAGTCGCGATAATCGGGGAGCTTCCCAAAAATTTAATTGGAAAAGTTCAGAGAAGAATTTTACAAGAAGCAGATCCTATTTGGAAAGAAAAATACGATAATAATCAATAATTTTCTTATAAAATTGTCAAATTATTATCTAAATTCTTTAAATATCCAGTGGGGTATGCTTTTCCCGCTAACTTTATTGTATCTACATAAATATTTTTGTAGGTATTTTTAAGAAGGATAAAGATAACAATTCAGTATATTTCAAAACATAGAAGATTCTGATAGAAACTTAAATAAATACTATGTTTCTATTTTTATCGAACATAAATTTTTATTAAGATAAATGGATTTCTTTAATATAGAAAAAACAAGATCGAGTGTTTTTTAAATTTGTCTGAAAAATCAGAAATAGAAAAACTGTTAATAGAAGGCGCGAAATTAGAAGCATTAGAAATTACTGATTCAAAACTGAAACTTGTTGATAAGGTTATCCAAGATTTTGCACCAGAAGTTGCTTTTTTGTATCAAATAAGGGAGGATGAATCAGAAGAACAACAGATAAAAACAGGACGCCTTCATGAAAATCGTATATTGGGTATAATTCTTAAATTTCATTTAGAAGGACAGAATAAAATTACTACAGGAGAAGTGGAGGATGAATATAAAAGATACTTTAAAGAAATTGCCCGCTCGACTATTTCTACTTATTTAAACATGCTAAAGAAGGAATCTACTTTGTATAAAGAAAGAGATGGAAGAATTGTATATTATATTTTTTACGAAGATCCTCCATTTGATATTAAACCTTTTTGGTTCACTCGATTGTTTTGTATAGTTCCCGCGTATTTTGATAGGGCTATGGGCTTTTGTAACTTATATAATGATGCTAGAGAATATGTTCATCAAAATATAGATGAATATGAGAGGGAAAACCTCACTCTATTAATTAGAAACTTCAAATTTATCACAGGATTAATCGTTCTAAATATTTTTAAAAAACGTGTTTCAAAATGTATACTTTGCCAGTTTAGTAAGAAAGATATATATAAAAAATTAGAAGAAATAATGAGCATTGCTGTTAAAGATAGATCAGATGTTTTACCAGAAGAACTTCTTGAGGACATCGAAAAATTCTCAGAAATATCAATATTTGATGGATTTAGCATCGAAAGGGATGAGATTGAAAAAGAAATCGCTAGGAAAATGCTAAGATTGGCTGATCTATACAAAAAAGATCTTGATTTTCAAATTATGGTATCACTTAGAAGAAAGGATTTACGATTGAAACAAAAATTAGCATTGGATGAAGAAAATATAGATTCATAAATTGAAAACTGCTTGTAATTTTTCATCCTTCATTTTTGGATTTAGGATATTACAATTTTCTAATGCGAGAATAAAGGTTTTTCATAATAAATTAGATTTTTGTAGCATCAAACGTGATAACGCTTCAAAGGTTTCTTCTACATTTTCACCTGTTTTCGAACTACACTCTATAAAACCATCTACACTCCTAGATTTGGCAATATTAATACCTTCATCTCCTGTAACTTCACGATCTTCAAGAAGATCTGCCTTTCCCCCAACAACAATAATAGGAAATTGATCTTCAGCACGAAGTTCTTTTCTTATTACCAATAACCAATCATCTATATGTGCTAGGGAACTATAATTTGTAACATCATACATAAATAACGCTCCATTAGCACCACGTACATAAGTTGGTAATAAAAATCTAAATCTTTCTTCCCCACCAAAATCCCAGATTTGAAGTTTAATTCTTTTTCCGTTGATTTCTAAACTTTTTACTTCAAAATCTACGCCAATAGTCATTTTAGAATCTGATTTAAATAAATTTGTTAAAAACCTTTGAGTTAATGTGGTTTTACCACAACCCGCGTCTCCAAAGATAACAATTTTATATGTTGCGTCGTACATCCTTATTTTCCTCAATCCGTTCAGACTTTTGGCTAAGAAGTTAAATAATAAAAAAATATACTTTCTTATATTTATATATCTGTTTTATTATAAGAGAGTTCTTGTTTTTTTGATTTAATAACTATTAAGATTTCTATAATTAATATCTTTTTTTATATATTTAAAATATTTTGATGTTATATATTAAAAAGATTGTATTATATGTTTAAAATTTTTTGTCATTGAAATGTAAAGATTTGTTAAGAAACATAGTGGGTTTAATCAAGATTTCTGTATTTAAATTGTTTATTCTTCATTCAAAGGCCTTCTATTGAGACTATTAACCTTGAAAGTCAATTATTATTTGCATAATTTTATAATAAGAGATATCAAATAATATAATTATTAAAATAAATAGAAAAATTAAAAGAAGTTGATTGTCAATCACCATTCTAAAAATTAATACAAAACAAGCATTTCTTTTTGCTTTTATAGGCATCATCCTATTTTTAATGCTCATATTTATCGCTATGGTTACTTATCCTGGTGGCATAAGAGATAATCCTTCAATTTTAGGTTATTCTTTTTGGGAGAATACTTTTAGTGATTTAGGTAGAATTACTGCATGGAATGGTGAATCTAACATAATTTCAATGATTCTTTTCACTTTTGCATTTGGAATACAAGTTATCAGTATTATCCCCTTTTATCTTAAATTTTTGAATATCTTTTTAGAAGGTAAGTTAGAATTGAAAGTAAGTAAAATTGGTTCTTATTTTGGAATTATATCATCAATAGCGTTAATTGGAGTTCTCTTTACTCCTGCTGATATTCTCAATGGCCCTCACTGGATCTTTGTATTTATTGGATATCCTTCAATCCTAGTAATGGGTATTTGTTATTCAACAGTTTTACTCTTAAGTGATAAATTTACTAAAGCTTTTGCATATATTTTTTCGACGATTTTCGTCCTAATTTTTGTATCTCTACTAGTTGGGTTAATTGGTATGAGTTTTAGTCGAACAATAATGGTAATAGGACAAAAAATTATGACGTTTGCGCTGTTGTTCAATTTCTCTTTTCTGATTTATGGTGCGTGGAAAGTGAAAGAGAGTTGAGAGACTAGAGTGACACAAAATTCAATATGATATAAAAAATAAAAAAAATATTTTACTTATTTTTTACTTTGTATTATATTCTATGGATAAATCGATATAAAGAATAAAAGTGAAATGGGATTATGGTTAAGGAAAAAGAAAATTATCCGTATGAAATAGATGAAAAAGTCTATAAACGTTTTAACCAGAAGAATAATATGTTGTTTAGAAGATTGTGGGATAAAACATTATCGACATATAATCAAATGATAGATACAAATATTGAGAAACATATTGAATTAAAGAAAGAAGGTTATTCAAGGTTAGATTTTGCGTTTGTAGCGGCAGGTTGGACGGTTTATGAAAGATTTCCTTATGCATTTACATGGGAAAGGAAAGATCTTATAGATATTGGTTATGGTGTAAATTGGATGAAATCCAAATATGTAATTGAGGATTCAAAGATTTTAACGAAATACATTAAAAAAGCAGCAAAATTCTATGGAGCTTCATTAGTAGGTATTGCAGATGTTAATGATAAATGGATTTATAAAACAGGTTTTAAGAGACCTGATCAAACTAGTGAAGCTGAAGCAAAACAAGGGGTACGTGGAGGAACAGCTGCAGATTCAATATATGACCAGCCTATCGATTTACCAGTTGGGATTAATAAGGTTATAGTTATGGGGGTAGAGATGGATCAAGATGCAATTTCAACAGCACCCGCTCAACCCGCAGCCGCAGCTTCAGCAATTGCATATTCAAAGATGGCATTTATAATCTCATGTTTAGGTGAATTTATTAGAAATTTAGGATATAGAGCTATTCAATGTGGTAATGATACTGCCCTTAGTATTCCATTAGCAATTGATGCCGGTCTCGGTGCTTTAGGTAGAAATGGGTTACTACTTACTCCTGAGCTTGGACCAAGAGTTCGTATATGTAAGATCTTTACAGATATACCAGTAGTTATTGATGAACCAAACCAAGAATTCATAGGAAAAGTTAATAATTTTTGTAAGACCTGTTCTAAATGTGCTGAAGCTTGTGAAACTGATGCTATCACAAAAGAAAAAAACCCTACATTTAAACCGGCTACTATTTCTAACAATCCTGGAGTTAAGAAATTTTTTGTTGATGTAGAAA
Source organism: Promethearchaeota archaeon (assembly GCA_016839635.1). The sequence continues at coordinate 9,593 of JAEOTV010000250.1, read as the reverse complement.
AATGTTTTGAATTTTGGGTTGAAAATTCCAGTGATTGTGGTAATTGTATTTCGGCATGTCCTTTTTCGAAAATTAAGGAATATCTTTCACCTAATGAATTTTGGAATAAAATCTAATTCAAATCCAAAATTAAAAATATTTAGAAGAAAGTAAAAGAAATGATAAACATTTAAGTTAATACTGCTTATATTCGCCCTTATACCAAGAACGTTGGGTTTTTCTAAGATTATCCGGCATATCCTCATATGGAGATATTTCTTCTTGCAGTTTACAATCAACTCCATAGCGTATGTTTGTTTTTGGGTGAACAAATCCGGTTTTTGATATCCCATTAGCTGCTCTTAAGGCTGTACGCCTTGCAATCAAAGATGCTCCTTTTATATAGAAGTATCTCCATGAATCATCATCTTCAACAAGTTCTATGAAAATGCCTTCATTCATATCCGCGTCAGATTCGATTGGTACAAATTGACCTCTATCATCATTCCATTTTAAAATAAAATTGTCTTTTTTTTCTATCATTGTCTTACTTATATTTCACAGTAGGTTATAAGAAATTAAATCAAATTCTTTACTAAAAAATTTTAACATTTTTATGATTTTAAAATAAAATTTATCTTATTTAATCTTATTTTAACTATTAAATATATTCTAGTATCAAATCCAATATCTTTTGCTTAGTAAAATGATACATCTTCTATCATAAATTTTATGAGCTATTTTAGATATATTTAACAAAACAGAAATAAGTTATAATCACTATAAAAACAAAATTTATTGATTTTACCTCGATTTTGAAAATGATAATCATTGACAAGAAAACTATTGCTGAGATTTTAGGCGAAAAGATCAAAAGACTTAATATGGAGGAAATACAAGCACTATTAGAAATACCTCCTTCAGAAGTTGATTTCACGTATGCTTTCCCCTGTTTTAGGCTAGCAAAACTTGAAAAAGAATCACCTAAATTAGTAGCAATAGATTTAGAAAATAAAATTAAAACATCTGAAGTTTTAGATAATGTAAAAGCAATTGGGCCTTATTTAAATTTGAAAGTTAAAACAAGATACATACTTGAAAGTATATTTGAATTGAAGGAAGATTATGGAAGGATTCGAGACATTATTAATAAAGGAAAAAAAGAGAAGAAAAGAATTGTTATTGAATATCCTTCCCCAAATACCAATAAACCTCTTCATTTTGGTCATATTAGAAATGTTTTACTTGGTAAATCACTTTCTAATTTACTTGAATATAAGGGATATGATGTTTTCCAAGTAAATTTATATAATAATCGTGGTATTCACATCTGCAAAAGTATGCTTGCATATAAAAAATGGGGGAATAATCAGAAACCAGATAAAAAAAGTGATCATTTTGTGGGAGATTTTTATGTGAAATATAGTGAAATGGCGGAGAAAGATGAAAACCTTGAGGAAGAGGCTTACAATATGCTAAGATTATGGGAAAAAGGGGATAAAGATACCTTAGATTTATGGAAAAAAATGAATAATTGGGCTTTAGATGGTTTTAATGTAACCCTTAAAAAACTTGGCATTTCATTTGATAAGGAATATTTTGAATCAGATTTATATTTAAAAGGAAAGGAAATTATCCTAGAGGGACTTAAAAAAGGAATCTTTGAAGAGACGGAAGATGGAGCTATCTTTGTAAGGTTTAAAGACAAATCTAATCTCCCCAATAAATTTCTAATCCGTAGTGATGGTACATCTATTTATATTACTCAAGATATATACCTTGCTTATAAGAAAAAGGAAGATTTTAATTATGATAGATCTATTTATGTTGTTGCAGATGAACAAAATCAGCATTTTAAATGGTTATTTGCAATATTAGAACTCCTGGGCTTTCAAGAAGATAATTATCATTTATCTTATGGTATGATTGATTTACCTAGTGGAAAAATGAAAAGTCGAGAGGGAACTGTTGTGGATGGTGATGAAGTTATCGAGGAAGTAGAAAAACTTGCTTTAGATGAGGTTAATAAAAGATACCCAGATCTGGCTGAATCTGAAAAGTTAACAAGGGCTGAAATTATTGGATTAGCAGCTATTAAATTTTTTATTTTAAAATACAGCGCAACTAAGGGTTTTATCTTTAGGCCTGATGAAAGTATATCCTTTGAGGGAGAAACTGGTCCTTACATTCAATATTGCTATGCAAGGATCGCATCAATAATTTCAAAATCAGAAATAAAGGTTAGTATTAATATTAATTGGAATTTATTTATTCATAAAAGTGAATTAGATTTAATAAAACAAATGACTTATTTTCCTGATATCGTAGATTCAGCTGAAGAAACATACAATATTCATTTAATTGCTCAATATTTATTAACCTTATGCCAAACATTTAACTCGTTTTACTCTTCTTGTCAAGTTATATCTGATAATAAAGAATTAGAAAACGCGAGATTATTACTCATTAAATGCGTACAGATAATTATTAAAATTGGATTAGAGATCTTAGGAATTGAAACCCTTGATAAAATGTAAGAAGTATAGAATATAAAGTGATATTTTAAAATGAATTTTTTTGATTCTAGTGAAGTAATTAATGAAGATACTAAATTTGTAATTTTTGGTATACCTTGGGATTATTTAACATCAATAGATTTACCTAACTCTTCAATTGCCCCGAAAAGAATCAGGAGTGTAACTAATGATATTGGATGGACATCTGAATTGGGATGGCCCATTACTAAATTTAAAATTGCTGATGTTGGGGATATTCCTATTGAAAAAACAAATATAGAAAAAAACCTCATTACAATAAAGAAATTCATAAAAGATTTATATCAAAAAAATGAAAAAATAATTCCTGTAATGATTGGAGGAGATCATTTCTGTTCATATCCTGTGATAAAAATTGTTGGAGATCTTGTTAATATGAAAGATGAATTTGGTGTGCTTATATTCGACGCACATTTGGATTTTTACCAAGAATGGGATAAAGGTGTTTATTCTCATGCAACTGTATCGCATAGAGTTTATGATTTAGAATATATTAATAATACAAATCTTCTAATTTTAGGAGTTAGAGATGTTGACATTCCAGAGTTAGAAATCGCAGAATCAGAAAACATCAAATATCTAAGTGCTTATCAGTTAATAGAAGGGCTTGATAATTATATAGAAAAGATAATTAGTTTTTTCAAAACTTCAGGGATTAAATCTTTATATGTATCAATAGATATCGATGCATTAGATCCTTCTATTGCTCCGGGCACAGGTTTTGCGATGCCAGGAGGGTTTTCTTATAGAGAATTGTGGAAAGTTTTAAAAGAAGTATCTAAAAATTTTGATATATTAGGATTTGATTTAGTAGAAGTTGCACCTAATCTAGATTTAGAAAATAGAATGACATGTAATTTAGCTGCTAAACTGATAATAGAATTTATATCATTTATAGATAATAAAAATACACTATGATTTTTATGCCAGATAAAGATTTAAAAGATATTCTAAGAAAAGTTAATCAATTTGAAATAACTGATAACACGGATATTGTACAACTGATAAATTCATTAAAAGATACTGGATTTAATGCAAAAAGATTAGCAGTAGCTTGTGAGATTTATGAGGAAATGATCAATACTCCAGGTTGTGTTAAATTTTTTGGATTAGCGGGAGCACTTATTCCGGCAGGACTGCAAAGGGTTATATACGATTTTATAAATGAAGGTTTTGTAGACGTTTTAGTAACGACTGGAGCAACCTTAACCCATGATCTCGCAGAAGCTTTAGGATTTCAGCATTTACAAGGAGATTTTGATTCTGCTGAGCTTGATGATAAGAATTTACACAGAGAAGAAATCAATAGAATATATGATGTATTTATGCCAAATAAAGTATATGAAGGAATTGAAGACTTTGTATCAAAATTAGAAATCCCAGATAATCAAATGCCTGTTAGTTCGTTTTTAAAATTTGTTGGAAAGCAACTTCCTAAGAATTCTTATTCTGTTCTCCGTGCTTGCTATGATAATAATATCCCAATTTTTTGCCCTGCTTTTACTGACTCTGGTTTAGCAATGCAATTAGGTTTTCATAACCAAAAACTAAATTTAAACCATTTCAAAGATATGTTAGAAATGGTAAATATGGCTTGGGACTCTAAAATTGCGGGGATGTGCATTGTTGGAGGAGGTGTTCCTAAAAATTTTATTATGCAATCATTACAATTTTGCTCAAATTCTGCTACTTACGCTATTCAGATTACTATGGATCGCCCTGAATCGGGAGGATTAAGTGGCGCTTCTTTAAGGGAAGCAATTTCATGGGGGAAAATAAGTGAAAAAGCAAAATATTCTACTGTTATTTCTGATGCAACTATTGCACTACCAATAATATTATGGTTTTTAAAGAAATCACAGAAATAGATAAATTATTTATAGTATTCCTCTGAGTTTTTGGTCAATAGTTTGCGTATCAGTTCCAAAGATAGTATCAATAGAATTTTTGAAATTTTTAAATTGAGATACCTCAGATAAATTCTTACCAGTATTTTGAGTTTTAAATTCATTTAATACTTGTTTTAATAATGGTTGAATAATTTTATTTATATATCGTTCGATTTTTCTCTCCCTATCCAAAATAGCATAAGAGATGAGAAACTCAGGCTCAAAGCCATCTTCACTTATTATTTTATCTTCAGTGAATGTAATGAGAAACTTTTTTCCTTCAAAATACTCAACTTTAGATAAAGTAGATTGAGCAAAATCTAAAATAGCGGTAAGTAAACCACTTCTTAAGTCTGAATCAATTTTTCCCAATGTTGTTTTATGATAACTTTTTTTTACTAATGTAAACCCTCTGAATAATACCCCAGCTTCTCTAACGACCATTTTAAAGAATCAGTTATAATTAGATTAGTTTTTTTATATTTACTTCCTTTAAAATATTCAATTCAATATTTAAATTATACCTACTTATTATAATAAATTCTTTGATTCTCTTACTATTTGATTTTAATTTAGATATTTAATAAGAAATATTATTTATCTAACATTTCTAAAAGCTATGATCACCAAAGAAAAAATTAAACTTTGTGCTGAAAATATAACAAAAAGCGTTAACATAAAAAAAGAAGGCGAGTTCGTTCTTATAAAAGGCGCAATCTACTGTCAGGAGCTCCTAGAAGAAATAGGTTTATGTGTTTTTAGAAAAGGAGGAATTCCACATATTACCGCTATAAGTGATTATTATGAGGAATCTATATGGCAAGATGATCAAATTGAAGCGAAAACACTAAAAATAACGCCAAAACATTATATTGAAATGGTTAAAAATATCGATGCTTATATAGTAATTGAGTATCCAGAAGATCCTTTAATTCGGAATAATGCTCCAGAAGAAAAACTTAAAGCTTATCAGAAATCTATTGCTCCAATACGAGAAATATTATATGGATTTAAGGAAGAATATGCACCAGGAAAAAAATGGTGCTATGCTGCTTGGCCTTCCCAGAAAGCTGCAGATTTCTATAATATTGATTATGATTTGTTTGAAAAATTCATTGTTGATGGTATGAGCATCCCTTCAGAAGAATTAACTGAAATTACCAAACATCTTGGAAAATTTTTTGATAATGCTAAAAAAGTCTATGTTACTGATGATTGTGGTACGGATTTTTGGGTTTCAATAGAACATCGAAGTAAAATTCTTGATGATGGAATACTTTCTGATGAACAAATTGCTTTAGGAGACTTAGGTGGAAATTTACCTGCTGGAGAAGTATATTTCCCTCCTAATGAAAAACAAGGAGAAGGTAAGATCTTTTGCCCATTAACAATTGAAAGGTATTCTAATAAAATTTTGAAAAATGTAGAACTAAGTTTTAAAAAAGGCAAATTATTGCTGGATAAGGTGTCAGCTGATAATGACTTAGATATTATAATTGATGCTTTTAAGCAAAGTGAGAAAATCGATAAAGAAAATAAAGTACCAGAATTAAGGACATATAACGTTGGTGAACTAGGAATTGGGTGTAATCCTGTAATAACTAAAGCAATTGGATATATTCTTACTGATGAAAAAATTAATGGAAGTGTTCACGTCGCTTTTGGATTTAATAAATCTTTTGGAGGTACTTCAGCATCTCAAATGCATTGGGATTTTGTGACTACTCCAAAAGCTAACATAACTGTAGAATACATGGATGGTTCTAAAAAAGAAATAATGGAGAATGGAAATTTAATAAATTAATTATAGCCTTTTTTATTTTTATATTGTTCCTTATAGTAAAGGTAATTCTTCTAGTAAATGAATTATTTTCTCTAAGACTTTTTTTTTAAATGAAATACGGTCGGTTTTAAAATTATACTCCTGGAGATATATATCGTTTTTGGTAGAAATACCTATAATTACCAATCCCACTGGTTTTTCTGGTGTCCCTCCAGTTGGTCCAGCGATACCACTAATTCCTATTCCAATATCAACATTAGCAAGTACTCTTATATTATTTGCTAATTGTTTAACAACATTTTCAGATACCGCGCCATATTTCTCAATAATTTGCGGATCCACATTTAGTAAATCTATTTTTGTTTGATTACTGTAACATACAATTCCTCTTTCAAATATTTTCGATGCTCCAGAAATATTCGTAAACATGTGTGAAATAAAACCCCCTGTGCAAGATTCTGCGACTGCAATTTTTATGTTCATATCAGAAAAATCCCTTATTATTTTTGAGATTCTTTCTAAAATATCCATAATATTACTCACGTAAATATTTAATACGGTTTATTATTATTAATATAAAATAATAACAAATAAAAATAAATAAAAAATATCGTATACTTTTGAATTATATTATATAATAACAGATTTAAATGAAATAATACAACGAAGTGATTCAAATGGGAAAAGATGATGTAACTAAAGGATTCGTATTTAAAATTACAGTAATAGGAGATGGTGCTGTAGGGAAGACTTCCCTAATTAAAAAATATACTCAAGGTAGTTTCCAAAAAGATTACATTAAAACTTTAGGAGCCCAATTCTCCAAGTATGATGAAGAAATGGAGGGAGATAATTGTAAGTTATTCTTCTGGGATATTGCTGGACAACGGGAATTTGATTTCATGCGTCCTACATTTTATAAGGGTAGCAAAGCTGCAATCATAGTATTCTCCCATACTGATGAAGACAGTTTTAATCATATCACGGATTGGCATGAAGATATTAAAAAATATACGGGAGAGCTCCCAATTGTTTTGTTTGGTAACAAAACAGATTTAGTTGATGAAAAGGATTTAGAAGATGAAATAATAAGTAGTGATATAATTAATGATCGCAATTTTCTTGGTTATTACAAGACATCAGCTAAAACAGGAAGTGGAGTCTTTGAAGCATTCCAAGCAATTATTAAAGAATTATATAACAAATATAAAGAAGAATAGAAAATGTATGAAGATATCGACCAAGGATATCCAAAGATTTTATTTTTTTCGTCAAATCATTGCGCACCTTGCATCCCAGTAGAAGAAAAGTTAAAGAGAATAAACATTTCATTGTTCGGAAAAAAATTAAGAATTGAAAAGATCTCAATTGATTTGGAGGAAAATCGTCAGTTAACGCAAGACTATCGCATTACTTCAGTTCCTACATTAATAATAGCAGGTAAGAGAATATCGGTAAATATACAAGAAGAAGAAATTATCGATGCGATTCTTTATGCGTTTATATCTTCAGTTAAAATTTAATTTTTAAATATAGAAAAAAAAATTTATAAAAAAACAAAAATAAAGTGAAATTTAATGGATAGACAATTGCTCTCTAAAATTCTCGCCCAAATGAGAAAGAATTTAAAAGAAGGCAAAGCAATAGGTGATATGAAAGTTGGGGCTTTATTAGCTTTAGGTCATCAATTAGAAGCTATTTTTTACTATTTAGGACACGAATTAGGAAGCACCTTAAAAGTAAAACCCGTTAAAGATATTTCTCAAGTTCCAGATGAACTAAAAAGAATTATTGCTGAATTCAATCTTGGATCAGCTGAGATAACTGAAAGTACCGAAGAAATAATACAATTAAAGCTGAAAGATCATTCATCGATAAAAGATTTGATAAAAAAAGGAATTAAAACAACAGGAAGCTTTTGCTCATTTGAAGCGGGATTATTAGCAGGAGTTTTAGAAAAACTAAGTGATCGTCATTGCTTTGCTCAAGAACTTGGATGTAGTTTACAAACGGGCCAGAATTTCTGTGAATTTATGCTCGTATTCCAAAAGGATTAAATTAAGTTAATAAAAAATTTTTTTGTTATTTCTTTTTTTAATACATAGATTTTAAGATTAGTTAGGTTCTATATACAATTTTAAGGTGTAATTAGAAAATTATTAATAAGTATAAACTATATACTTTGAATATAAAATAAAATACTAAGTCTTTTACTGTGTGATGGCTAATGTCATATATTTTAAAAATAGTCTTGCTTGGAGAAGCAAATGTAGGGAAGACATCACTTGTTTATAGGTTCATTGAAAATAAATTTAGAGAAAATTATAAAAGCACATTAGGAGTTAACCTTTTAAAAAAGGATATGATTGTAGAAGGATATGGTGAGGTTTCTGCCCAAATATGGGACTTAGGAGGGCAAGAATCGTTTAAATCTCTTAGAAAACTCTATTTGGAAGGGGCTAATGGTGCACTTCTGGTTTATGATATGACAAACCAGAAAAGTTTTGAAAAACTTGATGAATGGGTACAAAGTTTTAGAGAATCTAGAGATGATGCTCCTATTATATTAATAGGAAACAAATCTGATTTGAAAAAGCAAATCAAAATAAATGAAACTAAATCATCTGATTATGCAAATATGAATAATTTGGGTATGATTATTACTTCAGCGAAAACGGGTCAAAATGTTGAGGAGGCTTTCATACAATTAACAAAACACATTTTAGAACATATCTCAGAAGATTCTTAAATCACTTTTTTTGATAATTTCTTTTCTTTCTTAATTTTTGAAAAAGTTATTTAACGACTCTTAAAATTTTGTGATTTTAGCACTATTCTTTTTTAAATCTACCACCTTTATAAAGGAAGATTTATTTAAATAAAATTAACAAAAAAACCTTGAAATAAAGAATATTATTATTTTAATAAATTTAAATCATAATTATCACTTAATTTTATCATGTCAGATGAAGAATTTGAAGATGAATTTGATGAAGATGAGGAAGACGAGGAAGAAGAAGAAGACGACTTAGAAGCCGAGGAAAAGGAAGGAGAATACGATTATGAGACAGACTTAGATTATAAGATTGAAAACGTTGTTGCAACAGTCGTGGTGGAAATAACAGAAAAAATAGATCTAAATCAAATAGCAAGACGTCATGCAGAAGTAGAATATAACCCTGAACGATTTCCCGGTCTTGTAATGAGAATTGAGAAACCTCGCGCTACTATTTTAATATTTTCTACGGGAAAAATGGTAGTTACTGGTCTTAGACAAGCAGCCGAAGCAGAACGAGTTGTTGATAAAGTCGTAAAAAATATTAGAAAAGCAGGTATAAAATTATCAAATCCAGAAATCACCATTCAAAATATAGTAGCTTCTGGTGA
>JAEOTV010000249.1 GCA_016839635.1 Promethearchaeota archaeon | reverse complement strand
GAGGGTATGCTACAGGTGAAGGATTAGCTTCAGCTTTAGCTATGGGTGCAGGGGCAATAGCCATGGGAACGAGACTTATTGCCACAAAAGAATGCGAGTTTCATGATAATTATAAAAATGAAGTCAAGAATTCTACAATTTCTGATACTAAATTAGTTACCGGTGTTTTTGGGCCCGCAAGAGTATTGAAGAATAATTATGCTAAAAGCGCTACTCTTGTATTGAATAAAGCAGAAAAAAGAGCAGAAGAAACTTCTATGTCGGTGATAAGAGATGGTGTTTTGAAATTAGAAAAAGCTTATAATGGAGATGTTGATAATGGTATTATTCTTTTAGGACAGAGTTGTGCACTAGTGGAGGAAATTGAAAGTGTCTCAGATATCATTAATTCAGTTGTAGTTGGTGCTGAGAAATGCTTAAAGAGCGCATATTACATGGTGAATTGAGGAAATGATTAACCTGAAGAGGAACTTAAAATTATGTTAGATTCCATAGTCATTGATGTTTTTCAAAAAACTAATATCGCAGAAATAAACAGTTTGAAATTATTTGATTACGAAAATTCTCTTAATAATTATTTTAATAATCACAATAATTCTAGCATTTATCAAAAATATTTCGAGTGGTTTGATAATCCAAAATATGAAAAAAATAATAATTCCTTCTTAAAGGATTTTAAAAAATCGTTTTGTGAATTTTTTTTTTTAATTTAATTTCTTAATTAAACAACATCTAAAGAAGAAAATGCAAGAAAATTTGTTACAAGTCGAATCTACGTTATATAAAAAAGACTATAAACTAGGAATTTTATATGGTAAAGAACCTGAAACAGAATATTTAGCCACTAAATTCATAGGACATTTAATTAATGATATGAAATTTTGTAATGCTTGTCAAATATCAGGGAAGAAAATGAATTGTACTCAATGTCGTAAATATCTAAAGAGTCACGCTAGTAAAATATATTTCTATATTAAGGTTCATGGTGCTTCTAATAAGATTGAAGGAGATCAAATTGATCTTTTACCAGAAGAAATACCACCTATTGACTTTTTATTGGTGATTGGGATAAATACAAATTTACTTGAAAAATTACCTGAATATTTAAGAGATAAAGATGTGAAAGCAGTAATCATTCCGATTGAAAATCCAAAATGGGTTTCACCCGAACTTCAAGTTAAAATTTTATTTGAATTTGAACGATATAATATCCAAGCTGCATTTCCAAAACCTTTCTGTTCACTAAGTAAAGACGAAGACCAATACAATAAAGTAGGATTTCACATAACAAAACAACGGAATTATATTGATGAGTTCATAGACTATTTTCGGATAGGAGTACCAATTATATCTATCTTAATGAGTAATGATGGTAGATCAATAGAGGATGCATGTGTAATACAGAGTGCTCCTTGTGGATCAACTAACTATATTATTCAAAATTTAAAATTAAAATGTTTTAATAAAGACCATAAGGATGAGTTTTATTTAATTGAGCAAATAAATAAAGCTCATTATTCATATCCATGTAGGGCATCAATGTATCACGACTATATTCTAGAAGATTCTATTTTTCAAACAAGTGGTTATATAATCAGGAACTCAATTCGTTGTGAATTATATCACGCTCAATACAAAAGAAAACAATCTCTGAAATTAGAAGAAAACTAACATTACCCCAAAAAGAAAAAAGGAATAAAATAAAATTTATTTTTGATTTTTCAAATACTCATTCATTTCAACAAAACTACTAGTTCTAATAAGTGCTGCTTTGAGAAATTGAAATCCTATATCATATGTAGAGCCATCTCCTGCGATATGAATAATCCAAGGTATCTCCTGATTATAGAGACCTTTCGCTTTCATAATCTTTTTTGCGGTTGAGATAGCTTCAGCAACAGTCGCACCAGATTCAAATAAATGGTGAACCCAAGGAACATTCCAAGAAGTCACGTTATCTTTTGATGTTGAAACTTCTGAACAACTCGTATTATTAACATATATAATGTTAGTATCAGCAACAGCGGTTGCTGCAGTTGCCATTTGATTTAAAACCATCCCTGCACCACAACCAGGACATAACCCATGACCTGGCTGTAAGTGGATTTGAGGTTGTAGTTTCTTTCGATTAACCCTATAGACATCAACAGTTTTTTCAGCACCAAATTTATCGATTAATGCTTTTAATTTGTTATTGCGCTGCTCTGTTAAATAAATGATCTCATCAATCTCTTTTTCCATAAATTTGGGTTTAAAAAGATGTTTAAATTTACCCATTGATTTAAGGTACTCCATGAATTTATCTCTATCTATATCTAATCCCCGATAATAAGTATAAATGGGAATTCCATCTTTGACTCTAACTGTGTAGAGAGGCCAATACCCACAATCAGTAGCCAGTTTTGAGATTTTTAATGCATCGGCAGCACCGTGTCTCCAACCTCTCATACAATCAGAATATGCTTGAATGAAAGCAGAACCATTTGATTTAAGTGCATCGGCCACTTTTCCCATAAAATCATTTGGATATGCGGGATTCACCGTGGCTAAGAAAAGTTTTTTTGTTCCATAGAAAGCAAATGGAGTAACTAAATCCTGTTTTATACCTATTTTGCCAGGAATTTTTTCTCCTGCAGGTCCCGTAGTTGTAGATGCATAAGGGGGTGTACCTCCACTTTCTTGGATTCCAGTATTCATAAAAGCTTCATTATCATAGTTGAAAAACAAGACATTGCTTTTTTCCTCTCTTGCTAGAATATCATCAAAATTGATGATGTTTCTCTCTGGTTTTGACATTTATAGATCCACCCCTGATATTTTTTGTTTTGTTTCTCTTACACCTAGATATTGATACAATTGTCCTTTCATATCTGTCACAGATTCCATTTTCTTTTTTGCTACATCAAATTCATCTCGAGTAACATCTCTCCCACCTAAACCAACAATAAAGCTTCTAAAAAGTGTACCTATTGGATATAAAGCAGATGCAACTGACATTGAAAAGGGTGGTAATAACCCATTTAGAGAATCGCTTTTTTCTAAAAGTATCAATTTTTCTAAATTATATTCTTCTACTATCCTACGTAACTCTTCATATGGAAATGGGCGATATGCTCTGATTTTTATCAAACCTATATCCTTATTTTTTGTCATCCAACTAATAATATTTCCACTTACTGAACCCATTGTACAAAAAGCAGTTTTAGATGAGTTGTCTAAATTATATGTTTCAATCAAATTATATTCTCTACCAGTCTCTGTTTTAAATTTTTTGAATACGTCAGTCATTTGGCCTAAAACTGGCTTTTTAGCTTCTTCTAGTTTTGCCCTTCCTTCCATAAAGTAGGAAGGAGTAACAATACCACCCCAAGTTCCTGGTTTTGATGTATCGATTGTGTGTCTTGGTTTTTTAGGAGTCATTCTTTTGACGGTTTCATCTGGAATTAATGTTAATTTCTGGACTGAATGAGAAATTATAAAACCATCATGCACAAATATAGTTGGAAATAAAGATTCTTCAGATATCATGACTGCAAGGATTGCGGCATCATAAGTTTCCTGAACATTTTCAGATACAATTATATTCCATCCAAGTTCAGAATTAACTTGTGTATATTCCCATGAATTCCATATAGATAAATTAGGAGAATTAAAAGCTCTGGCAGAAATCATCATTGTTAAAGGAAGTCTCCATCCAACAGCCATCGGAAGTGCTTCAGTCATTAGTAGGTAACCTTGACTTGCTGTCGCTGTAAAAGATCTTGCTCCTGCAGCGCATGCAGCGGTTGAATAACTTATTGCCGCTAATTCTGATTCTACATTTACAAATGCTGCTTTTAATCTACCATGATGAACCACATCGGATAAACCTTCGACAGATTGAGTTTGAGGGGTAATAGGAAAAGCACAAATCACATCAGGGTCTGTCTGAGTCACTCCACCTGCAACAGCATAATTTCCTATCATCGTTGTTACTTCAGGTTCTTTAATTTCTTTAAAAAATATTTTCATTGGTTCTATACTCATAATAAATCCCTCCTTTATTCAGGTACGGCACATGAAGCCGGACCTTGTTTTAATCTTTTAGTAATTGCTTGAACAGGACAGATTTCTAGGCAGTTTTGACATGATTTACAGTGAGATTGATCTATACCTTTCATATGCCATAGTCCATCCTCTCCTTTTTCTCTAATTATTGTAAAATCAGGACAAATATACCAGCATTGAGCACAATCAGTACATTTTTCTTCATCCCAAATCATATCCCATTCACCCCAGGAACCAGTATTCACTTGATGACTCCCAATTTCTATAATATCTTCATCACAATACCATACTCCAGCATCATCTAATTCTTTAAATCCTGGCAATCCTGGATATACTTGTTGCCAAGGAACTTTAGTATCAATGCTAAAATCAATATTAGGAGCATCTGGAGTTTCATATATACATGTTTCTTCATAAGCCTTTTTTATTGCCGCAACATTTTTTCCAGCGATTTCTCCCTTAAACCGTCGCATTATTGCATCTGCTAATGCATCTACAGAAAATATAGGGACTACTCTAAGTAAAGCTCCTAAGATAATAGTGTTTGTAATGTTTCTTCCAAGAATCTCCATTGCAATGTTTAATGCATCTATTGTTGCAATATTTATATCTTTTCGACCAATAATTCCTTGAATTGAGACCTGATCCATTGTAGTATTAACAATGAGCCACCCACCAGGAGGGATCCCTGCTATTACGTCAACTTCACCTAAAAGAGAGGGATCTAATACAGAAACTGCGTGTGGAGCATAAACTTGCTCATTAGTTCTTACTAATTCTTCATTTGCACTAAGTCTAACATAACTTTCAGTAGGAGATCCCATACGCTCTGCTCCAAATAATGGTTGGCATACACCATAGCCATAAAAAGCTTCAACACATAGATTAGAAGCAGTGACTCCTCCTTGCCCACCACGAGCGTGAAACCTAAGGTTAATTACGTTTTCTTTTAAAATTTCTTTCATTTGTTCTGGAGTTAACATCCTAATATAACTCTTAATTTTTTTAAAAATTCAATTTCTATTAAATAAATCTTAGAACAAAAATTAAGTTATGGTTAATCTATCTTAAAACTTTCTCATAGTTTCATTATCAAAAATAAGAGAATTAAATTAAATGATTGAATGATTAATTAAAATCATTATCTAAATTATGGACTAAATCTATACATAAAAGAAGGATATTTCTTAATCCTTCTTTCGAAACTAAATTCATATTGTCCTTTTTCGTATGTACTGATTTTAAACCCGGTTGAGATCCAATCCAACATGCTTCAAACCCTTCTTGGATTATAGGTATAAAATCAGACCATGCACCTGTGGGCACATAAATATCTTTAATTTTGATATGCAATTTTTCAGCACTCTTTAAAATTAACGCGTTTAGCTTTTTTGAGGAAGTTTTTCTTGGTATTCCAAATGATGTTATTAATCTAATAAATTCTTCTCCACCTATTAAATCAAGATTAATGAAAAATGTTGATTTTTTATCCAATTCATTTTTATGGTTTTGTATAAAGTATTTAGCACCACCTAGATTTAATTCCTCAGAACTGGTGTTCAAGAATATAAAATCAATATTTGATACAGGATTGCTATTAAAATATCTAGCAAGTTCAATAATAACTCCTATTGCTGCAGCGTTATCATATGCTCCTGGAGAATCATTTCCTGTTTTGTTGAAATAATTTATATTGGCAAAAATAGCAAATCCAAAACTAAAATAAAGCAGAATATTATAAATAACAGCACTATTTAAAATGAATATTAAATCTATCAATGCAAAAATAAGATATAGAACTAGAATTAAAACAAAGGTTACTAGTGTAATTAATACAATGATAATTCTTATCGATGTAGGAAAGGTCTGTGATTTTGAATCCCAATGACCCATAAAAACAATCGTGGCTTTCGAATTCTTACTTTTTAGATCAACATGTATATTTTCTGTGTCATAATTTTTTTCATTATCTTTTAATAAATGAATCTTGTCCGAAGTTGCTAGTCCAAGGATTTTTGTAGCAAGAAAAAAATTTAGAACTATAAATACAAAAGTTAACCAAGGAGTAATGAAAGAAGTAAATGCTAAGATAATTACAGCGATTCCAAGTGGTATAAATGCATATCTAAAGAAAATCCAATTATAAAACGAAGTTTTAAAACTCTCTCGATGGATTTTTTTATATTCTATATTTTTATATTCATCAATTATAATTTGGATCGCTTTCTTCTCTCCTTTTGAACTAATCAACCTAGGGAAAGCAAGTTTTTCAGTAATTCGGTAAGCATTCTCTACATTAGGTTTATTATCGGATAATACTTTATCCTTTTCTTTAGTGTTTAATTCTTGACGATTCATTTTAGATTTTAAGGTCATGTCTTTTTATTATATATAAAATATTTAAACCACTCGATAGGCAATTCTTGCTGTACTTTTTCAAGAAAATCTTGAACACGTAATATTCCTAAATTAGAAATAATGTTAGTAATATAATTAGGTGGAGTGATATCGAAATAATAATTCTGAACATCTAAGAAGTCATTTTTATTAATATCTTTATAAATCTCTTCTGAGGGTTTCTGTTCAATCAAAATAGATTCTCCAAAATGATTCCTCAAATTATACTTAAAAGAATCACATACAGCAAACACTTTCTTATTTCTTGTATTAGCTAACATAGCTAATGGATATGTACCAATTTTATTAATAATCGAACCATCCTTTAAAATACTATCAACCCCTATTAGCACTAAATCAATTTGATCAATAAACATCCCTATCGCAGCGTCAATTATAAGATGAGTTTTAAAATATTTGGATAATGTTTTAGCAGTTTTTCTTCCTTCATATAGAGGTCTCGATTCGAGGACGTATAATTCAAGGTCAAAATTCTCTAATTTCTTTAATAAATTAACAATTG
Source organism: Promethearchaeota archaeon (assembly GCA_016839635.1). Next base: position 14,507 of record JAEOTV010000249.1, on the reverse strand, counting down.
TAGAGCTATATGATATAAGCATTAAGGAACAATTAGGTTTTGCATTCAATTTCAAAAAGTCAAAGAAGCTTTCTTCTAAACTCTTATTCCTAGAAATTCTATCTTTTTCAAATTGACTCAAACTTTCAATAATTACTTTTTTATTGAGACTTTCTGAATTTTGGAGAAGAAATCCAATTGTATTAATAAGAGGAGCCATACTTGGATGTGAACTAATAATTTTTTTTCCTAGATCTAACATTATATCTTTGATGTTTTCATTTGGATCTTCAACTAGGTTTAGCTGAGATTTCACAATATCTAAAGCTTTAGAAACCATTTCACTTGCCCCAGATAAATTATCTTTTCTTAATTCAGATATTTTTTTTTGAATTTCAGAATCGCTAATATCCAAACTGAGTTGCCTTCAAAAAGTATTAAGAAAATTTCTGCCTATTTAACTGAATTTAATTCAGCATTCTTTAAAAATACAAGTCTATTAGATGTACTTTCGATATACAATTTCAGAGAAATAAAAAATAAAAATAAAAAAAAATATTTAGTTTTTTTACTGGAAATATATTGTTAAATTTTATTCTACCAGCGACAACGCCAATTCCATGAGTCCGCAGTGTACGAGTAGGTTGTTCCAAAGGTATGTTCATACCCTGGTTGGTTAGCAACTACCATTACAACTTCTGTTGAGATACGTTTGTGGTTAAGCGTAAGCAAATGCTTAATACCTTCTTCAGTATCATCATTAAGGCACATCTTATAAATTCTGTCCCAAGTATGCCATACTGCACCACTTTTCTTTGTCATGGTGGTTGTTTTGATGAGACTAACTTCAAAATTATTATAGATAATCTCATCATTCAAGCTCCATCCATTGAATGTCCAGGCGCCTTCAGTCTCACAATCATCATAGAAACCAATTTCAGGGATTTCAATATCATCAAGATACCAACCTGAAGCAACTGTGTATCCATCAGTCCAATAAGTGAAGGAGAGTTCTATACTATGTCCAGCAAAAGGTGTAAGATCCATAATTTCTGTGTATATTCCATAACTTTCTCCTGTAAAGCAGTTCCATGTTAGCGTTTCATTATAAGTAGTTGGTTCTCGATGAAGAGGAGTGTTATCATTATCTTGTGCATGTCCTAGATAAGTTGTTGTGGTAAGACCTTGAAGCGTTGTCCACTCATCAGTTGTAAGGTCATGAACTTCTACATAACCATAGTCCCAATCTGGTTCGATTGAGTAATAGTTAGAGAAATATAACGTTGCTCCTGTAGCAGGGACATCAAAAGTCTGGCCAAGTGAAAACCATGACCATGCTCCACCATTAGAATACCAGTTGTGTGTACCACTAGTTGGGGCAGCACCACAGAAATCATCACCGTCAAATGTTAATTCAAATAATTGTGGCATATCAGTGAATTTAATATAATTTGCAGTATATTGCAAACCACGACCAGCTGCTATATAAGCACCTGAATATGGATAATCATCTACAAACCAATCGAAATACCCTGAACCTGCATACCAATCAGCCCATAATTCCATTGATAACTGGATACTCATCCCATCTGAATTATCAGAGGGTAAATCTAATTCCCAATATCCAAATCTTCCATGACAGAATGATGTATCATCAAGATAGTTTGCGATGCACCAATCTTGAAAGATTTGATCAAATGTTCTGTCTACACCACGGGCAGCAAGTACATTATTCCATCCTTCGATTCCATTAGCTTGTTCGTGACAAAAGTCCCATATCAATGATGCACCACCATAATGTTGATACATATAGAATGTCCAAAGGAATGATGCACCATAATCAGCTAAATATTGTTCCCAGATTGTCAATGGAGTATCCCAGTGCCAGAGTAAATACTCTGAAATATGACCAGGGGAAAATCCATAACCACAAAGCCACTCAGCTAAAGTTGAGCAGCCTTCATCAACCCATGATAATTCATCAGGATCAACATCATTGTTGATAAGATGTTGAAATTCGTGAGCAAATGTTCCTTCATATTCCCATGCTTTAACACTAAGATAACTATAATCATATCCAGTAAGTGGATCCACCATAGGTGGGGTTTCTCCTTGTCTTCTCCACCATTGGTAACTATCCATGTGGAATGCGTTTGCGCCCCAATTGGCTATAGCACTCCAGAAGTATCCTTCGATGAAGCCTGCAGCGTTTTCAGGATCGTAGAAGAATTCATCACGAGCATTGAATATCATTATTTGGGTCTTATAGTCACCATAAGGACCTGCTCGAGGAGCATATTCACCAAAATGTTCAACATCTTTATCATGTATGTTATTATCGAATTCAGATAATACTTCTAATAAATCTGCCCCAGTTATAGTGTCTCTATAACCAGGAGGTAAATAATAGCCACCAGGATAAGTTGAATCTGGGTAACCAGTAGGTGTCCAAGGATAACCAAAAGCCCAGATATCCTCTGGACTATAACCTGCAGGACCAAGATCAAAATATTCGTCATAAACAGGATCTACATAAACCCAAATATTTCCATAGGTACCATTAAAGATATTATTAAAAGGTACCCAACTTAAAGTACCCTTATAATCGTCAATAATAGGATAAACCCATGGACTATGTGGATAAGTAAATTCTACTCCCTCTAGTGAAAATTCATCAGCATGTTTTAAACCATCGATTTTTTCGATATCATAACCGTTATATTCTGGACGAACGTTTCCTGTTACATTAAAAATCACTGTAAAACCAGTAACACTTAAAAAGGCGAGGACTACTAGAATTGTAACAAATTTTTTTTTCATTACTTTTCCATCTCATTTTTTTTTTAAATTTTGTTAGAAATTTTTTTTTCATTTTCGCAGTTCAAATATCCCAAATATTGTAATTTTTCAGGATATTACGAACACCGCCAAAAAGTCATCAAATTTCTCAAAGTGATTTTCACCCTATGAAATTTTAGACATTTTCAGTGATTTTTTATTATCTCGTGTTATTTATAAATTTTTTTTTTTCATTTTACAAAATTGAAAATCAAATATGGAACATCTTTGTTAATTAAAATTTCTTAGAAGTATCAGATAAGTAGGTAGATTCATTTTATGCCCTTTCACCATATTTGTGAAAATGAAATTTTAAGGGTAAATATCATGAATAAAGATATCTATAAAAATGGTATAACTTAATTAGAAAAATCTAAGAAGACGTAAGAAAACTTAAAAATTTTATTAGTAGGATAATTTAAATTATTAATGTCTAAGCTAGCTTTTGAAAAATTAAACATTAAAGACATTTCTTTTATTAATCATATTAAATCTATAGCTGTTGTCGGCCCATCCAAAAAACGAGAATATTTTTTTCTTAAAAATCATACAGAATATTTTAAAGGACCCATTTATGCTGTTCATCCTACTGTTGATCAAATCCCCAGTTTTAGTAAGAAAAATATTTATCAATCATTAGAAGATATCCCTGGAGAAGTTGATTTTGCATTTATTGCAGTTCCACCATCCCAGATTTTAAAGACAATAGATGCGTGTGTAAAGAAAAAAGTAAAATTAGTTACTGTTTTTACTTCTGAATTTTCTGATTCAGGTACAGAAGAAGGCATTCAATTAGAAAAAGAAATATTAAAGCGAGCGCAAAATAAGGTAAAGATATTAGGACCAAACGGGATGGGATTATTTTACCCTAAATTAGGGATAGCATGGCGTCCACAATTTCCAACAACACCCGGGAATATAGGATTTATCGCACAGTCAGGAGGCATATGTAACATTGCTATTTATGGTGCAAATGCCATTGGGATTAACTTTTCTAAAGTATTTTCATTTGGAAATGGTGCTGATTTGGATTTTATCGATTTATTATATTTTTTGAGCAATGATCCAGAAACAAAAATTATTTTATGTTATTTAGAGGGTATCAAAGAAGGTAGAATAGAAGACTTGAAAAAAGTTCTCAATCAAAATAAAAAACCCATTATATTCTTAAAAGGAGGAAAATCGGAAACTGGATCTATTGCGGCCAAAACACATACAGCATCAATTTCAGGAGATATAAGACTCTGGGAAGCCTTTCTTAAACAATATAATATTATCCAAGTTAATTCTTTAGAACAGTTGTTATATACAGCTCGTTTAATTGACTGCTATGGAATTTTCAAGCTCAATAATATTGCAGTCTTCAGTATTAGTGGAGGTTATGGTGTTCTTTTAGTTGATCTACTAGAAAAAGAAGGAATGAGAGTTCCTCCCTTCTCTCCTAAAATTCAAGAGAAGTTAGATTCAAAACTATCACTCCCGGGAACTAGTTCAAAAAATCCTTTAGATTTGGCAGCCCAGTTTTTCTTTGAAAATGCGGTTTTTGAGACTATTAATCTTGCTTTATCTGACGAGAAAATTGATGGTTTAATATTAGATTTACCAAGTTTTTATTTGACTACCGTTTTTAAATCATTAGACAATCAATCCTTTGAATCTAATATAATAGAGAGCTTAAGTTTAGGTCATAAACATAATAAACCATTAATTCCCATAATTCAACGCTTGAATCGCCCTGAAGAAAGAGACAGAATTTCAAAAAAGTTAATAAAGAGAAATGTACCAGTTTTTGGAGATCCTTTTGAAGTTATTCCATTACTCTCAAATATTTCAGATTATAAAAGAAGATTGGAACCTTCATGATTATTTTTATAACTTATCAGCAGTTTTTACATAATCGGGTATAAACTGAGTTCTCAATAGATTTGAATTACCCGTCGAAACTAATTTATTTTTCATATCGCGAATTTCAGCATTTGCATGGAGAATATTTTTTCCTTTCCGTATAATTTCACCAATAACTCTTACTCTTTCACCAACTTCCACTTTTCCCAAGAAATCTACATGGAAATCTATGCTAATTGGAAACCCTTTATACCCTAAAGTAGCGGTAGTAATCCCTATCACATCATCCATTAAAGCGCATTGTATTCCACCATGTAATAAGTTTGTTGGATTAGACATTTCAGGTCTTACTTCAAATTCTAGTTCCATTAACCCATACTCTGCTTTTATAATTCTGCCATTAGCCCATTTTGTAAAAGGGGGAACAGGTAAATTCTTTAATTCTTGGTTTTTAAAAGTATTAAATAGGCTTATCATCTTTTCTGATCGTTTTTTTATTTCTTCATCAAGATTGGACATGTTCTTTTAAAATACCTCATTTATTTTTAATCAATTCGAGAAAATTAAAAAATTTGAGGACTTTCGTATTCCCCAAAGACTTCTCTTAAAACATCACAAATTTCTTGCATGGTCGCATATGATTTAACTGTTTTTATCATTACTGGCATTATATTTTTTGAAGATTGAGCGGTGAGTTTTAACTCACTTAAATTATTTTTTACTAAATTATTATCTCGAAGAGTTTTTAATGCATTTAACGAAGTGATTATTCTCTCTTCAGTATCCTGATTATGCTTAAATGTATCTATTTTGCATTCTTCATCAGTACAGAATGTATTTACACCAATAACTTTATTTTCTCCTCCTTCTATTTTTAATTGTTCTTTATAAGCATTATTTTGAATTTCTTGTTGAATAAATCCCTTTTCAATAGCTTCTGTTATACCTCCTATATTATCTATTTTTTTTATGTAATCTAACGCTTTTTCTTCTAACTTATTTGTTAAATATTCAATATAATATGAGCCACCTAAAGGATCTACAATATCAGTAACTCCTGTCTCATAAGCAAGAACTTGTTGAGTTCTTAATGATAATTTAACCGATTTTTCAGTTGGAATTGCTAAAGCTTCATCAGCTCCACATGTATGTAGAGATTGAGTCCCACCTAGAATTGCAGCTAAAGCTTGTATTGCTACACGAATAATATTTATCTGTGGTTGTTGAGCTGTTAACGTAACACCCGCAGTTTGAGTGTGAAATCTTAATCTTAAAGAATTATTATTTTTAGCTTTAAAACGATCTTTCATAATTTTTGCCCATAACCTTCTTACAGCTCTTAATTTCGCAATTTCCTCAAAGAAATTATTGTGAGTAGTAAAAAAAAAAGATAATCGGGGAGCGAAATTATCAATATCAATCCCCCTATTTAGAACTTCTTCAACATAAGCAATCCCATCAGCTAATGTAAACGCGATTTCTTGAATAGCATTACAGCCAGCTTCACGCATATGGTATCCACTAATGCTGATGGTATTAAATCTCGGTAAATATTTAGAACAGAATTCAATTACATCTGCAGTTAATCTCAAAGAAGGTTTTGGGGGGAAAATATAGGTACCTCTTGCAACATATTCTTTTAAAATATCATTTTGAACCGTTCCTGTTAATTGATCTGGCTTTAATCCTTGTTTCTCTCCTACAGCTATATACATAGCCAAAAGTATAGCGGTTGGAGCATTAATTGTCATACTAGTTGAAACCTTATCTAAAGAGATTTCTTCAAATACTTTCTCGAAATCTTTTAATGAATTGATGGTTACTCCAATGCGACCAACTTCGCCTAAACAAATTTTATCATCAGAATTATATCCCATTTGAGTTGGTAAATCAAAAGCAATTGAAAGTCCTTTTTGTCCTTGAGATATAAGATATTTAAATCTCTCATTTGTTTTAGCTGCATCTGCAAAACCTCCGTATTGACGCATAGTCCAAATTCTTCCACGATACATATTAGGATATACACCTCTAGTGAAAGGAGGTGTTCCAGGAAAACCAAGATCCTCTAAATATTTTAAATTCTTAATATCATTTGGTCCATAAACAGGTTGTAAGGGAATTCCCGAAGGTGTTTCAAAATTCTCCTTTGTTTCACCTTTCTCAACATAATTAGATAAAACTTTTTCTTCCCATTTTTTCTTTTTGATTTCAATTTTCTCAATTTCTTCTCTTGATAACATAGTAATATAACCTCTTTTCTAAATATTAAATTGGTTCAAAAACATAAGCATAAATTTCTTTTCCATCTAAATTTTCACAAATCTTTTGATAGACAGGTTTCAATTTCATTCCAATCTCTAAATTATTTCGAGTGGTGATTTGTCCTAGAGCTTTTATGCCATTTTCAAATTCTACAACTCCAAGAGTATATGACGTTTTATCGCGAAATTCTGCTGGAGGTGCGTTTAAAATTGTAAAAGTAACTAACTTACATTCCCCTGAAGGTTGTATTATACTGAATTTATCATTTCTGCATTCCAAACATCTTACATGAGAAATATGTTGTAAGAAACCACATTTATTACATTTCTTCCAACCTTGCTTTTCTTCATCCTGCATGATTTACTCCTTTATTCAATTTATTTCTTTAAAATAAATTTTAGATAAATAAAATAATAAACATTTCTAAGTAAATACCAAATTAAAAATAAAGATTTCTTATTCTTTTAAAAGCCATTGTTCTGCAGTTAGAAAGCTTTCTATAATTAATTCTTTAAGAATAGGATATTCTTTCAAAAGAATAGTGTGAAAATTTTTCAGGAACTTATTAAAAATCTGTTCTACAGTAGAATTAGTCTTTATGTGGTTTGTAAAATATTCTAACTTTTGTTTTGCATAATATGATTGACCTTTAAATAAATAACAAATCAAAAAATTTTCAAAAGAGGAATTAATAATAGTATATTCACCAAATTTTGCACGATCTAATCCTTCTGAAAAGACTTCTTTACTTATTGAATCAAATGAACTCAAAAAACCGCTAAAAAGTTCATCAGAGAACTTCCAATCCTTAGAAAATGTATGAGAAAATGCCGGGACTCCACCTTCAGTCACAACTAAAAGTAATAAAGGGTCTTCTTCGAATATTACTGGAATTTCTACTTTTCGTTTTTGTATCATTCTTTTCATTTCTTCTTTTAATCCAGTTATTTTTAAGCGTTCACTTATAGGGGAATTTAATTTTTTCAAATTGTCCCACATATCAATTTGTTTTATTAATTCATCGTGTTCATTTGATATTTTAATTGATAAACGATTTAATCCATATTTATCAGCTATTTCTTGAGCTTTGGATAGAAGTTTTCGAGAGCTTTTTATATCAAAGGATAGTAACTCTAATCTTGCTTGCAAAAGTTTTGTTTCAGCAATTAAAGAGAAAGAATTGTTTTGTTCCGCAATCTTCAATAATCGAGAAATATATGGTTGTAATTCATTTAAAATTTCAAGATCATTAGTATTATGAAGATCTGTCAAAAGTATATCACACAAATTAAGAAGAGCATCTATATGAGCTTCGTATAAAAGAATATCTTCCTCTAAAGCTTCTTTCAATATCTTTTCTGCTTCAGAAAGATTACGAGCCCGAGGATTTGCTTTCAGAAGTAATGCTTTATTTATTAAATAATTTAACTTGATGATCTCATATTCCTCTTGATCTTTAAGCTTATTCATTTCCTCCAAATATTTTTCTGCTTGTTTTAGATCTCCCTTATCAAGTACTACATGAAAAATAGAATCAAGAACTATAGATATCGAAGGACTATTTATCTTTTTAGCAAGATTGTAACTCTGTTTTATATTTTCAAGAGCTTCTTCTATTTTACCCTGTTCTCGATACACACATCCTATGTTATTAAGAGCAATGATAATGTTTTGTGTATCATTTATTTCTTTGGCTAATTTTAATCCTTGAATTTGATAATTTAAGGATAGTTCCATCTTACCTTTTATTCCATAGTATGCACCAGAATTGAGTGTAAAATGCATTAATAATTTTTTATTATCAACTAATTTCGCAAGTTTCAATCCTTCTTCTAAGCAATCTTTAATACCATTTAAATTTCCTCTTGCGAAAAAAATACTTCCCTTTATTAAATATAATGATGCTTGTTTTTTTTGAATCTCTTTGTCAGGTTCTGGAAATTTAGTTCTAATTAAATCATCTGCTTTATTTATCAATTCAACAGCTTCTTCTAACTTACCAAGCCGCCTATAAACCCAAGCAATTATACTTAAAGCATCAATAGATTTATCATACCAATTTAATTCTTCACTTAGTTGTAAAATTTCTTCTGCAAGTTCTTGTGCTTCTTTTAAATGCCTTAGCTCTAATAATAGAGAACTTTTAAGAATGAGTAATGAACATAAATCTGCTTCTGAGTGCTCTCCCTCTTTTTCTATATTAATAACAATATCAAGTGCTTTTTCGAACTCGCCCATATCTCTAAGTTGCTCCGCTTTCTTTAGGCTATTTAATGCTAATATGGACATGGATTTCTCGATTTCCTAAATTAGAAATACTATAATTACAGAAAAAAGAAGATTCTTTTATATATAAGCCTTTTCAAATTAATCTTTATAAAACTGAAGAATTAGTCTTAATTTTATGATATAATTCATCAATAATTATACTAAACGCGTCGATAACTCCATATCCCGTTTTAGCAGATGTTAAATAATATCCAAGAAAATTATACTTATTAGCAATTTCTTGAATTCTAAAATGCTCAATTTTATCTTCATCAACTAAATCAACTTTATTAGCAAAAATCACTATTGGAATCTTTCCACAGAATTGAATTACATCTTCATACCAATTGGGAATATGATTAAAACTATTTTTACCCATTTGATTTTCTTCTAAACTAAATACAAGAATAGCCGCTAAGCTATCTCTGTAAAAATAAGGACGTAGAAAGTTAAAATCATCTTGACCTGCAATATCCCAAAATAATAATCTTATCATATCTCCATTAATTTCTTTATCATATATAGAAAATTGGGCCCCTATAGTTTTGATATAATCCTTTTTAAATGAACCTTTTGTAAATTTTTGAATTAAGGAAGTTTTTCCTACTTGACCATCTCCAATAACAGTTATCTTAAACCGAATCTTAGGTTCTGTGTCACTCATTGGATTATATTGGCTAATAATGATTTATAGATTTAGATAATGTAAGCTAATATATTCAAATATTCAAATCCTATTTAAAGTTATATCAAAATTTTAGAGACCAATTGTTCCAATAAATTTCAGAATCAGGAATATAGAGAAGTCCATAAAAATGAAAAAAATTGATTATTTTTTTTTAATTAACTTTGATAAATAATGCCACTGTAAACCATTACTTCCATAAGAATAAGTAGAAATTCTAATAATTGATTTTTTTGATTTTTTTTTTTGGAATTTTGTTAATCTTAAAATTTGACAAATCATCTATTACTATTTCCTCATTATCCTTTAAATCTGGAATTGCTATTTTCTTGCTTTCAGTCAAATAAAACCACCTCCTTTCATATTTTTTTTTTATTCATATAAATTAACCTATTTTAAATCCTTAAAGCTAAATTTAAATTTCTCAGGATGTAAACTATAATAACTAAAGGATTGTTTCCATCTTTTTAATACTCTTTTTTTACCAATTATATCTACGTCCTTATTGTTAGATGAAATATTGGCACCAATTTTCTCATTTCCTGTAAAAGGTATATAAGTAATAACCTCTTTTGGCTTTTCTTTAACTTCTTCTTTAATAAATACGTAGAAGAATTCTTTATGATCAGGAACTATAATTTTCTTACTTTCAGTCAGATTTAATCACCTCTTATTATTATTTTTAATAAAAATATTTAGAGAGCCCAGATTTTATATAAAATAAAAACAGGGCTCTCCTTCTAACCGCCCTCTTTTCTCTCTCCTTTCTATTTTCTTAAATTTTCCACTGATTCGACACTTAATTCAAAACCACCATGCAGAAGCAGGAAAAGAAACTCCTAGAATACCTGCAATCACCATTAGAGTTATAATAATTGCCCCCGCGCCTAAACTCAATAATATTAAGACGAGATCTTCATTTGATAAGAATTTTTTTATTCTTCCTTTCTTCTTCACTTTGGGTTTGGTTTCTATTGGATAAACTATTGGTGTGATTTGATTAGATTGTTCTTCTAAGACTTCTTCACTCACCATTCATTTATCACCTCATCTATTTTTATTAAGTATAATTTAACCAAAGTTTAATTAATAGTTTACTTTCACAAACTCCAGAAAGAGTTCGGGATAATTCTTAGACAAAAAGTATATATAGATAATCCAATATTAATAATATAGTGAAGTGCTTCAAGTGAAGATTGAGATTAATTATGGTTGAATCTTTTAATTATCCTCCAAAAGAGCTTTTAAGTTCTTATACAAAAAATAATGAATTTCTCCTCCTCTGGATGCTTAATAATAATGATTCCAGTACATGGTCACATCTAACAGAAGTCATTAATAAATCAACGTTATCCAATTATTTAAACAAATTTTTAAATAATGATTATGCTCAAAGACTTTCGGTAGAAATAAATGGGATAAAAAAAAAAGTATATCGTATTAAATCTAAAGGTAAGGAAAGGTTTTATGAATTATCTAAAGGGAAGAAAAAAAAGAAATTAAGTTTTCCTCCAGATGCAATACTTAGAAAGAGAAATTATGATCATTGGATACTTTGGATGGTTTATAACAATAATTATTGTAAATGGGCAGATTTCCTTGAGGTACCGCTTTCTATTAATCAATCTTCCTTATCCAAAAACATGAATCTTTTAATCGAGAGAAGGAGATTCATAAGAAAAGAAAATAAAGAGTATAGGATCACCAAAGTAGGAAAAGCAGCATATGCAAATATGTTAAGACAATATGATCTAGATCGACAGTCCATTTTAGAGGCAGAAAGTAACCGAATTCGAGAAATTACTAAAAATACTAATAAATTTTTTAGAGAACATCAAATTAAAGACAAAAATATTAAGTTCCAATACATCAATTATGTCTTAAAATTACCATTTGAAAATGAGAAGATTAAATTTACATTTGATAGTGAAGAGAATTTTAACAAAGTTTTACTTTTTCTTTCATTGAATCATCCAAACCAATTTCCTAACCATATTTCACCTGAAACTTTTTCTGAAAAGTATGATATTAATCTTACTAAACTTAAATTTGCCGTCATTAGAATTATTGAAGATACAATTTATCCTACAAAATTTTTTAAACTAGAGGTAGAGAAAGATATAAATTATTATTTTCAAGTAAATGAAAAATTGGAAAAGATTCTTAATGCTATAGTTGAGGAACATGTTGCTAAATCCACATATTTATCCAATTTATCCGAGATTACTACAAGTGAAACTCCTGGATTAAATTTAGAGTTAATAATGGATGAGATCTTAGATGAAATCTGTGGAATTATATTCCACAAAGGATTACGAAATACCTTAAAGAAATTTCTACCAGAATATCTTCGTTATTTAGCATATAAAATTGAGAAAAAGAAAGAATTAAAAGATACTTTTGATAAAATAGAAGGATTAATCTGGCAAGAGATTCAGGTTTATAACTTCAGTTCTAAACAAGTTGAATTTAATACACGAGAGAAGGCTTATAATTCTCTTGATTTGATTAATGAGGAAATAAAATTAAATCCAGTAAATATTGAACTATATTACTCAAAATGCAAAATTTTACTTAATACTAATAAATATAAAGAGGTACTAGCATTAATAGAAATAATGATAGAAAACTTTCCTCAAGAAGAAAAGAATATCCAGTTGATAAAAGCTTATGTTCTTAAAGAGATGAAGAATCTAAAAGCAGGATTAGATATTATAAAAAACTTAATTAAAAAATTTCCAGGAGATAATGATCTTCTTAATTATAAGGCTTGCTGGTTACAGTATCTAAATAAAAAACGAGAATCGTTAGAAGTTATCCAAAACCTTGTCGAACAGGAACCTACTAATGCTCTTTATCACGATACATTTGGTGAGATTTTAATGTTCTTTAATGATTATGATCAAGCTTTAGAAGAATTTCAACAAGCTATACAGCTAAATAAAGATAGTTGGTTTATCTATCAAACACATATAAAGATCGGAATCTGTTATAATGTTTTAGATAAAATTAAGTTAGCAATAGAATATCTTAATAGAGGGAAAGAACTTACAAATAATTCTTTAAGTGATCTTGATACAAAAAGAAAATGGGTGGTAATCGCTGATCTTATTCTCGCAGAGATTGAGCAACTTAAATTATAGTTTTTATATATCCACTTTTAGCGAATTAGGCAAAATATCAATCTTAATAAGAATTGATATATATTCAGTTTTTAAGATATTATAATCTTAAATAGGTAAATGAAAGAATTTCTAACACCAGAAAGAATCCAAAAGAGCTTAGCTACTGGAAACTTATCCAGAGAAAATGCTGCAGAACTGTTAATTTCATTAATTGATGGTAGTGATAATATAGAGATTCGTGTTAAGAGCATTGAAACCTTGGAAAAAACTAATATTCAGAGTGAAAAGATATTTAAAATCCTAGAGAATTACTTGATATCAGATGAAAATGCGTTAGTGAGAGCTTCAGTTGCAAATTATATAATTCATAATTACCAAGAAGATGGGCTTTCTGCTTTAAGATGGGGCATTCAGCATGAAACATCTCCCATAGTTTTAAGTGTATTTTTTGATGCTATGGATAAATTTGATCCCCCTCAATTAAAGTCAATAAACACGGAATTAATAAAATGGAATGAACAGTTCTCTTCCATTCTTGGAGTATTCCCTCAAGAATCAAAATTTTTTTTTGATTTGGAAGTGTTATTTGCCAACGGTGAAAGAAATTATGAGATAGATCCTTATAGTTATAAATATTTTGAAACCCTCAGCGATATTAAAAATGGTGAACCTTGGTTAGTTATCAAAGACAAGCATGTCGAAATTTTGAATTTCAACTATTTTAATTGGAAATTTATCAAAAATAACATAGATATTGTTACCTCTCTTTCTAAATTACAAGATCTTGATGTATACTTATGTTCAATAAGAAAATATAGCCATATTGATGCTGAAATAGAAAAAATTCCAGAATCAATAGGATCTCTAATTTATTTAAAAAAAATAATTCTTCGGAGAAATGGATTAAAAAACTTACCTTTCTCTCTAAAAAATTTATCACTACTTAAAGAATTAGATGTAAGCTACAACAATTTAAAGGAAATACCACAATCTATTAGTTCACTCAAGGCATTAGAAAAATTAAACATCAAACACAATTTTGTCCAACACATTCCCGAAACTTTATCTAATAATACCAAAGTAATTAGATAATTATTTAAACTAAAAAATATAAAGTTAAAATCAACCTTTATGAAATGTTTTAAATTAAGTGAATATTATGGCAGAAGAAAAGAAAATAATAAATGGTGGCGATGTTTTAATAAAATGTCTTTTAAAAGAGAATGTTAAATATTTATTTGGCGTTCCTGGTGGACAATTTTTAAACATGTATGATGCAATATACAATTGGGGCCGAGAACAAGGAATAACCACTGTTTTATTTAGGCATGAAGCAGCAGCAGCTCATGCAGCTGATGCGTGGGCAAGAGTAACAAACACTCCAGGTATCTGTTTTGGAACAGTTGGTCCTGGGGCGACAAATTTAATATCAGGAGTTGGAGCTGCCTGGGCTGATAATATACCTGTGATTACCATTTTACCTCAAGTAAATTCTGAGTTTCAGG
>JAEOTV010000248.1 GCA_016839635.1 Promethearchaeota archaeon | reverse complement strand
GATCAGAATCTTTCTATTGGTTTTACTGGCTTAAACGAAGCCGTAAAAAGTCTTATTGGGTACGAACTGCATGAAGACGATACGGGGTATAATTTTGGGAAAAAAGTGTTAGAATATATGGTAGCAAGATGTAATTCGATGACCGAAAGAGATGGAGTATCGTATTCACTTTGGGAACAACCGAGTGAGCATACCGCTAGAAGATTAGCAAGATTAGATTTGAAACATTTCCCTAAAAAAGCAATACCGCAATCTTCCGGCAATTCTGCTTACTATACAAATTCTAGCCATTTTAGATACGATGCTGACATTAGTTTATCTGAAAGAATTAAAAAACAAGGAGATTACCACCCTATTGTTGAAGGAGGAGTAATAACACATATTTGGCTTGGTGAACAAAAACCAGACATAAATGGTTTATGGGAACTTACAAAAAATATATGTTTAAATACAAATACGGCATATTTCGCTTACACAACCGATTTTATTTTTTGTCCGTCTTGCCGTAAAATGTTTCGAGGCTCTCAATTTAATTGTCCTCAATGTCACTCTGGAGATGTTAAGGTATATTCAAGAATTACTGGGTATTACAGTGTTGTTAATAGGTATAATCCTGGGAAAAGAAAAGAGTGGGAAACAAGAAAAAGATATAATTTATTTAATTAATTCAAAAAATGTTTATTAAAAAATTTATGCTCAAAAAGTCTTTAATTTACAAAAATTTGGCCAATGCCTAATATGAACATCCTAGAATATGGGATTGGTAAATAATAGACATTATCAAGTTTGTAATTAATTTCTACAGTTTTAACATTAGTAAAGGTATAATTTTCAAAAATTTTACATAATTTATTAACAATTGGTGTTATATAGCCACTTGAATGTAGAAAATCTAATGTTTTCAGCAAATTTCCTTCTGACATATTTCTAATATTATTTTCTTGAGCACATTTTGCGGCCATGTTGGGAATATGTTTTTTTTCCACGAGCATCCTTAAAGATAGTTTATATTTATCCTTCAATTCAATGTTTAACAGTTTTATCCAAGGGTTTAAATTTATTGATGGAGCTTTGCCTCGCGCATATTTACCATATTCAGGTAGATTTGGAATGAATTTTCTTAAGTCATCTAAATTATCCTTTCCATTTATGCGAAGTGAATATGCATCGTAATAGGTTGGATGTTTTTCATTATCAAATTCTCTTTTAGAAATTTCTGCATTTAACCCTAACCTTTTTAACAGAAAACTAAGTCCAAAAACTAATCTTCTTGATGATGTGAATAATCTAAAATCGATATCTCTTGAAGGTGAAGTTTGGAACGATCTTTCACGGATATATTCTCCTATAGAGCCATCTCCCTTGGAAAATCCAAATATGAATCCCTTCACACATTCTATAGGGGCATTATAAAGAAATGGTGGAATTTCTTTAAAAGGAGCATGTTTAGGTTTTAAACCCAAACCTTGAGAAAATATTAATTTAATCAGAATGCTATTGCTCTCCACACTAAACACAGTTTTATAATCTTCTTTATTGCGTCCGACAATAAAGGGTTTATATCCAAAAACCTTCTCAACTAAATAAGCAACTTTTTCCATTTCAGTTTTATTATTACCACATGTAATTGAAACTACATTCATTGATCCTTCTGCACAATATTGCCCTAAAATATATCCGAGATTAAAATCCTTCGCTACAAATCTAAAGACTTTTGTGAGAGCATTTTTAACATACTGGATTCCATTTTCTTCACTAAACTCTCCATAATCACTAAAGTCCAATGGAGAATGATCTTCAGTTACATGAATCACACGGGGCATTAGAATTGGTATTCCCTCATGAACTTCTTTCACAGGAATATCTATGATATTTAAATCATCATCAACAGTAAAGAGGGAACTCCTCTCTGGTAATGACAACACCCCGTGCTTACAAATGATATTATATGTAATACCAGTACTTTTAACAATTTTGTTAACGCTTATCGCTTTTAATTGACCTGATTTGTCTAATCCAAAAACATGTGAATTCTCATTTATCTGAGCATTGCTGAGCTCTACTAACCTATTTGATTCTGAATCACCATTCTGTATTAAAATAAGTTCATTTGCATTCATATTCTGCATTTATGGAAATTTTTATCCTATAAAAATACTATATAATTACACATTTAAATTTTAAGAGTGTATGAATTTTTTCTGAATGTTTAATAATTCAAATTGCTAAGAAATTTCATAGAAGTGAAGATTTTTACTATTCAATAAAGTTAGTTCCATTTAAAGAATATATTTATTTAAAATCAAAACCCAAATATTGGATGATTTATGAAGAAGAGAAAGATTCTTGAGGTTGTAGAATCTAAAATAAATATGAACGAAGAGTTATCTCTTAAAGAATATCAAAAAAAAATTGATAAGTGGATTTTAAATCACGGTGGATATTGGCCTCCTCTCTCTATGTTTAGTGCGGTAGTGGAAGAGTTAGGTGAATTAGCTAAGGAAATAAATCATCTTGAAGGATTTAAACCTAAGAAACCTGACGAAACGGCAACAAAATTGGGCGAGGAGCTCGCAGATGTTATTTTTGCTATAATCTGTGTTGCTAATTATTATAAAATCGACATTAACGACGAATTAGACCTTGTAATTGAAAAATTTACTAAAAGAGATTTAAAACGTTTTAAGT
>JAEOTV010000016.1 GCA_016839635.1 Promethearchaeota archaeon | reverse complement strand
TGTAGAAAAGTATAAGGAATACTAGTATTGGGATATGTTTCTATTAAATCGCATTTGAAGAAATTTTTTTCAACTTCATTATCTAACAGAATAATAAGAATACCCACATCGGGAAACATTTTACTTATCTCGTTTATAAGATAAGCAAGAAATCTTGTTTTTCCTGCCCCAGTTAACCCATTAATATAGAGGTGCTTAGTTAAATCATTCAAGGATAAATATTTTTTCTTTTTTGTTATCTCCCCATATCTGTTAATATAATAACCTAATTCTATTTCACATTCATTCAAATGGGAGTTAAAGCCTACATTTTCATGTATTAAACCGGTTGCTTTAAAAAGTGGAATGCTTTTAGGAATTTCAAAATCTACTTCTGCAGGTTTTGCAAATCCAGGGATTAAATCTTTAATTACTGCTTTATTTTCTTCTAGAAAGCCATCATTTCTATAATATCTGCCTGTATAAACTTCTAAGTGATTCTTAAAGAAAGTCATTCCTTTTAAAATATTTCTCCAAGTTTCAAATGGAGCATTTTTTAAAAGAGCCTTATCACCGTGTATGTTTTGCATGCCCGAAGTTAAATATTGCAACTGTCCTTCTAATTCTGCAGATCGTCTATTTTCTACAGCATTATTTGATGTTAATTGGGTATTCAGAAGAATTTTTATTTTATATTCAGGCTCACGACTTATATAATCCGATATTGAGTCATCTTTTTGCCATGCTATATAAAAAGTTATTATATGACCATTGTTTGCATAAAAAAGGTTACAAATTTTATCTATTATAATTAATTTACTATCTCTTTTAAAGGGAGGTTCGGGGAGAACGAGTTCTCTGAAATCCAATCTTCTATTTAAATCAAATGAAGTGATTTCTTTAGCAGAAGCATTTCCTACTAATCCAGGAAATATTTCCTTTAAATAATTTAAAAGGAGGGTCGCTGAGATTAGAGCTTGTTCTTTGGTTTCTTCTATCAGAAAGAATTTCCAAGAAAATTGATCATTATCTAATGTAAACTGTGTAGTATATACTCTGTCATCTCCAAAAGGATTACAGAGCCATGAAGCTCCGTTAGCAACATTATTATCAATATTTGGTACTTGAATAATATCTATTATCCCATGCCAAAATTCTATGCTAATCTATATCACCCCTGAGTATTTTTTTTAATATGGGATATCAATGCAATACAGAACTCATATATCATATTATATAACCCAAAATTATCTTTATTTATGTATAATTGATTTGATTTCTCGGTATAATCTTGAAGCTGTTTTCTGGAAAATGGAATTAATTGATTTTCCTTAAGAGCATCCAAAAAAGTATAGAAATTATTTGCTTTAGAAGGTGTATTTCCTTCAATTTTAAGATATTCATCATATAATAATGTAAAAAAATTGAAAATCGCATCCTTACCAATTTCTAATGATGTTTCATATTGTCCTTTCTCATTAGCTTGTTCCATTCTAAATATCTTATAGATTATTTTTCCAGGTTTAGCCTGTAGTATGTTTTTAAATTTATCACTTGTAATTGTATTATTTGGAGATGTCCCTGTAAATACATTAGGTAATTTAGAATCACCAATAATTCCTTTCTCAATAATCTCAACTGAAATATTTGGCGGTACTTCCCTTTTTTTTTTATAATAATCTTCTACTGCCTTACGATACTTATCTCCAACTTTATAACACGTACGTGTAGTTTGCCTTCCACCAGCTTGAGGAGGATGACTTTCAACTAAGTATCCTTGCTTTTTAAGAGTTCGGAAGATATACTCTCTAAGATCTTTTATTTTCTTGTTACTCTGGATTTTTTTTGAGACTTTCGGGTGGATATAACCTAAAAGCTCTTCCTTGAGTGTACTTTCGTAGTTACCGCCAACCTTATCAACAGTACTTACTGCATTTAAAAAATTAATGATCTCTTTGATAAATTTCGAATAAGAACCTAAATCCTTTTCAAAGAGAGTTTTTTCAGCTCCAGCTAAGATTTTTCTTTCATGGTCTATATAATCATACCCTTGTTTTGTCATATATTCCGCAATGCTTTTTCGTGTGAGAGGGTGAGTTTGACTTAGAACCTCATAATCAATTACTCCAGGAAAAGGTTGATCAATATCGGATCTTTTTACAATGACTTCGTTATTTCGTAGATTTTTTAAAAAATCAATTTGATAAGTATTATTTCTTTTTGAACTATAATAACCCGTTCCTTGTAATTCCTGTAAATTCATCTGATTCTTTAGTACAGCAATATCTCGTGTATCGGTGGCTTTGAAGGAAATTATATTAGGAAAATAGTTGAAAATTTGGGAATGAAGATATCGCAATTGATTTACTGAAAAAATAAATCCATACCCTTTTTGGAGTAATGGATCAATAAATTTACTGATTTTTCCAAAATCAACAGGACTATTATAATTATCAATATAATTCGCATCAAAAAACAGATCAATATCAGGCATAATGATTATTTTTTGCTGATATTCTTCGGAATTCTTAAGGTAATGAATGAATTTTGAGAGAATAACAAAAGATATAAAGTTTTTTTGGCTCATTTCCTCTAAAAGAGATAGATCAATAATGATCGTTTTATCTGTCTTTATAAAATCAATAGTCTTTATT
This sequence comes from Promethearchaeota archaeon, assembly GCA_016839635.1. Next base: position 148 of record JAEOTV010000016.1, on the reverse strand, counting down.
TCTTTTTGGGATTTTACAGATTTAGAAGCAAAGAAAGCTCGCCAGTTAATAAATCCATGAAGTAATGCTAATAGAGTGTTGTATTCATTTTTTTTTATCAATTCCTGTTCCATTTCCTGATCCAGAGCCATGTCCTCTATACTTAATA
>JAEOTV010000247.1 GCA_016839635.1 Promethearchaeota archaeon | reverse complement strand
TTCTAATGCTATTTGCTGTTTCAATCTTAAATCTTTTCTTCTGAGAGATACCATAATTTGGAAATCAAGGTCTTTTTTATACATATCAGCGAATTTAACTATTTCCTGTGCAATTTTGTTTTCACCTTCATCACTCTCGATATGGATCCCGTGAAACATAGGTATTTCAGCATACTTTTCAAGCAGTTGCTTCGATAATTCTTCGGGTAATACGTCTGATCTGTCTTTTATTGCTACACCAATTATTTCTTCCAATCGAGTATAAATTTCTCTCTTACTAAATTGACAAAGTACACATTTTGAACTTCTTATTAGAAAAATATTTAGCAATATTAACCCAATAATAAATTTAGAATTTCTTATTAAGATCTCTTTATCTCCACTACTAAATTCACTTATGTATTGGTCTACATAAGTCTCAATATTAATGTATAACTTAGAATAGATGGAAGCTCTACCAAAATACGCTGGAACTATACAAAAGAGTCGTGTAAACCAGAAAGGCTTGATCCCTATCGGGGGATCTTCATAGAAAATATAATAAATTACCCTCCCATCTCGTTTTTTGTATAAGGTAAATTCCTTTTTTAGCATATTTAAATAAGTAGAAATCGTTGAACGAGCAATTTCTTTAAAGTAACGTTTATAATCTTCCTCAACTTCACCAGTTGTGATTTTATTCTTTCCTCCTAAATAAAATTTTAAGATTATACCTAAAATTCTATTCTCATGAAGACGCCCCGTTTTTATCTGTTGTTCTTCTGACTCATCATCTCTAATTTGGTATATATATGCTATTTCAGGCGCAAAATCTTGAATCGCTTTATCTATTAGGCTAAGTTCAGAATCTGTAATTTCTGAAACTGCTGATTTAGCACTCTCTGTTAATATTTTATCAATTTCGGATTTTTCAGACAATATTAAAATACTCTTTTGATTATATTAATTATTATCTAGTATTATTATTAAAAAATCATTATTATCTTAATAAAAATTTGTATTCTACTAAACTAGAAAATCTAGATATATTTAACTTTCTATCAAAAATAATAATGTTTTGAAATATATTGAAATGTGTGCTTTTCATTTTAAAACCTTAAGTTTAGAGAGTAAAATCTAAAAATGCAGAATGGGTATTTCTTTTATTGATACATTTGATAGAAATCACTTGTTCCCATATTTCTCTTTCCATACTGGATCTGCTTCTTGTAACACCCTTCTTTTCACTTTTCCGATGAGATCTTTTGGAAGTTCACCAATAATTGCTACACTATGAGGTACTTTATAATGCGTCATATTCTCTTTTGCCCATTCCTTAATTTTTTGAGGTGAACAGTCGCAATCTTCATTTATTGCAACCCAAGCTTTAATTTTTTCTCCATATTCCTCGTCAGGAAGACCTGCAACTGCAGCTTCTGTTATATCTGGGTGTTTCATCAATAATTCTTCCACCTCTTTAGGAAATACGGAATATCCTTTAAATTTAATAAGCGATTTCTTTCTGTCTCTAATTTCAATTGTTCCATCTTCATTCATAAATCCTATGTCTCCAGTTAAAAGCCATAATTTTCCATCATACTCGTATAGTGTTTCTTTAGTCTCTTCGACCTCTTCAAGATACTCTAACATTACTTGAGGTCCAGCTATACAAATTTCACCAGAATGCTCAATACCAAAATTACTGTCTTCAGGATTTCCTAAACATATTGGTCCTTTATTAAAATCATCAGTAGGCCAAATTCCCCATTCAGTTCCAGTGAATGGCATTCCAATACTACCAACGGGGCTTTCTCCAAATAAGTTTCCTGCACTTACAGCAGGACCAGCTTCTGATAGACCATATCCTTCAACTATTCGCCCTCCAGTATTTGTTATAAATGCATCTCGAACGGGTTGATGTAATGGACCTGCACTTGAAATACATAATTTTAATTTTCCCATAACTCCAGGAAATCTTCTTTCCAGATTTTTAAGTTCTGCAAGTCTTTTAAATAGAATTTCAGTACCAGCATAAATTAATCCTTCATGGCATGGTAAACTTACAATTTGTTCACATAGTAAAGCTTGTGAAGGAGGTGTTGGGAAAAGCATTATCCAACCGCCTACAGTTAAAGCAGTATTCATTACAACAGTATGAGCGAAACTGTGGAATAAGGGAAGTATCCCGATATTACCAATTCCTGGTTTTTCTCCTCCCAACCATAGTTTGCATTGTGTTGCATTTGATACAACATTAAAATGGGTTAATACTGCTGCTTTTGGCAAACCAGTCGTTCCACCAGTCATTATATACGTTGCAGGATGTTTTTTTACATCAATATCTACCTTTGGAACATCTGGCTTCGTTTTGATAAGCTCAGTAAATTTGAGTGCCCCTGGAAAATCCACCTTGCCTGTGGGTATTTTTTTTACGAATTTCCCTATAGCTTTTTTTACTCCTTTTATTTCTGCTAAATCTGAAAGATTTGTATAAACGACAATTTTTATTGATGATTCATTAATTATTGGTTTTATTGATGATTCATATAATGCATCAAGTACAATTAGCATTTTTGGTTTAATTATATCTAATTGGTGAAGAACTTCTACTGATTGGTAAGTCGGATTGATTCCACACGAAATTGCACCAATTCTTGTAATAGCATAATACGAAACGATATACATAGGGCAATTAGGTAGATGTAATGCCACGACATCTCCCTTTTTAACTCCTAGATTAGATAAAGCAGTGGCAATTGACTTTACATAATTTTGAAACTGTTTATAGGTAATCCAAGCATCTAAAAACCAAATAAAATTCTCTTTTCCATATTTATCAACTTGTTCATCTAATAGGTCATTTATTGTTTTTTCTTCAAAAGTAGTATTAAATGGAACACCCTTAGGCCACCATTTTTTAAACCAGCGTTTATCTTCATTAACATAAAAAGGTTTTTGCATTTTTAATGTCATATTTTCCTCACAGCATATAAAATAAAAATTAATCCTTATGTCACTTAAATTTAAAAAAATTTAAAACTTTGTAAGAATTTGAAAAAGATTTTAAATTAATTCGAAAATCATTTGAAATTGAAATAGATCTCAATAAAATAGAAAAATAATTAGAAAAAAAAAAAATAAATAAAATAGATTTAAAATCGTTGATCTTTTCTTCTTTTAATTAAGATGGTGGCTACACCGACTAATCCCACACCAGCAATTAACACGATTAATGCCCAAAAGCCTTCACTTTGGAACACCATGTATACAGAGAACGTAGGATCATGCCATATACCTGTACCATCCTCAAACTGAGGATAACACACTGC
>JAEOTV010000028.1 GCA_016839635.1 Promethearchaeota archaeon | reverse complement strand
ATTCAAGCATGTATAACAGAAATAACAACCAATTTCTTTTTGCCAAACAGGTCTATCATTCACTATAGTAATTTTCTGTGAGAGACATACCTTCTCACAAATTCCACACCCATTACATTTTTTATCCATATAAAAGTACTTTTTAACTTTTGTAGCCATGTGGTGTAGTGTAAATGGTATAAGACGTTCTAATAGATAATTAATTGAATTAAAACGTGAAAAGGTAACTCCGTTTATGTTATCGTGAAATGTTTCATGATTTGTTATAATGTTTTGAATAATCTTGAGTTTCTCCTGGGCTTCCATTTCAATGGTTTTGATTTCCTCATTTGTTGGGACGGTAAAGGATTTCAACTTTGGATCGTTCATACCCATATTGATGATAAATGTTGCGTCTAATTTCTTTCCTCTTTTCTTAAGAATTTTATCAATAGCCATAAAACCGCGAAAAATGGTTCCGCCCCGAGTTACAATCGCAAAAAGATACTCAGAAGACGTCAAATCGAGTGATTTTAAAAATCTTTTCACTGGTAAAGGGATTGTTAGTCCATGACAAGGAAAAACAAACCCAATTGTGGCTGCAACAGTTTTTCTATCCATTTTATTCTTGTTTGTTCCATTTAAAATCGAGACAATTGGTATGAGATTTGAATCTGGAATTCGAGCCTGTAATTCTCTTGAGACATAAAGCGAGTTTCCTGTTCCTGAAAAATAATAGATATCGGTAACCATAATCATAACCATTTGTTTTTTAGTTAATTTTTAAATGTTTACTTGTAGTAATAAGCTTACTAACGGTAATATGATTACTATAAGTAAGTATTTATATATAAATCTTTGGTTAGTGAAAATGAATATTAGGAGTCTTAACTTCTTAATTTTGAAAAATATACGGAAAGAATACAACAATTAAAAATTGGTTTAGAAAATTTTTATAATCAAATTTAATCTAACTTTGTTTAAAATAACAGACTAAACCTCCAAATTGATCTACGATAGCACCCGCTTCGGATTCTTGCTTGACAATTTTAGTTTTAATCTCAAGATTTTTTGCGATCTGTAAAATTCGATGTGTTTTATTTCTATTTTTTGGATTTTTTAGAAATTCTTCAGTTAGGATAATATAATTTGGCTTCGGTAAATTAGAATTTTGTTTTATGAGTCTTAGTTCATTATCAATTTCTCTCCAAGTATAAAGAATTTTTGAGAACTTTTCATTTTTGTTAATAATTTCTGTCAGTTCTTCTAATATCAACAAACCCTCTTGATTTGAGGTCTCATCAACGATATCTTTAAAATCTTCTTGAGTTTTTAGGTAATAGACATCCTTTTGAGTCTTCGCTTGATTAGCTATGATTTTAGAAAAAACAACTTGTCTATCTCCTTTCTTTAATAGCCATGAATGATGTTTATTAACGTGAGTAAGAAACTCATCCGAAAATTCTTCTTTCGGTGGGGAGAGCAGTATTACACTTCTAATACCCTCTTTAATTATAGGTCTTAATTCATTAATGATTTCCTCATGAAAATGATACAAATGCTTTTTATTTTGACTTTTTCTCTTCCGTCCACGTTTTATCCTGCTATGAAACCTAATAGTTTCACTATATATTTTCCATAATATAGCATCATTATCATGTAGACCAATAAGGATAGCTATTTGATGACCACGTTTTATACGTTTTTTATTTCTCTTGGTCATGATAAAACAAAAGATTTTAGAATGTAAAAAAGATATTTAGAGATTCTTTTCAATAAATTTATCAAGTATTTCTTCAATTGTTGGACTTCTTATTGATTCGATATCATATCTAACCTTAATAATTGGTTTATTTGCTTTTATTAGTTTTTCTAAATCAATAGGGCTTCCATTAAGAATGATATCGCACTTAGCTTTATTTAAGGTTTTTTCCATATCTTCGATTTGTTGATCATTATATCCCATAGCTGGAACTATTTCTGTTATATGAGGAAATTCGTCGAACACTTCTTTCATTATTCCAGTTAGATAGGGTTTTGGATCAATAATTTTTGCTCCAGCATTTTTTGCAGCAACATATGCTGCACCTATGGACATTCCTCCATGTGTTAATGTAGGACCATCTTCAACAACAATAACTTTTTTTCCTTTTAATTTTAAAGGATCCTCTGGAATAACAACTGAATTAGTATAAATTTTTACCGCATCGGGATTTAAATCATCAAGATTTTCTTCCACAATTTTTACATCTTCGGCTTTAGCACTATTCATTTTGTTTATTACAAAAACATCAGCGTATTTCGCATTTACTTCACCCGGATGATATTTAATTTCATGACCTGGTCTTAATGGATCTACAACTACAAAAAGCAAGTCTGTAATGTAGAAAGAAATCTCATTGTTTCCGCCATCAAAAATAATTACATCTGCTTCTTTTTCAGCTTCTCTAATTATCTTCTCATAGTCAACTCCAGAATAGATCACAAGCCCTTGTCTAATGTATGGTTCATATTCTTCTCGTTCCTCTATAGTACAATCATATTTGTCTAAGTCCTCATATTTTTCAAACCTCATGACATTTTGCTTAACTAAATCACCATAGGGCATTGGTTCGCGAATAGCAACAACTTTATATCCCTTACTCTTTAAATATCGATATGTGGCTCGAGAAACTTGGCTTTTACCACAACCAGTTCTTACAGCGCATATAGCAACCACAGGTTTATTCGCTTTAAGTTGGGTAAATCTACCAGAAATTAATCGATAATTAGCCCCTGCAGCAAGAGCTCTTGATGCTTTATGCATTACTTCTTCATGGGACACATCAGAATAGGCAAAAACAACCTCATCAACGTTATTTTTTATAATTAAAGCTTCAAGTATCTCTTCTGATACCATTGGAATTCCATTTGGATACAATTCTCCCGCTAATTCTGCAGGAAACTTTCTTTCAACTTCTTCAATGGTGCCAACGTTTTGTTCCCCCGCAATTGTGAATGCTACTACTTCATATTCTTCATTGTCTTTGAAAACTGTGTTAAAAACGTGAAAATCGTAACCTAATGCTCCAATGATAATAACTTTTTTTTTCATATTAAGTACCTTGATATTATAAACCTTAATTGATCATCATAATTAATTTGGGGGTAATTATTAAGATTATTAATTCTATGAAGGGAACAATAACCCACCGCTATATGTAAGCATGAAAAATTAGGAGATGAAAATGATAATAATTAGTCAACAAGAAAGAAAAAAAATTGGGAAAGATCATGAAATGCTAAAAACAAGAGATCATTCATTTTCTTTTAAAATTTTATTGAGGGTTTTGAATTGGATATATAAATATTCATTTATCTTAAGTTTTCCATTAGCATCATGATATATTTTCTTTCTATCTTTTATTCTCTCAATATCTAAACATACATAGAAAATAAAACATTTAAATATATTTTCAGTCGAGATCAACCCCGAATTCATTAAAGTGAAGCCTTATTAAATGAAAATACTAACTAGCTTGATACATTTAGAATTTAATTCTTTACCTTTCTCTAGTGAGAATCTTGTCTCTTTGAAACGTGAGGGTGCTAAGTTAGAACAGAAAAATATCGATACCTGCAAGTATTGCCGAAATAATGAAGAGGTTGTTGATTTCAAGTGAGATATAACCAATTTCACTCAGGACTTAGATTATCGCAAATGGAATGAGCGGAGTTATTGCTAGTTGTTGCCCGGTACGTATGTCCTTGACTCTCGTCGAGATTATAATATTCATTTCGATGGACAATATAGCAGCAAGCGGAACCATGATTAACGTTATAACTAAAATGGTCAAAAAAGAAAGTATGGGAATAACTCCTGCTAAAGAAGATGATTTTTTTAATATGTTACATAGTATTGACAAAAATATTGGATCGCAAGTTGTAAAGAAAACAGAATTGATATTCAATGAATAAAATGAATAAGTTTGTCGAACTTATTTTTTAACACACAAGTTATCAAAGTTGGAACTATATTGAAAATCAAATTTTTGATTCTCTTAATATTATTTTTATTTCCATTTCGTTAAGATTTCTTCGCGTTGAAAAATAGCCCGAGAGATAAAAAAGAAACATATGTCAATTAAAGCAATAATTCCTGCTATCAAAAGCAATGTGTCATTATCGAGTGTAATTATACTAATTTCGGTAAGTAAATATAGTGCAAAGAATGGAATAAAGATGAGGGTTGCTAATTGTTGGGCGGATCGAATATCGTTCATGCGAGAGGAAATTATGACGCTGAATTCTATACTCATAACGCATGCTAGTGGAGTGTCCAAAAGAATAATAATCCCGAAGTTCCAATTTGGGAAGTATAAATAATCAACTTTCGCGAAAGTAAAAATATCCATGAGAATCATGAATATAACAGCACCAATAAATATCATACATATTACGGGTAAGAATGCGGCTAAACTTTATAATCTAAAATTATTGTAAATTGAAATGCTTTCATTTTAAATTCAAACTTCCATAAAGCTCTTGAAATCATACCTATAAATAGAAGTAAGAATAATTCTTTTATTAATTATCATTATAGTGATTTATTCAAAAAAGTTAGACAAAAGAGTTGATTAATATGAGTGCAAACCAAAAAATTCCTAAAGGACGTTTAGCTATTTCAGTTTTTTTTATGCTCCTGTTTTTTATTGAGATTATAGTTGTTGCGACTGCGACGCCAGATATGCCACCTGTTTTTTGGTCAATAGGGGGAACTTTTTTGATATTAGGTATAGTAATCTACATTTCTTCATATCGAAAATATAAATCTGGAGGTTATACTCCAAAACCTGTTTCAGGAGAAGCTGTTACTTTATATATTTCGGATAAGAAATTATTTAGAGTGCATCTTATTGCAGGTATATTATTAATAATTATAGCTTCAATTCTCTTTGGGCTTGCTAATGCTCCTTTTTCAACAAGACTTGATAGGATTACAAATATAGTAGCAGGCGTTATCTTAACATTTGGAGCAATATTAAATT
>JAEOTV010000246.1 GCA_016839635.1 Promethearchaeota archaeon | reverse complement strand
ATAATAATTAAAGAGTAGAACAAAACTAATAGTTATTCTCTTAAAGTTTTAGGCTCTATTCTAAGCATTTAAGTAAACCTTAAAAATATTTTTTTAATTAATCTTTTCTCTTCTTGTATAGAATTGTTTAAAATGTGTAAAAAATGGTTCTTTTAATAATGAGTGGAATATATGCGATAGTATTAGGAATAGGGATTATAGGACTCTGGACAATGTTGTATCGAACAATAAAGATAACGAAAGTCCACTTTTATATTATAACATAAATATTTTAAATTCTATTCCTCCTTAACCACTTGATGCAGAATGATTTATTGTTTGAAATGTGGGAATCAAGAGAGTGGAAATAAAGATGGTTATTATTTCTGTTCGATATGTGGAAAGTTAATGTATTTCATGATCTTAAACTTTAAATGATAAACAATGTCAATAAAAATGATGGAACCCGTTATGAATGACTCCTTCAAATAAATTATTGTTGTTGGATGACAACCTGCAATGGTAAAGGGAGCCATCAATTTTTCTTTATTTTATACATCTTTTTTAATGAAAATTAAATTTTTTCTGACTTTCTTTTCTCGCTTTCAGTAAAATTGTTACCATAGCACCCACCATCACTACTATTGTTACTAAAAATGGTCCACTTATCGGTCCCCCTCCATCGCTAGGTTGATCTTGTACCTTTATTTTTAATTCCACAAAACTTTTTTTTATGTAGAATTATTAACTATATATCACCGCATCTCATGTTTCATTTTTTGTTATATTTAACTAGAATACAAATTACATTATTATTTTTCATGTTCTATGGAGAATGTGGGGTAGCAAAATACTGTTATGATAAAGGATATCTTCATTGTGGTTTTTGCCCAGATCTACCCTGTACGGAGCTTCAACAAGCATTCGATCATCCGGAACATGTGATCACGGTGAGAGATTGGCTAATCTGAAGAACTGGGCTAAGGGAGATGAAACAATTCTAAGATTGAGGACATTTCTTAAGAAAGTATAGCTTGGGCATCAACTGAAAATTAATAATAAACAAACGTATACAATTATTTGAGGTGGTTAAGATAAAATGAAGATTGTAATTTTAAATGGAAGCCCTAAGGGAAATGAGCTGAGTGTAACTATGCAATACATGTATTATATTAAGAAAATCTTTCCTGAACATGAATTTACACCGATAAACATCGGGCAATTGTTGACTAATATGAGAATGAGAGATGTAACATTTCAGAAAATTTTAGATGAAATTAAATCCTCAGATGGAATAGTATGGGCTTTTCCGGTTTATACCACATTAATACCATCTCAGTTGAAAAAGTTTATTGAGCTATTATTTGAACGAAATGTAGAAGAAGTGAAAGAAAAATATGCTGTTGTTTTATCTACTTCTATGAATTTCTATGACAATACTGCTCATGATTACATGCATGCTGTTGTTGAAGATTTAGGTATGAAATATGTAGGATTTTATTCAGCAGAGACATTTGATTTCAGGAAATTTGACTTTAGAAAAAAATGGTATCTCTTTATGGAGAATTTCTTTAATACTATTGCGAGTAAAAAAGCGATTTCAAGAAGATTTGCGCCTATAAAAAGTAGGAGATTTGAGTATATGCCTAAAAGTGTAGCCAATGACATGAAGATCGATAATTTAGGAAAGAAGATCATAATTTTTACAGACTATACTGATATAGAATCAAATGCAGCAAGAATGGTGAATAGATTTAAGGACTCATTTAAGGAAGGCGTAGAGATATATAATTTTCACGATATAGATATTAAAGGAGGTTGCTTGGGTTGTTGTCAATGTGGAATAGATAATCAATGTGTCTATAAAGATGGATTTTCAGAGTTCTTTCAAAAAAATAAAAATACCGACATTCTTGTGTATTCAGGAACAATGACAGATAGGTTTCTCTCTTCCAAATGGAAACAATATTTGGATCGATGTTTTCATAATGGTCATACCCCCGGAACCGAAGGAACCCAGATGTGTTTCTTAATTTCAGGTGAATTAAGTCAAAATGAGAATCTAAGGCAATGGATCTCAGCAATTACCGAATTAGGTTTCGGAAATTTAGTAGATGTCGTTACGGATGAATTCGGAGAATCTGAGGAAATTGATGAGTTAATTTATAATATGGCTAAACAATCTATAGAATTTTCAAAGAAAGGTTATGTAAGACCGCCCACTTTCCTTCATGTCGGAGGATATAAAATATTTCGTGATATGATATTTGGTTTACCCGGTGCCGTTTTTCGCATGGATTATAAATTCTTTAAAAAAAGAAAAATGTTCGATTTTTCTACAAGGAAAAGGGGTGAAAGAATGATGCGTGGGCTGTTAGGTACGTTATTCAAGTCAAAAAAAGTGAGGAATAAATTTAAACCAAAATTTAAGGAAGTATTGGTTTACCCTTCAAGTAGAAAGCTAAAGAAAATAAATTTTAAAATAGAAAAAGAAAAATTGGTAGATATTGATATCAGGCTCTAATCGATTATTAAAATTCTTTAAAGAAGAAAAAAAATTTGTTATAGTTCTTCTATAGTTAGATGAGTTCTATCTCCATATAAAATAAGATTTTATAAAAAAAATATTTAGAACGCTTATTTGAAAGTGAAAAAGAAATCTTAGGAATCTATCCCTCAATAATGATTTTGAAGAATTATAAAGTGATAGAAGGCTAGTTAGATATTTTTGTTTCTATTTAAATTTTTTAATTCCCGTTTATCTTAACTAGAGCTCTCCAATCAGCTTATACCGCTTCCAATGAAACCAAAGGTCTCCTAGCAATTGAATTGTCCCAGGTATTAGGGCAATATAAGCACCCAAAATGATGTAAATTATCGTTATCACAATATACCAGATTAGTGCACCCTTTAGAAATGGAGTTATTGGATCCATGCGAAGCAATGGATATAACAAAATGATGCTAAGAACATTTATCGCAATAATGATATACATTGAGACTGTCGCATCAAAACAAAAGCTCTGGGGAAAGTAAATATTCTATAAAATTGCTAGGTACCTAATTTCAGAAATATTAAACTAAAATTATTATTTCTGAATATCTCTGTAATCCGCTCATTTTACGTCCAATAATATCTTAAAAATGCCCTATTACTTTATGTGGTATATAGGAATCTTCTAACTTCTTGATTTCATCGTTTGAAAGTTTTAT
>JAEOTV010000072.1 GCA_016839635.1 Promethearchaeota archaeon | reverse complement strand
TCGGAAATTGCTTTTTTAGCTAAATAGATTAAATTTTGTTTTGGATCATTTAGAGATACAATATCTAGTTTTTTTATGTTATATCTAACCATATTGCTTTTTACTTTTTCTGCAAGATCTTCATCCACATTGAAAAAATGTGAAATATTATAAACTCCATGTTTTTGAAAAGTATAGATTATATCATCAAATCCACATTCATTTATACCTTGTAAAAAATAGATAAAATCATTAGGATTCCTCTTTAGTTTTTGAATTAAAGCTAATTTTAAAAAACTTAGAATTTTTGACTCAAACTGGTCATAATCAATTTTTTCTTTAAGAGCGTTTTCAATTTTATAAATTAGGTCTTTTTTAAGATTATTTGCTTCCATAATTACTTTCAATCCGGGTATTGAAATTGGAAACTTGTTAAAATTATAATCTAATACCTTTCTCTTTATCATTCTAACTGGCATTGCTTCCGTTTGCAATTCTTTATATGATTTAAATTCAAAATCAGCACGAATTCTATCAATTGATCGGTTTAATGATGCTAATTCGATGAATTTATCTTCCTTTTCTTCCAATTCTAATTTTTTCTCCAAATCAACGGAGATGTCTTTAAAAGCAGCTGTTTCATCCAAAATATCTTTTTTAACTTCGTTACTTAAACCTATTAAATCACTTATAAAATCATAAAAGTAGAATTGTGGATATTTCAAAATGATTTCTTGCAATTCTTGTTCAATTTTAACCTCTATATCCTTTACCATTCTCTCTTTTTGAATATCTTGAAGTTCTTCTTTTCTTTCTTCAATTAAAAAAGAAATCATATTATTCTCTAAATCGATTATTTTATTTAAGAGATTGACTTCTAAATTTAATGAATTTTTCAATAAAGAATCGACTTCTTCAATAATGACCTTTTTTTCTGAAAGCTCTAAATTCTTAGTTGAGTCAAAAGTAAATTTTCCCGTATCTAAAAGTTTTTCAACTCTAATTCCTAAACTGTGGTAAATATGCACGGTAGCTGTAGCGATTAACAAATCACTAAAGCTAGTCTTCTTACTAATAAGTTCAAAGATTTTATTTTTATCAGCTTCCCTTTTAAAATGAGATATTATTAAATCAACAGTTTGGAAAAATCTAAATGAACTTTCAACGGCGGTTGTTTTTCTTTTAACTCCACTTATCATAAGTCTCTTACCCATTCCCTATAAACTTCTTTAAAATTATCTGATAACTCGAATCTGGCATTATTATGCCAAAATTTAAAATCTATTATATGAAAGAGTTCACCTTTGAATAATTCCTTTTCTTCATTTGTCAAAATGTGTTTTAGAACTACTGTTAAAGGCCTTGGTATTAGTTTTGAAAAATATTTCAATTCTGTATTTTTAATATAATTATAAAATGTCTCATCTGGGTCGAGACTAAAAAATTTAGTAGGATTTATATTTTCAAATTGAGGATTCATTTCATTTAATTCACTTTTGACATTATTTTTCACATACTTAGGAAATTCTATATTAATATCAATACTAAGTTCATAGTTTTTATAAAATTCAAACAATCGACTTCTTTCTTCAAAATTAGATATTTTTGCAATATAAGTATCTAGGAAATTTGGGAAACTATGAATATTTTGTTCTTTTGATTCTCTTTCCTCAAAATATCCAATAAAATCGTCGTAGACTTCTGCTAAGGTCCATATTCTATGTTCTTCAGGTTTGAGATATCTCTTTGAGTAATCTTTAATCCAATCCAAAATATAGAATTTCCATTCAAGATTTATACCTCCTATTCTCTTCTCCAAGAATCTATAAAATCTAGTTGAAAAAGTAACAGGATCACTAATTTCTGCATCAGGCTCTTCTTTAATATATCGATTAATAGTAGAATGTCTTAGAACATAACTTAATAAATAATTTAATTCACTAGAAAATTTTTTAAATTTCTCTATATGATTTTTTATTGTATCTATGGTACTTTCCATCTGGACTTCAGTAAATGAGATCAAATCATCTATTTTCAAACCTATATCGTCAAAAAAAGTATCAATATTGTTATTAATTAAGGATTTAAACTCCCGAATTAGTTCTTTTTCATCATATATAAGATTTTTTCTAAGTAGAATTGAATGGGTTTCAATTTGATTAAAGATATATGCTTCAAACTTGTTAATTAATCTTTGACCCAAATCTTTTGCTGGTTTTTGCTCATGGTCGAATTTCTGATTAAGTTTTTTTGTTAAATTTAATGTTAGAGTTTTTAATCTACGATATGAAAGATATCTTGGAAGCGATTTCTTTATGATAGTAAAACAATTATTAAGTATTTCAGCAAAATAATTGAATACTGAACTTAATTCTATTATCCGCAAATTTTCTTTTTGAGTTATTGATTGTTCTATAAAAAATTTAGCAATCTTCCATATATATTCAAAATTTTCACTTTCTAATTTTCCTTTATTTAGTATAAAATGCTCGAATTTATTTAATAATTCATTTAAATCCCCCATTTCTCCTGTACTGAGGAAATTTCTAGAATATTCCAAAAATTTATTGAAAAACCCTTGTAAATCAACAAATTCTTTATTTAAATTGGAGATCAACCACTCTGCTGTATGAGGTTCCATATATTTATCTATTTTATCATTAATGTAACTAATAATAAAGTGTATTATTTCATCTTGGGATTCATCAATAGTTCCAGTATTTGCTAAGTTAATGAGATTAGTACCTAAATTCAATGTTTTGTCTACTATAAAATTAGCACTTGGTTCAGATATTGAAAATTTAAGATGTTCAATTGCTTGTTGACCATCAAAAGGGGTTTTAATCTTTTGGAATTTTGGATTTATGAATTTAATCTCTATAGGTTTTTTATACCATAAAACTTCAACATTGGAGAGCACCCTACCATATGAAGTTAACATTTCTTTTTCTGTTGGAAGGGTTTTACTCAATCCAATTAATTTTTTATTCCATTTATCTTCAACTAGTTCCCCATAAAGTTTTTTGTTGAACCTTGATGCAAATTTGTTATATATTTGCTGTTTGTTTTCTTTGCTTAATTCTGGACGTTCAGAAAATTCTTCAACCTCAAAAAATAACCTACTTATATTATCCAGCGATTCTCTAGATTTGTGTATATCTAAAACTCCAGTTTCAGGTTTTAAAGCTAGTAATAAGCTTTCACAATCCTTATATTTACCTGGCAAAAAGATCATCGATTGAGGGTAAATATTTAATTGAGCACTTTTTTCATCAAAATTATATAATTCAAATTCAATACTATATACTTCTGCTCCCGTGTAATCTCGTAAAATCGCATTATACATCATTAAATATTTTACGACTTCTTGTGAAAGTTCATTTACTTTCTTTTTAGTGAGCCTTCCTGGACTAATTACATCCCCCACAATAACATCATTAGGTGATAAATACCCAAATATCAATGAATATTGATAACCTATAGATTCTCTTGTTGTTATCATAATCTTATTTTTTTAACAATTCGCTTTTTTCAAATTTATAATGTATATGTACGAATTTTTTATTCTCTTCCCTTAAAAAAATTCAATGGTTATTTTAAATATTGTTAAGATTATTAAATATTAAAATTTACTTTTGAATAGTAAATAAAGTACTCAAATAAAAATATTATAGTAGGATTGGTTTTACCGGATAAAAAGCAACTAAAAATATATTCTTGTACACTGTATAATTCATTTGATTTAAGAGAATTTAATTTTAACTTATATTAAAGTTCAAATATTAAAAATAAAAATATAATAAGAGAAAAATTATTATATTTATAATAATAATTATAAAAGCTAATAGCACCAAAGGTGTAGACTTATTCAATTTGGCTCTGATTTAGGAATCAATCAAGATGATATCGAAAAAATAAGTCCTCAAATTACATTTATTACTTCTAATGCAGATATTGAAGCAATTGCTCTTGTTAGTTTTGAAGGATATCAAATAGCGTTCTCCGCTTTACCACAATATCATGTTGATGGAGATCAATTCTGTGGACTCGCCAGTGCATTATTAATGACGGGGAAATCAACAATACAGACTTTATTCCAAGAAGATTTAAGCGAAATTATAGTGCGAGCAGAAAATGGTTATATTGTTATTACCAACGCTGGAAGATTGGTAATAGTATGTGCTGGAACTATAATTGATACACTAATGAAGACGGTAAAAGTCATGAGAATTGCTGCAAAAAATCTCTATAAAATTTTTGAAGGTCGTTAGATCTCTATATAACTCAAAATTTATTTACCTACCTTTTTCTATAAGATTCAAATCTGAAAATACAGATTTCAAAATATCTAAAAAATTCTAGAAAAAAACACATAGGTTTTTATTTAAAACTAGATAATTAAACAAAAAGATTTAATAAGCTTTTTATTTACAATTATGGCAACTGTAAGACTAGTATTTTGGCAGTGGCCTTGGCAGTGGCAATAGAGCCACTTGCAATGGATTATATTAAAATTTTTTCTCCTTAAAATTGCTCTCAAAACATCAGAGTCTCTTTTTATACGCGCATTAAATATATTGATTTCCAGTATCTTAATGACACACGTCTTAGGATGTGAAAAAATGAACATAAATGGTAATTAAAATGGTAGATTATTTCAATGGAAGGATATTTTTGCAACCAAATGAAATACCGAAAGATTGGGTAAATATTTTACCAGATTTACCCTCTTCTATGACGCCTTTAATTAATCCAATGGATGGGAAACCAGCGCCCCCAGAAATGGCATTTGCAATTTTTCCTAAAGAATGCGTAATGCAAGAAGTCTCTCAAGAGCCTAGGGTGCCTATTCCTAAAATATTAAGGGAAATTTTCGCGAGTACATATCGACCTAGTCCTCTTCATCGTGCTTTAGGATTGGAAAAAGAATTAGGAATAGAAGGAGATGATATTAAAATTTTTTATAAAAATGAATCTTTATCTCCTACCGGTTCACACAAACCTAATACAGCTATAACTCAAGCCTATTATGCGAAAAAAGAGGGAACAAAAGAACTGGTCACCGAAACAGGTGCGGGACAATGGGGTTCAGGTTTAGCTTATGGATGTAATTTGTTTAACCTTAAATGTACTGTATATATGGTAAGAGCAAGCTTTCTCCAAAAGCCAGGTAGAAAAATATTGATGAGATCCTTTAATGCTGATGTTCATGCGAGTCCTTCAAAGTTAACTGAATCAGGAAATTCTTTCCTAGAAAAGGATCCAGAACATCCAGGAAGTTTAGGAATCGCGATATCTGAAGCACTGGAGCATAGTATGAGAAGTGATATAATAAAATATTCTCTTGGAAGTGTTGTAAATTTTGTCCTTTTACACCAAACCATTATAGGACAAGAAGCGAAAATTCAATTGGCAAAAGTGGGTATTGAAGAACCAGATATATTAATTGGTTGTATGGGAGGTGGTTCAAATTTTGCTGGTTTGATGATTCCATTTGTTAAAGATAAACTTAATGGAAAAAGTCCAAATATGGAAATAATTGGTGTGGAACCTAGAGCTTGTCCAAGTGTATGTAAAGGAGATTATAGATGGGACTATGGGGACTCATCAATGAAAGGTCCCATTGTAAAGATGCATACATTAGGCCATTCCTTTATTCCAAGCCCGATTCATGCAGGAGGCTTAAGATATCATGGAATTGCCCCTATTATTTCAATTTTACAAAACAATCATGTTATGAATGCTACTATGCACCACCAAACCGCCGTAATTGGAGCGGGAATTCAATTCGCTAAGGCTGAAGGAATACTGCCTGCACCGGAAGCAGCACATGCAGTAAAAGAAACAATTGATCAAGCATTGATAGCTAAAGAAAACAATGAAAAGAAAGTCATTCTATTCAATCTTAGTGGGCATGGATTTTTTGATTTGTTAGCTTATAAGGAATATATGACTGGAAATTTAAAGGATTATGAACTTCCTACACACGAAATTCAAAAAACATTAGCTTCGGAAGAAATGCCTCTTATTGATGAATCTCAATTTTAGGTAATTTTTCTCTTTTTTTTTATTATTTCAACTCTCTATTCTTCAAGTAAACATTAAAAAAAATAAAACCTTTAAGTATTAAAATTTCAAGAGTTTGGTCGTTATTGAATATTTTTTCGATAATAATTATTTGCGCACTCTATATCTATGGATTTATTCTTTTGTATATCACTTATTTAGCGAGAAGAAATAATGAGAAAGCGGCATTTATCAATAATTTAGCAAATGGGATAGTCTTAGTAATATCACTAACAGTTAATCTCATATTGACAAAAATCTTAAACCTTGTTCATAAAGAATTCTTAGTTTTTCCATTTAATATTTTAATGATCGGCTTTATTGGGTTATATCTTCCTCTATTTTACCTCTTTATTTCTCGTGAGAAGCATAGAATTAGAAATAAAAACAAAAATATTGAAAATAATAAACTAAAACCACATACAGAACT
>JAEOTV010000245.1 GCA_016839635.1 Promethearchaeota archaeon | reverse complement strand
TTCCAAAGTTGCTAATGAAATCTAATGAAGTAGATGCTGTTATAGTGTTTGGAGTCTATGATTTTGATGATATAATGAATACTATAGAAAAATCGGGTATGAAATTTGATGAAAACATGGAAAGTATGAGAGATATTTTTGAAAATATAGTTCTAAAATCTATAAAAAAATTAATGAAAAAATTTTCAGTTCCTGTGTTTTTTGCTGGACCTTACCCTTATAGATATCCTTGGATGCAAAAATTCATTGAGCATGATATCCCTATTTTTAGTATGTGGGATGAGATAACTAAATGTCTTAGTATTTTATGTCGATACTCTGGATATCGTAAAAAATTAAATCTTGATATAGTGGAATAATCATTGATTTTCTGTTAAAATAAGTTATTAAAAGAACACTAACTTTAAAGATATGCTAATCTCAATCTTTTTGAAATGATAGAACTTCAGATTAAAAAAAAAAATAAGTAAAATTTTATTTAAACTTTTTTTTTGCTAAAATAAAAGATGCAATTCCAAATATGCAAATTAAGAGACTAATCTCATACCCTCCTATTGGAGGAGTTCCACCATTTCCATCATCAGGGGGGGTTGTATCTTTTATAATTTTGACATTCTCCGAACCGACATTACCTGTAAAGTCATTTGCATAAAATGTAAGCGTGTAATTCCCATCCGCCATGCTGTCCCATGTATCTTGATCGAATGTTCCGGTGATTCCTGAAAAGGGTATAATTGTTATACCTCCATCCATAGTGTACCAACTTGTATTGAAATTCACTTCAACGATAGTAATCGAAAAGGTGGGTGCAGTAGTTCCGAATTCATCATTTTCTGCGGGTGAAATGATAGTTATCACAGGTGCAGTAGTATCTTTACTAACATTTACAGAAACGGTTCCTATCTTTCCAGAAGTATCATTAGCATTAAAACTAAGACTAATAGTACCATCCTGCATAGCGTCCCATAAAGTCTGATCAATCATACCTGTAGGAGAGCTAAAAGGATGCGTCAGACTTGATATTCCATCATCCAAAACATACCAACTAGCATTGAAATTGTCTTCAACAATCGTAATATTATATGTAGGCGCTACATTACCGAATAATTCAGTGTCATAAGGGGCGTATAATGTAAGCACAGGATCTACAGTATCAGCTATGACACAAGTATTATTTTCAAAAATATTATTCTCACAATTAATTTCGGTTATGCATCCCATATTATTTAAGAGATCGTTATTAACTACTATTGAGTCGTTACTACTATCAAGTATAATACCTTCTAGCCCATTCCAAATGATATTATTATCCGAAATAGTGCTACCGTTACTACTAAATAGATTGATACCACTACCGCTATTATCAGTGAAGGTATTATCGATAATGTCAGTGCAATGGCTTGAATATAAATTTATTCCATCAGCAAGATTTTCTTCACAAGTATTATTGTGGAAGCCATTATTATTACTTAGTGTCGTACCAAGTCCCGATGCATTACAATTCCTTGCAGTATTTCTAAAAACAGTGTTATCATGACTAGTTCCTAAATAAATCCCATACCAAGCGATGTTCTCTACATGGTTGTCATAGACGTCATTATAATTACTATGATCTAATGTTATCCCAAAATCGTTATATGTAGCATTATTACCTGAGACGATGTTATTATGACTTTGTCTTAATTTTAGCCCCGGATCAAAATTATCATTTAAAACATTATCTATAATAGTGTTATTATCACTATAGATAATATGAATTCCCGCATAGGCATTATCATGACAGTAATTCTCAATTAATGTTCCTTTAGTTACATTATAGAACCAGATACCAGCATCATTATTGGGAGGGCCACCATAACCTGAATTGTAGAGTGTGCAATTATAGATTTCAAAATAAACAATAGAATTACTAATATCAATACAAGAACCTGTCCAGGCACCATCGATGGTAACATTTTCTATAACATAAGGATCGTGGAACGTACCCGAACCACTGCACCATGGTTGATTTTCTGCCCAGGTCCAGTTATGAGCTCCCACACCAGATGCACTTCCATTGATACTTATACCTGAGAGTACCCAGTAACCCGAATTTTTTAGTTGATTTGTATTCGACTTGTTTTGATTTCCCCCGATTGTCAAGGCATTATTATCATGCATTAAGATTGAAAAACTTACTAATGCAAGAATAACTCCAAAGGTTAGAAATGAAATTTTAAATTTCATATTATTCAATTGGATTCACTTCATTTTTTTTTAAAAATATATCTTATTAATATATGTTCGATATTTTTTAAATTATTCAAAAATCAGAAAAAAAAAAAAAAATATTTTTATTTATTATTTCATCGGTCCTTTCTTCTTCTTTTTCAATAAGGAGAAATTAGGATCCTTTTCCTTCTTTACTATAAAATATCCACCAGCTCCTACACCTATAGAGCATCCTAGAGTTAGTATTATATTTGGAAATCCAAATAGAAATAATAAGAATTCTACGACTTGGTTTATTTCTCTATAAACTGTAACAATTCCAGTTTTGATCACATCGACTTCTCGGATATATACATTATCAGAATCATCTTTTACGTAGAATTTGATAGTGACCGTACCGTTTGGAGCATCCATCCATACTGAATCATTTATTACTCCCTGAAGATCTGTAAACGGTATATTCATTTTTCCGTTATCGAGAGTATACCACATTTCACTAATGTTCAGAATACTGACATAGAGATTATACGATGGGGGTATTCTTCCATACTCTGCATCTTGTTCTGGATATATTATCTCGAAAATCAGTTCAGTATAAATGTCTTTATTAATCACCGCATCCTTAAACCCTACATTTCCGGCTTCATCACTTGCATAAAATCTAATAGTTAGAGTCTCGTTCCAAAATAAGTCCCATCCTGATTGATCTAATGTCCCCCAGAATCCAGCTGTTATACCTGTAAAAGTATAATTTAATGTTTCTCCGATTATCTTATACCAAGTTCTATTAAAAAATTGTTCTTCTACAGAGATGTTATAAGCTGGAGCTCTGTCTCCAAAAACTTCACCTGAGAGGGGTTCATCAACTGTAACTATTGGGTTTATGGTATCCTTAGTAAGACCTACATCTGTAAATCCCATATTACCCGCATAATCTGTGGCATAGAATCTGATAGTTACACCTCCATTTCCAAGAGCATCCCATGCCCACTGGGTTATATTTCCTGTCGTTCCAACAACCGGAAAGTCTACCGGGACACCAATTACGTTATACCAGGTTGTATTTAGATGGGGTTCATTTATTGAAATATTAAATGTGGGGGCTGTTACCGAATAATAATCGTTCATAAGTGGTGAATGGATTGTAATGACTGGATCAATAATATCCTTCCTAATAAGGATGTCTGTAAAGCCCACATTACCTGCAGCATCTGTTGCATAGAATCTAATCGTTAAAGTTCCATTTGAAAAAAGATTCCATGACACTAGGGATATATTTCCTAGTAATCCCATAAAAGTATAGTTTAAAGGGTCACCTATTAAATTATAGCAAGTGGTACCTGGATTGGCTTCATCTATTGAGATATTGAATGTTGGTGGTGTAAATCCAAAGAGTTCATTTGGGAATGGTGAATGGATTGTAATTACTGGTTTAATTATATCTTTCCATACAGAGACTTCTGTAGTGTTGACACGACCAAGTTCATCAGAGGCGTAGAAGCTAATTGTAACACTTTCATTCATAAAGCCTTCCCAAATAGTTTGATTGATAATGCCTGTTGTTTCCGTAATGGTTGTATTAGTTGTTCCGCCATCTAATGAGTACCATATAGCATCTAGATTTGGTTCATTGATACTAATAGAATAGGAGGGAGCATTTAATCCGAAAACATCATAATGAGAAGGTGAATTTATTGTTATTAAGGGTGCTCTAGTATCTCTAATAACTGTTACTTCCTGATAATTTAAATTACCTATAGAAGTATTAGCATAGAATCTGATAGTAACATTCCCATCAATTGCTAAATCCCACGCTCCTTGATTGATTTGTCCAGTGGGTGGTGTGAACGTGTAATTATTTAAACCACCATCTATAGTATACCAATAAGAATCTAATGCTGGTCCTGATATGTCAACATCAAAAAATGGAGCAGTACCGTTGAAAATATCATTAGGACTTGGAGAATTGATTGTAATAATTGGGCCGCTTAGATCCTTCTGTACAATCACGTCTGAAAAACTAATTTGATTCATTGAATTATTCGCATAGAACCTAATAGTAACCAATCCAGCGCCTTGACCATTCCATTCAATTTGATCTATAGTTCCTGTTAACCCTGTAAATGTTTTATTTGTTATCCCTCCATCTACAGAATACCATGTAGTATTAGGATCAATAATACTTAATGAGATATCAAAATCTGGTGCTAATGACCCTGTAAGTTGCATTGTGGTTGGTGAATTTATAGTGATGATAATATCTATGTTACAGACATTATTCTCGATGATATTATTGACGCTATTTATTTCATAGATACAGTGAGCATTTCCTGTTATTATATTTAGTGAAACATTGTTTTGATCACTGTATTCCAAGTAAATCGCATAATTACTACTCGAATCTACAATATTTTTTAAAATTTTATTATCAGAACTATATTCTAGCCATATTTCACTACTCACACAATTTTTTACAGTATTATTGATTATTTGCCCATTATCTGTATTATCCAATTTAATTCCATATATCCCATTGGAAAATATGCTACCATTGATTATAAAATAAGCGTTGGAGTTCCTAATCTCAATACAATTCTCCGAAGTTCCACCATCTACTGCGAGAGCCTCTATGACATATGGATCACCAAAAGTTCCCGCTCCACTACACCAATCTCTCTCATCAACAGCTTCTGCCCAGGTAAAATCACCACCACCAGTACCATCAATTACGAAAGGAGAAAAACCCCACACTGTATTACAGGTGTTATTTTGATAGATATTATTGATACAGTTATCATGTTCAAAAATACCAAATTCAGTATTATCATTTACCGTATTTTCGATAATATCACAATTATCGCAATCTAAGATTCTAATACCACTGTCACCATTATCATTAGCGATATTTCCCGAAACTGTAGCAGAATCGCATTCAACAATCATAATTCCGTCTTTATCATTGTTATAGCATGTGTTATTTATTACTTCAATGTTAATACTCCCAGCCACCCAAATACCCATTTCAATATCAGCAGGGATGGTCTTTCCTGTTGTTTCATTGACAGTGTTTCCAATAATCTTACAAGATGCACTGTCTTCTATAGCTATCCCTTGGTTTTGACATCTAAGAACAGTATTGTCTACTAATTCGGCATTATCACTACCTTGGATATTTATACCCCAAAGTCCATCGGTCACAGTATTATTATAGATATACATATTATGACTGTTTACCTCTACACTTATTCCAAAATAACAATCATAAAAGATACAACTTAATATATCTCCATTTGTAGATGAACCTACATAAATACCAGCGCTGGATACTCCCGTATCAGCGAAATATGAATTTTGAATCGTCCAGTAGGTACCAGGAGAAGTCCATCGAACTTCGAGACAAGTTTCTGAACCACCACCTCCAATTGATATATCATCGATGACATAGGGATCTGCCAGAGTACCCGTACCAGTACACCATCCATAATTGGTTTTGTAATAATTCCAACTATGGATAGGATCGCTATCATCTATAAAAAACGGAGCAACTGGTGTGTATGAGTTGAGTAAATTGTCTGTATCGAAAGTTTCATAGGTTCTATTTGAAAGATCCTGATCAGTAGCAAAATCAATGTTGATAAAATTTAATAGAATAGACGAAAGGAGGCAAAAACTAAGAATAATTATTTTATAATTTTGTTTCATAATATATCACTTCTCTATTGATAATTCTGGGTAATGATTTGCCCAGTAAATGGTAATTAAAGAGACTAAAATTAAGATGGGAGGAAGAATTGCCTCCAGAACATATAAGTCAATTGCACTGAATATTCCTTGTGCGACTCTAGCAGCCACGTATAAAATAAATCCAAGAAAGTTTAACAGATATGAAGTTCTTTTGATTCCCGTATTCTTTTTCGCTAAGTATAGAAAATAGAATGGAACAAGCACAATACAAATAGGTAAAAGTACAAAATTCAACAGGAATCTACCAACAGGATAACGCCATGCCCCAAGTATTATATAATCTTCATATTCTATAAATACACCATAGCGATCAAGTAAAGTAGGATCCATCAATGAGCTCGCATAACTATCAGGACCAATTATAGGCCCTAGAAGAATCGGTAAAACAACCGCTAGAATGCCTAAACTTATTAATAACCTAATAGCAATTACGAGTTTATCTTTACCTGGTTCTTTAGTTTCTTTTTTAAGAGTTGCCAGTTTTTGTTTCTTAAAATCGGTAATTGTTTTGGTTGCTTCTGAATCAAATTCTTCTTTTTTCTCGGGAGTTTCTTGTTTTTCACCAGGTTTTCTTGATTCTAATATTTCAATTTCCTTCTGAAGGACCTCTACTTGATGTATTAAGTCTTCTTTTGATACTTTTTGGACTCTTTTCTCTCTGTGTTTCTTAAAAAACTTGCTATCAGCACGAAATGCTAGAAGCCCTACCCAACCCAATAAATTTATGATCCCAATCCAAGTGAAAAAAGTTGCAAAAACATAGAATATAAGAAAAACTACAATAAGGTTCAAATTACTCATTGTGCCTTCAAGTGTCGGAACGTAAAAATAATGAATTTGAAAGAAAATTCTTGCAATGCCTAATGCAAGGAATAATAA
>JAEOTV010000071.1 GCA_016839635.1 Promethearchaeota archaeon | reverse complement strand
CTACTCCTATAGTTCGAAGTTGATTTTTTATCTTTTGACTTTGTTTTAAATAAAACTGAGATTTTTCACGATCAAGTTCAAATGTAATATAGTAATCACTCATAAGTAAATTCCAGCGTATTGCTCTTTTCATGTTACTAATTTCTTTTAATCTTATTTGTTTTTCCAGATTCTTCAATAGGTTGTAAGCTCTTCTTCCATCTTTTTTGTAATGAATATAGAATTCAGATAGTTCAAGAATTAAATCCATTAAAGGTTTAACAATCTCTTCATTATCAAAATCTAAGTCTACATTGTCTATTCCACCTTTAAGATATTTTTGAGTAAGAGATAAATTCCCATGGATTTTATAATAAGTACCACGAAGAAGAAAATATTTTATTTTAACTTTTAACTGGGTGTTTCCAATGAGCCACGCATTTTTGAAGGAAAGTTTAGATTCCTCAATCTTATTTTGTTCTAAAAATACTAAGCCGATATATAGGTTTGCTAAACCTAGAAGTACTTCTTTATTGAGGGAAATTTCTTCTTTTTCTAGAAAATTAATTATGATATTAAAATGATTAGATGCCTTTTCAAAATGCTTTCTTTTATAATAGATTACTCCTAATTTGTAGTGAACTTTAATTATCAAATCTACAGGGATTTCTCCAGATTTTGCAACACCTAATGCATTCTGCAAATAGTTAATAGCGATATCATCATGATTTAGGAGTGAAGCGATCTTTGTTAATTTAAGAAGGATTGATATAACAACTTTTCTTTGCTGATTTTTATTAAAAACAATTAATAAGTCATTTAGAAGTTTAGCTGCTTCTTCAAATCTATAGTTTTTTATTAATTCTTCCGCTTCCTTGTATTGATTCATAGATTCTATTACTTCAAAATTGGCTGGAGGATTATTAAATAGATCCAAATCAATTGAAAACAGTTCTCTTGTTGTGGAGCCTTCATAATTTAAAGCAGAAAAGGGAAAGTTGTTTTGATCTTCTACAAAATTATGTAGATTGTACAAAAGTTCTTTTTCTGGACGAAATTGAATAAATTCATTTAGGTTGATTTCTCTCGTTTTTAGAATTTCTATTAAAGAATTTAATAATTGACGTGAAAATTTAACCCAATTTTCTACGAATTCCTCCAGTTTGAATTCTGGATTATCATTAAATAATTTAGAGAGTATATATGGAGTATAACTATCAAAAAAACTTCTGAGATAAAATTTATTATATTCAATATCTTTAAAATACGTAAAATACCCTTTCTCTAAAATAAAAAATTCATCATAGTTTCCATCATTTGAAAAAAAAAGGGTTTCAGAGGTTCTATTTTTTGGAATTCCATATTTCAAATCCCAAGGTGTTTTAAAGCTTGGTTTTAATCCGAGATGCTGTAGACAATTTATTAATTTTTTTAAATCTTGAGGGGAATAATCTACTAATTTATCTCTTTTAGTCATCAATGAAATTCTTATACGATTTAACCAGGTACTCTCATTTTCATTTCTTATCAGTTCTGGAATTACTAAATTTAATAAATCTCCAAGTTGTTGCTTTTTTCCATCTAATGGGAATTTATGTTCTAATGTTAATGATAATGCCAAATTCCTAAGAGCTTTCATCAGATAAAGTATTAGAATAAATATATCTTGATTTAAATTCCAAAATTGAAAAGCTATTGAAAGACGGAAATTAACTACTTCAAAAGGAATATTAATTCTTACAGGGAAAGTTATTGGAAATTTAATTGTAAAAAGAACTAATTTCTTTTTTTTAAGACTATATCGAAGATAATTCTCAATCGTACCTTCTAATCTCCATCCATTTTTTTCTATGAATTCTCTTAAATTGGTTATCTCATTTGAAGAAAAAGGATTAATTGACATAAATTAATTGCTTTTAAGTTGTTAAGTTCTCAGAGACATATTATAATGTTATATAACTAATAGTTATTGTAAATATTAAATTTTGTATCAACATTCGAACAAAGATTTTATATTAGAATTTATTTGTAAACATTGTATTTCAAATAAGAAAAAAAAAGATTCCACAATGGATATTACACAATTTAATAAAGAGTTAGCAGGTAGGATTGCAACAGCAAAAAGATATGAGAAAACTGGAGAAATAAATTTAGCTATAAAGCTATGGTTAGAAATTTCTGAGATGACAATCAGTTTATCGAAAAATCCTAAACTAGAAGCATCTTTTAGAAACATGCTTATGAATCGAACAAAAGGAATTTTTGAACACGTAAGAATTTTAAAATCAGATCAATTAGAAGAAGAATTATACATTGACAATGTTGAACCTCCGCAAGAATTTTCATGTATAGAAACATCATCTGAAACAATTCAGGGTGAGGGTGAGGATGAGGATGTTCATGGACAAGAAAGTAGTGAAATAACAGATATACGCTCAAATACAGACAGTAATACGAAAATTATTGAAGAATCTGATCTTAAAAATTTGCCTAAAGGATTTAAAGAAATTCAAACTTCTGAAGATTTTGAAATAATCACACCACATGATAAAGATTTTATGAAAAAACAACTTGACAAAGCTTTAGATAGCGATTATTTTAAAGCAAAAAAGCAAGGAAGTTCAGAAGAAGGCTCAAAACCACCAGAAAGAGTTGATTTTGAGCGATCAGAAGATTTGAAAAATAAAATATGTTTTGCTTGTGGATATGATAAGAACTCAGTTAAAGACAAAGTCTGTAAGAATTGTGGAACAAATTTGGATTAAAAAATCTTTATCTAGAAATCTATATATTAGAAAAAAACTCAAAATAAGATAAAATTAAGGTAGTAAACTAATTCTATAAGCAAATAATGCTAAGGATTAGTGTTTTTCTTCTTTTTAAATTCTTTATTATTATTGTATTTTTCAATTGCTCGATCCCGCCATACTGTATTCCATTTTTTAAATCCCGATTTTATAAATTTCTCTCGTTTAAAAAAATCATAAGTAACCCAGTTAAACAATATAAAGAAGCGCTTGGCCCCACTTTTGGTAGATAATTGTCTTGATCTCACTCCTATATCATTTCGAAGATGCATAATAAATTTTCCTTCTACAGCATCCTGTAATTTTCCCTCAACTACAGCATCTTCATAATTTATACCTTCTTCTATAAAATAATTCCTTACTTTATCAAAAATATTGCCCCTGCAAAGTTCTACTTTTTCAGTTTGACGTTGGAAATTTAATTCTTTTAATCCCTCACGTACAAGATCAACAGTAACTTCCAAGGGTTTCTTGTTTTCCCAGTTTTCACCTTGAAAAAGCTCGACAGGTAATGTCTTAAAAATTAAT
This sequence comes from Promethearchaeota archaeon, assembly GCA_016839635.1. The sequence goes on along the minus strand of JAEOTV010000071.1, from coordinate 39 downwards.
TCTCCGGTCTCTTTTCTTAGGAGGCCAATAAAAGCATCT
>JAEOTV010000049.1 GCA_016839635.1 Promethearchaeota archaeon | reverse complement strand
GAAAGAGGGATTATCCAGATTAATATCGAGAAGAGTAACATCCATTCTAATAATGGAGTACTATCTATTAAATTCAAAATAGTAATAATTAATGGTCCGAATATTCCATATATTCCTAAAATTTTCGGAATTTTCGTGTCATAAAGCACTATCAACCACCCCATGAAGAAAGCTGCAAAAGTAAATCCACCAAAAGCGAGAAATGACATAAGTCCATGTGGTCCCATTCCTAAAACTGATAAGAAATCATAATCACGATCCGCACTAAAGATTCCTACCCCAATATAGGCAAAATTCCCCATAATACTAAACAGGAAAGCAAAACTGCTTAATCGAAATCGTAATCGAGAATAATGTTCGCCTCTTAATTTTGTTCTCTTAGGCAATGGAGCAAGTAAATTTTCCATATAGAATGTAAGAGGAATAGTCATAGAACCAGCTACAATACATGCAATATCATATAAGTATGGTGCAGGCGTATCATTTATTGAACCAAGATCGGAAATCCAGTTCTCCCAGATAGTATATCCATCGGGATCAAGTAAAGCTGCTACGATAACTCCTATTATAAGCAACATTATATATCCGAACATAACACCCATAGCAGAGATTTTCACAACATTAAAGTTTGTCGCAAAATTATACAATTTTGCCCTGATTTTATTGATTGATTTACGAATTGTCATAATAGTGTTCATTTAATAATTTGATAAATCATATTTGATTCAAGTTAATATAAATATGATGTATTTTAGATATTCTTTTTCTTGGAAAAAAAAAAGGTTTTATAAAAAAAAGAGATTTTGTATTTTAAATTGGTCTTAATTCTGGTTTTCGCATCATCATAAGTGTAAGAGGTATGATCCATAAGAGAATCGAGAATAATAAAATCCATTCCCATAATGCTTCCATCGTAAATAGGAAAGCAAATAGCATACTTGGAGGACCAAATATACCGTAAAATCCAAATAATTTTGGAATTTCAGTCTTATAGAGTACAATTATCATTCCGATAAAGAAAGCTCCTAATGCAAATCCTGTAAATGAGAAAAATGAGAAAACATCATGATAACTAGCGAAATCTAATAATGGATAATTCCGATCTTCGCTAAAAATCCCCACAAAAATATAACCAATGTTTCCCATTAAGCTGAAGAAAAATGCATTACTCCCTAATCTAAATCTCAGGCGAGAAAAATGTTGCTCTCGTAAATTCTTCCTTTTTGGTAACGGAGCAAATAAATTTTCAGTGTAAAATGTTAATGGGATGGTCATAATTCCTGCAAATACACAAGCAATATCGAATAAGATTGGTATTGGAGTATAATTACTACCCCCTAAATCTGAAATCATACGTGTCCAAATCGTATAGCCATAAGGACCCCATATTGCTGCTATAATAACTGCAACTAGAAGAAGGGAAAGATAGACTGCTATTACAATGAGAGAAGTTTTCTTGACAAAATTGTAGTTAGTGACCACATTGTAAAATCTAGCTCTAGCCTTATTAATTGATTGTCGCAATGTCATAGTACTATTCATTATCTATTTTTATTAAAAAATATTTGCCAAAAGTTTATTAAAAATCTCAGTGCAAAATATACAGTGTCTCATTCGGTTTAATATATAATTAGAATTTAGTAGTGATCCGAAATTCTCTTTTGGATTTTTATCATTACTGGTTACTTTTACTTTTTCTGATATATAATTACTTACTTTATGTTTGATCTGAGAAAAATTTTTATAATTAGTGATCAATAATTGATAATTAAACAGAAAAGAAGTTATATTTTTTAAAAGCGGATTTTCAACAAAAGTCTATGCTAAAAGTAAAAATTCATCCTCAGGAAATATACCAGAGAAGTGAAGAATTTGGACTAGAAAACTCAGCCAATATGTTAACTGAAATTATAGAAAAAGAAAAAGATAATATTAAACGAAAAGAGGCAATTAAATATTTAGGATTAATCAGTACTAATTCATTAAAATTAAAGAATGAGTGTTATGAAACGTTTGAGAATCTCCTTATTTCTGATGATACAATTGAGATAAAATGTGAAGCAGCAAAAGCTTTAGGTAGAATAAAACATCAAAAAGCGTTGAAACCATTAAAATGGGTATTAGAGCAAGAACCTGTTAACAAAGATATAAAATTATCTACTTTAAAAGCCATAAAAAAAACTAGATTTGAAGATCCTGAGATAAGAATTTTTATAAAGGAATTAGATGATGTCTATAATTCAATTAAAGAATATGTCTCAATTGAATTATTAAGTTTAGATCCTGAAAAACTAATAAGTTTGTTATTAGACTCATTAAAAAATAAGAAGTTATCAAAGATTCATAGAGCTGAATTAATAAAACTAATTGGGTATGAACTCTCGAGCATTAATGTTTCTTTTGAAGATAAAAGTTATCTTAAAGCAAAATACCCTGAACTTTTATCCAATTTAATTAAAAATAAAAATGAGATTTTAAACGTAGTTACTAGTATTTTAAAAGAAGAAGATTCCCGTTTAATGGATTCTGTTATTACAATTTTAACAATTTTAGGAAAAGAGGTCCAAAAGGATATACTCAAATTGTTATTGATTGATGATTTCATAGTTAAGAAAAATGCTGTTTTGTTATGTGGGAGGTTAAAACTCAAGGATGCAGTAGAGTTGTTAATTTCTAATTTAGATAATATCTATAATGAAGTAAGCATAGCAGCCATTGAAGCTTTAGGAGAGATTGGAGATTTATCAGTTGTAACTGAACTTTTAGATGTTCTAGATATTGAAGATATAAGCTTCGAATACACTGATTTAGATATGAAGTTTTATATATTAGATGCAATAAAAAAAATTTATCAAAGTAATCCAAATACATCATATGAATATTTATATAATTCTTTAAACAAAGAAAATAATACAGTTAGAGAAAGTGTTGCCTTTCTCTTAGGAGAAATTGGGAAAGAAGAATTTGTTAATCCCCTATGTAAATTATTGAAATTAAAGAATCTAGATGTAAAAAAGAATACAATTATCGCTTTAGGGAAAATAGGTAGCATAATACCGTTAGAAGATATGCTTAATATATTAGAAGATGAAAATGTTTATTGGCTAATAAAAAAAGTAACAATTGATGCGATCTATAATATATTTCAAAATAATTGGTACAGAAATACAGGAGATACGCAAAATTTAAGAAGAACATTAAATAAAAATATAGCAATTCTTACAGATATCTTACGAACAAAAGAAAGTGAAAATTATAAAGTAAAACTTAGTTTAATAAAGCTATTAGAAAATTTTGGCAGCGAGCCTGCTCTTGACGCATTAATCACAAGAGTTAATGATTTCCATAGAGTTGTGCGAATTTATGCTTCAAATGCGATTAAAAAAATTGAGGAAAGGCTTGAATTAGATAATTCTTAGATTATATGCAATATATTATAGTTTGACTTTTTTGACTTATTTTTCTAAAAGAGCTAGTTTATTCATCCTCAATTTAATAATATTTTTTTTCAAAGCCTATTTTACTTAATTGAACTTTCATTTATTTAATAATCAATTTAGCGTTTCTATTAAAAATCATGACTGAAGAGAAATCAGATCAAACCGAAACTCCATATGCATATTCTTTTGATTATATTCAAAAGAAATTGGAGGGAAAAAAGGATTCTTTTGGTATGCTAATGAAAGAGATCGTTCGTACTGGAATATGTACTGAATGTGCTACTTGTGCTGCTGTCTGTCCAGTCTTAGAGTGGGATGAATTAGTTGCACAACCGAAATTAATAGGTAAATGTACTGGATGTGGTATATGTTATAATCAATGTCCAAGAACAATAACGGATCCTTATCAACTGATGGGAGAGTTTAAGACGGGGTATGTAGCAAATACAAACATTCCTGAAGTGATAGGGGGTCAAGATGGTGGAACAGTAACAAGTCTACTCTGCTATTTATTTGATGAGCATTTAATCGATGCTGCCGTAGTGACAATGAAAAATCCAAATCAACCATGGCATCCAGTAGCTCAAATCATTACGAGTAAAGACGATGCTATCAAGTCTTCAGGCTCTATTTATAGCCATTCTCAAACAGTTGAAGCTCTTATGGATGCAGTTAGACAAGATTTTAGATCTATTGCATTTGTGGGTACTCCATGTAATATTGACGCTGTTGCAAAGATGTTCGATAGCCCAACTGGCATGTTGAAATATTTTATGAGAGTCCATGTACTTAAAATTGGATTATTTTGTATGGATTCATTTGCCCCTGAAGCTATCTATCCATTCTTCGAGAAGGAAGGTATAGATTTGTCAAAAGTTCAAAAAATGGATATAAATAAGGGAAAATTCCACTTATATTATGATCCACAAGGAGAACCTGTGAAATCATATACTATTAAACAACTAGATAAATTTAAGTCCTCGAGCTGTAATTTTTGTACAGATCTAACCGCTGAAAATGCTGATATCTCTGTTGGATCTGTTGGAAGTGGAGCAAATAAGAATACGGTATTTTCTAGAAGTGGTATAGGATCTGAAATTATGGAAGACGCTGCTGAAAAGGGTTATCTAAAAATAGAACCTTTTAATGCTATAAATTTGAATGCTGTGTTGTTTTTGGCAAAACTCAAAAAAGTTTCGCAATACACTATACAAAAAAGAAAAGTCTTTATTGTACGAGATTCTGAAGAAAAAGAAGAACCAAGAATTGAAACAAAGCCAGAAGCAGAACAAGCAGGACTTACACCTACATTAGGAGCAAGAAAATTCTTAAGTGTTACTAAAAACCTAAATGAAGATGACAAAATATTAAACATTTCATTGACAAATACAATAGGTTATGTCTTAGAGAATATGAAAATTAGAATAGTTAGTATTGAAGAACTTTTTGAAAAAAGCCCTTGGATAACAACAATAAGAGAAATATTCCCATTTGAAACAATTGAAATTGGTTATCCATTGGATATACCAGAAGGTGAACCTATAAAAGCTAACATATTGGTTGAAGCTTCAACTGAAGCGTTTGGAAAGATTTTTTCCAGAACACTCAAAATAGCACCAAAAGAATAAAAATCTAAATTAAATTTTATTAAAAAAGTTAAATGAAATAAATTATTATAAAAACCATTAAAAAAAGGAAAGTCAAAAATGAAAATCAGTTTAGTTGGACTAAGTGGATGTGGTAAGACAAGTGTCTATTCTGTTGCTTTTGCCGCAAAACGCCCAGAAGATACAAAAGGTTTAGCACCAACAATACTTTATGAAACTAGGCGACACCCATTTCTAGGATTACAAGTAGGGATCTTTGATTTCGGAGGGCAGGAGGAATTTCGAAAAGAGTATGCCGAAAAGCCAGAAGTCTTTCGTGGAACAGATATTCTTATACCTATAGTCGATTTGCATGACCCAAATACATTTCAAGAAGCAAAGGACTATTTTGTAAATCTACTAGATATATATCGTAAGATGAATGAAAAACCAAAGATCTTCTTATTTTTACATAAGTATGATGTTGAAAATTTTCAGAAAGAGCTCCTTGATACAAACGTTAAGAAAGCAAAGGATATGTTTTTAGATTTATTTAAAGACTACGATTTTGACTATATGCTTACAAGCATTTATGAACAGGATAAACTAGCTAAAGTATTCAGAGATGTCTTAATATCAGAATACGCAGAATTAAAGGCCCATGTAGAAAAAGCAGAAAAACAACTTGATGAGATTAAGGCTAAAGTAATTATCGCTGATATATCAGGTAATGTTATAGTCCATAATGTTCAAGGTGTTAGTAGTGGCTTAACATTACGAGGAGATTTAAGAGATTTTATAAATGCTTGTAATACAGTCCGAGAAAATATCTTTATGGCAGATTCCAGTAAATTTTGGGGTAGAGATGACGATGGCAAAGAAGTTGAGCTTCATATCTTCAAGTATATCATTTCTGTACTTGTTATGAAATCTGGAGAACTCGATAGAGAGTCCCAAGATAAATTAAACATGCTACTTAATGACATGAAGCTTTTTGCTGATTTAATTATATCTGCTCATACAGATTAAACATTAAATTCAAATTATTTTTACATTTATCTATTTTTTTAATTGGTACTTAATTGACTGTCTTATACCTAATTTCTTCCTATTTTCATCTGAGTCTTCCTTTCATATCTTGGTTATTAATATACTCATTAAATTGCAGAATCGTCAATTTTGGATCTCTCAAATTCATAATGAAACTTTAAATTATTGATAAGGAAAAATTAGGAAAACAATAATATTAAATTTTATCCCATCTCTCTACATCTTCGGGTCTCATTTCGGGCTTTGGTTTATGAACTTTAAAATCCTTATGAAATATACTATGTAGAAAAGTAAGAAATAAAATGAAACTCAAAAGAAAGAAGATCGCACTTATATATGAAAATATAACTACACTATAATAAGTACCACGTATATGACCGATTAAGATCATTAAAAACCCTATAAGAAGCAAACTCACTGTAGCGATTAAACTTTGGTATGTTTCTTTCATATCTACAACATATATTATTAGTAATTATTAATAAATTAACTTTCCTTATACTTTTAGTTCTAAATTTTTTTGTTTTCTCTCCCCAAATCCTTCTGGTAATGGATCATTTACAAGTTCTTCAGCATGTTTTATTTTCCACTTTTCCCAATACTTTAATTCTAAATCTCTTTTGAATAAATTATGTAAGAAAGTGACAAAAATCAAAAAGCTCATGATAGTGGACATAGTGAATAATACATTTGTAATTAATATTTGATAGGATGTTATTGCTAACGTGCGAATAAAAAAGACTAAAAAGTTTAATCCTAGAAAAATAAAAAAGCCTAATAGATCTTTCCAAGGTTCTCTCATTAAGGAAAGTAAGATACTAGTAGTTTATATTCTTTTTCTTTCATCGTAGAATGTGACCAGATTTTCAAGATAATGATAAGAAGTCAATATGTTCTATATATTAGAATTCTTTTTATCGTAAATTTGATTCTTAACATTAAGTCTTTAATGTTAAAGTAAATATGGTTAGTTCAAAATGGTAAATCGATGCAGATGGGCAGGAAATGACGAACAAATGATCTCTTACCATGATCTTGAATGGGGTAGTCCAGTACATGATGATCAGCTTCTCTTTGAG
>JAEOTV010000244.1 GCA_016839635.1 Promethearchaeota archaeon | reverse complement strand
TTTGATAATGGTGTATTTTCGATATTGAATTCTACTATCATTAATTTCTCATTCTTTACTTTTGCCATAAAAGGGAAATTTGCAACTGGATAAACTAAGCCAGAAGTGCCAATAATAAGCAAATGATCCGTTTTACTTAATCGCAACATGCACCGATTAATGATGTCTGAATTAAGATTCTCATTAAACCACACAACATCTGGTCTTAAACTAGAATTACATTCACCACATTTGGGAGGTTTTTTTTCATTTTTGAAGTCAATTGTCTCCCATTTCGAGATAGCTTTGCAATTTGTACACCTTCTTTTGAATATCTCTCCATGGAGGTGATAAACCTTGGTAGAACCAGCTTTTTCATGAAGATTATCGACATTTTGGGTAAATATCTCAATATCATATCCTTTTGATTCTAACTCTGCTAATATTTCATGAGCTAGGTTTGGTATTGATCTAGAAATTAGATCCAATCTGTAAAAGTACCATTCCCAGACTAATTGAGGATTTTGTGCGAATGCTTGTGGTGTAGCAAGTTCCATAGGATTATATTTTTTCCAGTACCCATCTTTTCCTCTGAATGTAGGGATTCCAGAAGGTTTTGAGATTCCTGAGCCAGAGATAACAGTAATGACGTTTTTCAGCATTGAGCGCACCAAATAATTCGGATGAGAAAAAATATCTGGGAAAAAACCCATTATCAAAATCAAAGTCCTTCTTTGAAGAAAGTTTTGGAAAAAACACTATTTTCTAGAACCGTTAAAATCAATTGTAAGGATGTAAAACGTCCTTAATCAAAATAATAGAAAAATTAAATTCAATAATAGATCGATAATAATATTTTAACATCATATATCCATTTATTCTAAGCTAGATGATGAGATTTTATTATTTTGTCTGAATTCCGTAATGGAAAACCTTTTTTAGCTAATTTAACTAAATTATTATTGAAAGAAGATATATGGAAGCATGATGAATGTGAAAAGTAGAGGTGCAGAAAGGAAAAAAAAACGTACAAAAAGTTCTGTTTGGTTTAAATATGCTGAAGAAAAAGGAGAAAATCCCCACAAATCAGCTTGGTCAGACTATGCACAAAAAAATACCTTAAAAGAAAGATCAAAAGTGAAACAACCAGGAATTCGTTTCTGTACACAATGCGGAGCTCAAATTACACCTAAATCGAAGTTTTGTGAGCGATGCGGTAATCGAGTAAAACAATAAAGGAATTTTTTTTCTTCAACTTAATAGGGTAGTTTTCTTCTTTGTACTGCAATAAGAAGAGCTTCACCTTATAATTAAAAAGTCCTTTACAAAGAAAAAAAGACGTTTAGAATTCTAAATCAGGAGAACTTCAGGTTATTACCTGATATTTTTAACCTCTTCTTTCCTGACGATATTCTGGTTGACCTACTGGCATTTCTTTTACTATGCGTTTGAAATAGTTACGTTTATTGCGAAGGATTGGTGTGACACCTTTTCTTTTCCTTCCTTCAACCTTTGGGGTTTGATTTCTTACTTTTCCTGCTTTAGTAAGACTTCCATGACTTCCAGCCATAATAATTCACTCATACGAATCGAATTCTCTTGTTATACAGCTTTTTTTCACTATTTTAATAGTTTACTTGTGTTCCGTACCTCAATTTCTACACTTTTGATATGATAAGTAGCAAAATACATAGTTAATTTATTTGTCCATAAATTCATGAATTGATTGCTGAGGGATTGATCCGTTTAGTACATGAATAACCTGATCACTAAATGAAGCTACAAGCTTATTTTTGAGTTTAGGTCTGATATTTTTCCAGAAAGAGGGAAGAAGTGAAGTTGCAAGGTAGGATCCAAGATGGTTGAGGTGGATTGCATTTTGTTTTTCTTCAAAGTCATTCAATTGATCCCTATTGAGATAATCAATTATCAGCAAAGCAGCAATGGAAAAAATCCATTGAGAATTCAGATGAGATAATTGTAAACCTACTGGACTCCAACTAAGCCAAATCAAAACAGAATTGACAAGGTTTCTTAAATGACTATAATTAGAATCAAAAACCCAGGTCGTATCTAGCTGATCAGTAATTTGTTTATATTTAGTATTTTGATTTTTCTTTAAGGTTGTTTGTAATATTGACTCATTTTCGATAGATTTATAGTACTCTACTTGTTCATAAATTCTTGGGATTGGAATATTAATATATGGATTAGTACTATCGATCTCTTCACCCCAGTAGGATTTAAAGAAGGCCTTGGATTTCTTTAAAATATTTTGAAAATAATCTTCATTCAGCTTCGATTCGTTATCTGAATGCCACGTGAAACTTCTGCCTCGACATG
>JAEOTV010000243.1 GCA_016839635.1 Promethearchaeota archaeon | reverse complement strand
TTGCCGTTATAAAACTCCAGCTTTGATCATCATTAAACGGCTTATTTCTTGAAATATTTCTTCCACATTTTCTCCACTTTTCGCGGAACATTCAAGATAACCAAAAAGATTATTCTTTTTAGCTAATTCAAATGCTTCTTCTCGAGATACAGCTCTTTTATATTCAAGATCTAGTTTGCTACCAACCATTAATACAGGTATTTGGTGATTTTCCCCCTTATAACCTTGTTTAAAAATTTCAATCCACTCATTAAAATTTTTAAGACTTGTGTATCTAGTTATATCGAACATAAAAACACCTGCAGATGCGCCAACCACATAGCTAGGCATTAGAAATCTAAACCTATCCTCTCCCGCAAAATCCCAGATTTGTAAACTTACGCGTTTCCCGTCAATATTCACCTTCTTTACGTGGAAGTCCACACCAATAGTTATAACACTATCGCTTTTGAAAACTCCCGTTAAATATCGGTTAATTAAGGTGGTCTTTCCAACTCCACCATCCCCGAAAAAAATCACTTTGAACATAAAATTTGACTGCTCTGACATTTTCTCCAGTCTATCAATAAGTTTTTATTTTTTAAACGATCCTTCTTACGTAAGCAAAATAGGTGTTAAAATACTAGTCGGTAAAAATATTTGATCGACTTTTATTAATTATAATAAATTAGATTTTTAATTTTTTGTTTTTAGATTCGTAATTATCTCAAATTTAAAATGTTTTTTACAATTTATAAAATGAAATATTTTAGAAAGCTAAAATTAGAACTACTATAAATCATGTCTACAAGAGTTTCTATAGTAAATGTTAATGATTATGATTCTGTCTCTAAAGCTGTATTTGGAGCTATAAAGTTAATTGAGCCAAACCTTTCATTCAATATATCTAGTTCGGAGCAAATACTTTTAAAGCCTAATTTACTAAGAGCAAGCAAAGATGCATGTACTCCATCAAGTATTGTTGAAGGTGTAATTTTATATCTAAAAGAACAAGGTATTTCGATGAATAATGTCCTTCTTGGAGATTCTCCTGGACAACAGGGAAAATCTGTTTCGGATATCGCTAAAGAAATTGGTATGTTTGAGGTTTGTGAGGAGCATGGAATAAAACTGATTGATTTTGGAAGTGAACCACCAGTAATAGAAATAATTGAGGATGCTGTTAGTATGAAAGAATATCGAGTTGCTAAAGCTATTAAAGACTGTGATATTTTAATAAATTTACCGAAATTAAAAAGCCATGCAGAGGCTACGATGACAGGAGCCATAAAAAATTATTGGGGTATTATTCCGGGAGGATTGAAAGCTAAATATCATTTATTAGGTAAATCTGCAGATGAATTTGGGGAAGTTCTAGCTGATAATTTCTCATGGATAGTGAAAAATAAATCGAACCGACTAACAGTTTATGATTTGCACGAGATTATGGAAGGAGCAAAGGGGCCTGCTGCTGGAAAAATGACTAAATGGGATTTAATTCTGGTAGGGACAGATGAATTAGCACTAGATGTAATTGCGTTAGAAATAGGGAAACTTAAAGCAAAAAACGTTCCACACGTGAAAAATTCTATCGAAAGAAATTTGGGAGTTGGAACCTTAGACAATATTGAGGTTGTTGGAATGACTCTAGATGAAGCAAAGAAATTTACACCAAAATTTAATGTTCCAGGAAGAACAATGACTCGCTTCATTAGTTTTATTACCGGACATATGGCATATAAAATAATGAAAAGAATTCCAAATTTAATGAAAACAAAATGTGTTCAATGTGGTCAATGTGCTCAAAACTGTCCTGCTGAAGCAATAGAATTTGAAAAAGGAAACTATCCAACATTTCTAAGGAAAAAGTGTATTAGTTGTTTATGCTGTATGGAGCTGTGTCCTGAAGATGCAATAGAAGCAAAAAGTAGAGGTTTATCTGGACTATTTGATTAAATTTTTTTTCAATAATTCAGAATAATTTTTTAGAAAATGATAATTAGCTAATCTTGTATTGATAATTGAGTCATATTGAATAAATTCATTAGCCGCATGAGCAAATCCTCCAATACCTAAACCTCCAGTAATGAAATTCAATCCTATTTCTCTCTGAATTTTACTCAAAGGAGCAGCAGCAGCACTCAATGGCCATAATTCAGTTGATACTTCTAAAGCATTAGCACTCCCTTTAAGACTTCTTACTAAGAGGGAATCTTTTTGAACTCGCGAGCTTTCATAACCTATATTCTTAGTAATTTCAATCTGATTTTTAGTTTTTTTGGAGAAAATGATTACTTTCTCTTCAATTTCATTAAAGATTTCTTCAGTTGCAACATGATGAGCGAACCTGACATCAACATTACATAAAGCCTGATTAGGAACATAATTTTTTGAGCCTTCTTCTAAAAATCCTGATTTCAAAGTGGAAATATTAAAAGTTGGATTAAATAGATAACCAACAAATGCTTTATAGGGATCATCTTCAACTGCTTGTTTTATACCTGCTTTTTGTTTAATTGTTTCGATATCTATCACTTCTATAAACGAATCAATGAGAGATTGCTCCTCATCAGTAAGTATATATGGCTTTTTTAAACTATCAATTTGAAACTCATTATTCGAATAGATTGTATTAAGTAATGAGACTAAATCGCTTGCAGGGTTAGGAATCATACTGCTAAAGGCTGAGTGTGGTTCTGCATTTTTTGAGGAAACTCTAATTGTCAATGATAAAATACCCTTATAGCCTAATTTTAAAATTAGATTTCCATTGATATCTTGTTTTGTTGAAGGATAGTAGGCATCAGTACAATTCCTTAACATATTTCTATGAGTGTTATTCTCAAGAAATTTTAGAAGTGAAGGGGAGCCTTTTTCTTCTTCGCCATCAAATAAGAGTAATAAAGAAACTGGTAGTTTTTGCTTTTTTCTCAAGATTTTCACAATATTCAAGAAACATAATAACGGTGTTTTGGAATTATATGCGCCCCTTGCTATAATACAATCACCCAATTTATTAAGAGGTGGAGGTAAAATCTTAAGTTCTGCTCCAAATGGGCTGCTAATCCATTCTTTTTCTTTATTAATAGGTTGAGTATCGTACATCATGTAAATTAAGAGATATTTCTTAATTTCTCCCTCTACTTTTGCCACGATAATTGGATTGATTAACCCCTCATATACATTAATATTTTCAGAAAAATCAGAGATATAGGAGATAATATAGTTTTTAGTTTCCTCTATACCTTCAGGATTAAGAGTATTGCTGGGAATTTTAAGAAATTGTAATAATTCATTTTTTATGAAGTTTTTATTAGAATCTTGAATTATATCTATAAGATTCGATTCTGAGTTTGCGATTTCCATATATAATATAATATCAATTAGTTTTATTTAATTGTCCATATTTATAAAACTGAACTACATTAAATAATGAAGAGTATGAATAATTCTAATTTAGAGAATCGCAGTGAGCTGTTTCAAATTATAAATGATTTGAAAACTAATGGAAATTTAGATGGAGCGATTTTTGCGTATAGAGATGGTGGTCTTATATTAGAAAGTTTAGGAAATAATGTTAAAAGTAACGAACTAGTATCAATGTGTGCTTCTGTTCTGGAAAGTGCCGTAGGGATAGGTGGCGCAATAGGTTCTCAAAAAATTAATAAAATCATTGCAGAATTAGAAGAAAAAACTATTTTAATTTTTGAGTGTGATAATAATACATTTTTGATATTAATTATTAAAAGGGAATCTAAAGTATCTTATATTTTAAGCAAATTAGAGGAAATCATTCAAAAAATTATCAAATTGTATTAATTTTAAATTTAATATTTTTTAAGAATAAATTCTTGTTCTAATAATCAATTCTTATAAGGAACTCATCCAATCTGGATCAATCTGATTAAGAGCATTCTCTATTTCCTTTCGTACATCCCAATTATCATCTCCTAATGCTTCAATTAAAGGTTGAATAGCTTCTCTATTACCAATTTCGCCTAATGCTTTAATCGCTGATATTCGTATTTTATCGTCATTTTCTTTTAATAATTGAATAAACGGTTCGATAGAATTTATATCTTTAAGTTTTCCTAATGCCATAGCTGCCCAACTTTTTACATATACGTCTTCATCGTTTAAACAAGAAATTAGAGAATTTAATGAATCTTTACTTCCAGTTCTTAACAGTAAGTTCACTGCAGCTCTACGTGTCTTCCAACTTGAACTTTTCAATAATTCAATTGCAAAGTTTATTACTCGTTTATTATCAAATTTGACTAATGCCTCAACAACTACTTTTCTTACACTTCCATTTTCATCTTCGATTAAATTAAACAAATAATTGATAGTGCTCGGATCAGCAATTTCGCCTATTATTTTGGCACAAAACATTCTTATTTGCCAAGACTTATCTGATAATGCGTTAATAATCTTGTCAACAATTTTATTCTCTAAAATTCTTAATAGAGCTCGATAAGCAGAACCTCGTAAACTTGCTACTTTACTATTAAACAGAGATAATAGTAAATCAATTGCATTTACATCTTTTAAAATTCCTAAAAGTTTTACAGCTTCTCTTCTAGCATTAATGTTTCTTCCTTTAATAACCTCATAAAGAGGTTCATATGATTTAGTTTTCTTAAGTATTTTATAAAGAGCATTTTTAGCTAAATTTCGGATTTGAGAATCATTTTCTTTTAGTAATTCTATTAAGGGGGTGATTGACTTCTTACTTCCAACATTACCTAAAACTCGAATAACTTCTTTCTTTACCTCAATATCCTGATCTTTTAGTAGATCTAAAATATACTTTACATTCCTTAATTCGATTATTTGTTCTAATGCTTTTACTGATTTCTTCCTTATTATTGAATCCTCATCGTTTAAAAAATTAATTAGCACACTTTCACTTTCTTTGTTTTTTATTTTTCCAAGAATTACTGGAAGTTCTCTTTTGATATAAAGATCTTCTGTGTTAACGAAATCATTAATAATTTGTAAATTTCCTTTTCTACCAATTTTTACAATTGTATCAATCAACGAATTATAAATCTCAACGTTTCTAAAATGGAGTATATTAATTAATGGTATTAAGGCTTCACTAGCTTCAGTTTTTCCTAAGAGTCTTATTACGTTTTTCTTTACTTCAAAATCTGGATCATTTAAAGCATCAAGAAGGAAGGATATAGAATTGTTTAGATTTCCTTGACCAACCTTTTCAATAAGGTTTTTTCGAACGGATCCATCTTTACAATTTTTGTATTGTTCTTTTAAGTATTCAATTCCTTCTGTCTTATAACAGTTTGTCAATAAATTGATTAACTTAAGCCTGATTTGTGGATGCTGATTATTTAAAAATACATTTTTTACATCATGAAAACGTTTATTTTTATCATCTTCATAATAAGCTAAAAGTTCGGCCGCTTTCAATTTACTTTCTATATTTTGAGAAGCAGATAATATTGAAATCAACATATCAACAGCTTCATCTTTTTCCATCGTTTTTATTTTTTCGGTTAACTGATCACTATTAAAATTCAATGTTAAAACCTTAAATTATAATAAGTTTATGCAGAGTATAGAAAACAATAAAATCATTGAATTATTAATAAAAAAATTGTTTATATATTTTTATTCTTTTAAGAAGAGTGTTTTTAACTAGTCAATATAATGAAATATAATATTAGAAAACCAACAGAGATAGAAATATTAAAAGCTATAAAAGTACTGTATTCTGCTTTTGGTAGGGCTCTTCCAGTAAACCTTAAAGAGGAGGAAAAAATATGGAAAGCTTTAATAGAAAGGCAAATTGGAACATTCCTTATTTCTGAAGATAAAGGAAAGATTTTCGGCATTGGTGGAGTTTTTTTCTTTGAAAAGGTTAGTAGTTTTGGATATATGGCGGTATTACCAGAATACAGAAGTAAGGGAGCAGGAACAGAAATTTTTAGAAATTTATTAAAAAAAGCAAATAATAGAAATTGTGAAACTATGATTCTTTATGCTTCAGAATTAGGAAAACCTATTTATAAGAAATCTGGTTTTCAAGATAGGTTTTATGGAACAATGTACCAATTGCCAATGCATAAAGAGGATTTTGGATTTCATAATGATGTTGTAAAAGTTTTAGAAAAACTTCCAGAATGGCTATATACTCTTGATGAAAATGCAATGGGATTTAATCGTAGAAGGTATTTAGATTTGAAAGTTGAGTTGGGAGCTAAAATTTTAGTTGTGGAAAATGAGGGATATGGATTATTAACAAATAAACGATTAGGACCTTTAATAGCTATAAATCAGGATGTTGCTCTACAGATTATGAAGAAAAGTATAGCATTAGCCGCAGATCATCTGATTATCGCAAAACATAAAAACTTTCCAAAAAAAATTGTTGAATCAATGAATTTAATGAAAAAACAAGATGGCTCAAGTTTAAAGATGGTGTATGGAAAACAACTCTCAGAAAATTTAGATTTATTGTATGCTATTGGTACGTATGCTAAAGGTTAATATTTTTTGATTTTTATCTATTTTCTTAATTGTATGATATTCTTTATTCTTTTCTTTTTTTAACGCGCAGTTTCATTATTGAAATTATACTTAATGTTCCCGCTATAAATTGTAATATAATCGCAAAACTTGGCCAATAGTAGTTGGTTCCCCAAAAAGTTGGATAACTTCTTATAATAATATAAAATATTTGCCACCCGATAATGAGAAAGAGGGGGGTAATAATCATAAAAATCCCTCCAATATAATAATACTTTACTTTTAATTGCTGCTCTCTTTTTACTTTTATTGATGTGAAAAGGATTAAAACAGAACTTATAAGGATAAAAATTGAAGAAATTATACCTGGAATTAAAAATTCTAGTTCTGAATCATATGTAAAGCCAATTTCGTTTGAAGTTAAACCGAAAAATAGAGTAAATCCCCAAAACCAAAAGTGGTAAATATAATTTGGACTAATATGAAAAATCACTGGAGTAAATAATGAAATAATACCAATAACTCCTGAAGAAAAGGAGATTTTATAATAGAATTCTACCATCTTATTCAATATTTATCATATTCAATATTTTTTATTAATAGCTTTTGGAAGATAGATAATGACTTTAGTTCCTTTTGTATAGTCTTCATTAATTCTATTTTCAATAAAAATATGACCTTTATAAATAGAAATTAGCCCTTTTACAACCATTAATCCTAATCCTGATCTAAATTCAATTTCATTACTACTGAAAAATTTAAGATAATTTTCCTTTAATTGCGGATCTAACCCCCTTCCATTATCTATAATTTCAATTCTAATATAATTATCATAGATTTTTTCAGTATTTCTAATTTTGATTGAAATCTCTCTCTGAAGATTATGATTATGGATGATTCCATTTAGTATCAGATTTTTAAATAAGTAATATAAATTAGTATCTGCTTGTACAATTGATTTTTGATGTTCTGTCTCTAGTTCAATTTTTATATTATAATTTAGATAATTATGCTTGATTTCAGTACTAATTTCCTGAATTACCGGTTTTATTTCTATTGATTTTAACGTATTCTCTTCATTATAAAGCTTAGAAAGTACTCGTACATTTCTTACTAATTCAGTTCCGCGTTCAATTTGATTTTTGCAACTATTTATCATTTCCTGATAATTTTCTTCATTTCTCTTTTTATCAGGTAGAGAACTATAAAAATCTATAGAAAATGTTAAATTATGAAGCATGTTACTAATATCATGCGTGAAAACGTCTTTATACAGTTCTGCATTATTATAAGCGTTTCTATATTTTTTTTGCGAGAGTTCGATCTCATCTTTCGCTAATACTAGATTATTGGAATACCGGATTATTGATATTATTGTGAAATATAAAAGATATATAAAAATTGAAAGTCCAATTCCAAAAGATATTAAATAATACATAATATTATCTTTAAAAACTACTAAAATCAGAACAATAAGCTCTGCTAACGTTAAAGTTGTAAGGATAATTAGCAATGTAACCTTTAATTCTATAGATTTCCATTTCATTTTAAATAAACGTATTAAAATAACGAAAATCCCAAAAAGACTAATAGGAGCAATTATTATATGAAAATAAACGTTTTCTAATAAATTTAGAAACTGAAACATCATTTTCAAATTACATATATTGGTAAAGATAATTGAAAAAATAAATTATAACTATAATTTATTTGAATTTTTTAAACTATTCGTAAATAAAATGAAAAAAAAAAAAAAAAAATTAACCAATTTCTATATCCATTTTCTTCCGTTCTTCTAATAAAGAATCTACTACAGAAGGATCAGCTAAAGTAGTCACATTTCCAATATCAGTTCCGGCAGCAATTGCTTTTAATATTCGACGCATAATCTTACCGCTTCTCGTCTTTGGTAAAGCATCAGCAAACTGAATAACATCTGGTTGAAAAACTGGTCCAATCTCATTTCTTACATGCATTCTTATCTCTTTAGATAATTTAGCTGATTTTTCAACACCTTGCATAAGAGTTACATAAGCCCAAATTGCTTGTCCTTTAATTTTATGCGGAAAAGGGGCAACTGCAGCTTCAGCGACTTTGGGATGTGATACTAATGCACTTTCGACTTCCATGGTTCCTATTCTATGACCAGATACTTTGATGACGTCATCAAGCCTGCCTAAAATCCAATAGTATCCATCTTCATCTCGTCTTGCTCCATCTCCAGTATAATAATGATCTGGATATCTCTCGAGATAAGTTGATTTGAATCTCTCAGTATCACCCCAAACGTCTCTTAACATTCCTGGCCACGGTTGAGCCATAGCAAAATATCCACCTTCATTAGGTTCTGTGATCTCTTCCCCCTCTAAATCAAAAATAACTGGTTTAACCCCTAAGAATGGCATACAGCAAGAACCAGGTTTTGTGGGAGTTGCAGTAGCAATTGGAGTCATAACAAAACCTCCAGTTTCTGTTTGCCAGTAAGTATCAACTATAGGGCAACGTTCTTTACCTATTATACGATGATACCATGTCCAAGCCTCTGGATTTATAGGTTCACCGACAGTTCCAAGCACTTTTAAAGAACTTAAATCATGTTTTTTAACTGGTTCGTCGCCGTACCTCATTAGAGCGCGAATTGCTGTAGGTGCAGTATAGAAATGAGTTACTTTGTGACGTTCAACAATATCCCAGAAACGATCAACATCTGGATATGTTGGAACTCCCTCAAACATTAAGGAAGTAGCACCATTTGCTAATGGACCATAAACTATGTATGAATGCCCTGTTATCCAACCAATATCAGCAGTGCAATACCATATATCACTTTCATGATAGTTGAATACCACTTTATGAGTGAATGATGTATAAAGAATGTATCCTGCGGTAGTATGCTTTACTCCCTTTGGTTTTCCAGTTGTCCCACTTGTGTATAAAATAAACAAAGTATCTTCAGAATCCATTTCTTCAGGTTTACATTCTTCACTCATTCCTTCAATGAAGTCATGATACCAAATATCCTTGTCAGTATGAGGTACATCTCTTCCAGAACGCTTTACAACAATAACGTGCTCTATAGTGGGAATATCATCAATAATTTGAGCGACATCAGCCATTTTTGGGTAATATTTACCAGCCCTTAAGGTTTCATCACTAGTGAATAGAAGGCGAGAATCAGAATCTTCAATTCTATCTTTAACGGCTTCTTTTGAAAAACCACCAAAAACAATTGAATGAATAACACCTATCCGAGCACAAGCTAACATAATTATAGCGAGTTCTGGAACCATAGGCAACCAAATTGTTACACGATCTCCTTTTTTTAATCCTCTCTTTTTCATTCCATTAGCAACTTTACTCACTTCCTTTAAAAGCTCATTATAAGTAAACGTTCGTACGTTTCCAGGCTCATCTGCTTCCCAGATCAAGGCAATTTTATCTCCTTTTCCTGCTTTAACATGCCTATCTATTGTGTTATAGCTTACATTAAGTTTTCCTCCAACAAACCATTTACCAGGAAATAACTCAGTTTTTTCCCAAACTTTATCATATGGTTTGAACCAATCAAGTGATTTTGCTTGTTCATCCCAAAAACCTTCCATATCTTCAATAGATTGTTTATATAATTTTTGATATTCTTCCATAGACATTCCGGTTTTAGAATATTCAGGATTAAGATCAACAGGATTAAATATACGAGTTTCAGTGAGAATACTTTCCATCCTTTCTTCTTTTGACATTTTTTTTCACAATTTTGAATTTCTTAATTTTACAATTTCATAAATCTATATTTTTGGTTTTTTTTAATTATTGACATTTAAAATTATTAGTTTATAGCGAATAATTCTAATTCAAATAAGAGATATATGAAATTTAAACATTTTATTTATAATTTCAAAAACATTATATTGATGATAATACAATTAATAAAGAGACTGGATATTAAATTTATATTTGAAAGAGTAAAATAAAATCAGAAAAAAGGTGAAATCAAATAAGATGATGGAAGATTGGAGAGAAATGTGGAAAGATAAGGAAATAACAGCAGAGGATGCAATTAACAGAATTATTCCTGGAAATAGGGTTTTCATTGATTCTGGATGTTCAGAACCACAATTACTTACCGCAGAGTTGATTAAGCAATCAGAGAATTTAATTGATACTGAAATAGTCCACTTCTTAACTATAGGTCCAGAAAAGTATTTTAAAGATAAAGCAGAGGACCTCTTTAGGCATAATGCATTCTTTATTGGGAAGACTCTTAGAGAGGAAATTAATAAAGGGCAAGCAGATTATACACCTATTTTCACTAGTGAAATTCCATCTTTATTTCTAAGTGGTAGGAAACATATCGATGTTGCCCTTATACAAGTTTCTCCTCCAGATCCCTATGGTTTTTGCTCTTTAGGGATTAATATAGATATTGCGAAGCCAATAACTCAGTCATCCTATCTCACTATTGTTGAAATTAACCCGCAAATGCCGCGAACTTTAGGAAATAGTTTCATACATATGAAAGAAATTGATTTTTTTGTTTTTAATGACACTCAATTATTAGAATTTGTTTTTGATGAGCCTGATGAAATTGCTGAAAGAATTGGAAAAAATCTTGCAAACATAATAGAAAATAAATCTACGATTCATGTAGGTTTTGGGGATCTACCAAATGCAGTTTTAAAATTCCTAAAGGAGAAAAGAGATCTTGGGATGCACTCCCATTATATTACAGATAACATTATACCGCTTATCGAAGGAGGTATCTTAACTTGTAGAAAAAAGAATTATCATCCTGAAAAAATTCTTACCAGTTTTGCCTTAGGAACTAAAAAATTATATGATTTTGTAGATAACAATCCCTTCATAGAATTTTATCCATCTGATTATATATGTAATCCAATACATATTGGAATGAATAAAAAAATGGTTTCTATTAATTCTGCTAGACAAATTGATCTAACTGGACAAGTTAATGCTGCAACTGAGGGTTACAGCTTTTATTCGGGATTGGGTGAGACTATAGACTTTATGAGAGGAGCAGCATTTTCTAAAGGAGGGAAACCAATTATAATAATCCCTTCAACATCAAGAGATGGTCAAAAATCACGAATTGTACCTCATTTAGATGAAGGAGCAGGAATATTGTTATCTCGTGGTGACGTTCATTATATTGTGACTGAATGGGGTGTGGCATACCTTCATGGGAAAACAATTCGTGAAAGAGTGCTTGAGTTGATATGCATAGCTCACCCAAAATTCCGTCAATCCCTATTAGATGAAGCTAAAAAGTTGAATTATATATTTTCTGATCAAATGCTACCCTGTGATGAAGATGGTCGTATTTGTTTATACCCTTCAGAATATGAAACAATTTACATAACAAGAGAAAAAGAAAAAATTAAAATTCGACCTGTTAAAACCACAGATGAACAAGCACTTAAAGAACTATATTACTCATTAAATGAAAGAGATAGATATTTACGATTTTTTGAGCTTAAAAAAGAGTTCACTCATTCAAAAACTCAAAGTGAAGTAAATATAGATTACCATAACGTTTTTTCACTAGGAGCATTTATAGGGGAAATTGGTAAAGAAGAAATGGTAGGGAGTGCAACTTATTATTTTAATCCTCAAATGAATATGGCAGAATATAGCTTTTTAGTTAGGGAAGATTATCGAGGAAAGGGTATAGGTACATTTTTATATCAGCATATAATAATAGTAGCAAAGGAACAAGGTATTAAAGGATTTTATGGGAATATTCATATTCAAAATAAAGAAACTATTCGTGTTATCCATAAAGGAGGATATACCAAGATAACACCCCCTGATGTAGGTGAAAAAGAACTATTTTATAGAGTATTTTTTGATAAAGAAGATTCAATTAGTTGATTAATCCAAATTTTTATTTTTCTTCCTTAATTATAGAACTTGTCTTTTTATGATGTCTAAATTTACTGACTTTCATGTTCACACCAGACCTTGGAGTGCAGATGTTAGAGAAGATGGACCTACTTTTGAAGATTATATAAAAATAGCAGAAAAGCATCAAATTAATGTCTGTTTTCTTGATCATTATGAACTTTATTATGTGGAGAATGATAAAACTAATCCATTCTATAATGGAAGAGTTAATGATTATCTTGAAGAGATAGATATTTTAAAAGAAACATATGATCTCATACTAAGTGGCTTAGAGATTGAATATTATGAGGATAAAGAGATTCAATTAATGGAATTTATGGATGATTTCGAAAAAGAATTTGATTTTATAGGAGGGTCTATTCACGAATGGATAATTGGATATCCTATTACAACAAGAGAGGGTTTACTCAAATTATTAGAAAAAATTCCAATGAAACAGATTATTAATAAATATTTTGAACTAAGTGTAAAAATGATTAACTCCCAAATTTTCAGACATGTCTGTCACATTGACACTATATTTCGTTATATTAATAATAATGATTTCATCCCTACAGATGATTGTGATGTATCTGATAATCGAGTAGTAGATTTAGGGCTTTTATGCATAAAAAATAATATAAAAGTAGAATTAAATCTATCGGGATTGCGATTTCCAATAAAAAGATCGTTTCCATCGATGAATGTCATGAAAACGCTAAAGAAAGAGGGTGTAGAATATTTTGTTGGGTCTGATTCACATTCTTTAGACTATTTTGAAGAACAGATTCCTAAAGTGATAGAAACTTATAAGACATTAAATCTACATTAAAAAACCAAAATTATTAAATTACTATGGAACTCAAAGAATTTTCAAATAAAATTGACCAATGGGACTTAAGAATCATTATGAAATACAATGGTTTTGGAGGTAAGCCATTCATAATAATCTTAAGATTATTTTCCTTTTTCGGTAGAGAAACTATATGGCTTTTCTTAATGGTTTATTATTTATTTATTTGGTATGATCCTTTTTTATTATCTTATATCTCGGCTACATTTCTTACGGGCTTAGTTTTAATATTATCTATTAAACAAGCAGTTAAAAGAAAAAGGCCATTTGAAAGATTCGAAGAAGGTAAAATAATAGTTTTTGAGCGAAAACCTACCTCGGGAAGTTTTCCGTCTTGGCATTCGTATAATGTTATGTCGCAAGGCTTATTAATAGGTATGGTGTTTGTAAAATCACCATGTATTTGTATATTACTAATTTTCCTCGTGATTTTAGTTTCATTTTCAAGAATTCAGCTTGGCACGCATTACCCTACAGATGTCATATTTGGGTGTATTTTTGGGATAATAGGATTTTTATTATCGCTCTATTTAACCGGACCATTAATATTTAAAATGTTAACTTACTTAGAACAGTTTATACCATATGAAATTTACTATCAACAAATTAATACAATGTTGATTAGAAATGTTGGGTATCTATTGCTCTCGATTAGTATAATTGTTGCCATCTTATTATTAGCATTCTATAAAAAATTAATCGAGTTATTTAAAAAAGAATAGAACAAAATTTTATAGATCCAAACTTTTTCTCTTGCTAAATAAATCTTTTAACTCATTGAGGACATTTAAACGTGTATTCTCTTGACGTCGAGCACCTGGCTGATTAGGGTTAACAATTTCAATCGGAATACCACTTTGAGCAACTTGAAATGCTCCTGACTCAATAGCTCGAAGTCGATTATCAATATCGTTAAGTTGCATAGAGATACTTTCCGATAAACGAATTACCGCATTCAACGTTTCTTCTAAAGTTTTTCCAAGACCTTCTACTTTTCGTACAGTTGGATCAGTTAGAGAATGACTCGCACTCATTAAATTCTTTACGTACTTAGCAAATTGAGGTTCACGAGAAATAAGAGAATAGATTGATGTCAAATAAATTTCAATCTCAAAATCAAGTTTTTTACTTTTTATTAATTCATTTAGGTTATCCTTTATAAGCTCAATATTTAAGAGTACCTTTGGGTCATTTTTCAAATCTGGATCATATTTATGGAGAAATATTAATATGTATGGATTTTCTTCTAACAAAGTAAGTGACTCAACTATCTTCTCAAAATATTGAATGGATTCCTCGAATCTTTCGGGATTCTGAACATCAATCACAAACATAAGTAAATCCAGTTCAACAAAGTACTGCTCTGGATTACTTAAGTACCGTTCTCGATATTCTTCTTGTCCACCTAAGTCCCAGATGTATAGTGATAAGTTTTCTCTCCCAAACTTCATCCGAACAACTCCTTTTGTTGGATGAGTATCTATCATATCACTGATTCCTAAACGTCCTCCGAATTTAGATAAGAGTGAAGTTTTCCCTGCTTCATCCAATCCGACACATAATACCTTTTGTTTACTTGTCTCAAATCCTTCTTTTTCTTCTTTAACACTGGTGATAAGTGAACTAATGGTCCCTGTCTTTTTTAATTTAGTTTCAAGAGAAGGGTATTTCTCTTTTAATTCCTCAATTTTTTTCTGCAAGTTTAATGCTAATTCTATAGAATCATCCGTTTCTTCAATTTCAATAAGACTCCCAAACGGATTATCTTTATTTATTTCTGAGGCATCTCCAATGGTCGTGATATCAAATAATTGCTTAATAATTGCAGATTCTTCTTTGTCAATAAATTTATAAGAATCAAGATGTAATTTTAAAATATCATCAAGTTCTTTAAATTTACCCGCTTTTGCATATTTAGGTTCTAGAAATTTAGAGATGACATTTATCAAGCTAGAGACTTCAGTAGACATTGCAATTAACGATTTTTCTTTATTATTAATAGGTTGATTTAACTTTTATTCTTATTTATTACTATACTAGTTAAAAAGATAAAGATATAAATTTTCACAAGTTAATTTGAAATTGATCACACTTATATATTTTAGAATTTATGTAATTCTAAGAAATTGAAAATTAAAAATTCAATAACCATCCTTTAGCATTCCATAAACTATGCCAGCACGTTTTGAAGATAATGATTTTTTTGAAGATGGAGCGGAGGAAGGTCCCCCGTGCTGTGATAGTCCAAAGATTTCGGAAGAGGATGGCTTCTATGTCTGTTTGAATTGTGGATTTGTCTATTCACGTATTCTAGATGACAGCCCTCGGAGAGCTTTTACTCAAGAAGAAATACAAAAAAGAAAAAGTAATGAGAGAGTATACAGTCCTATTGGCCCAAGAACCATTATTAGAGGTTCCAGAGATGCTAGAGGTACATTATTAAGCCCAAAATATAAATCAAAGTTCAATCGATTAGCTAAAATTCATAGATCACTAACAACCAGTTATGAAAGAAATTTATGGATTGCTTTACCAAATTTACAGCGTTTACAAAAGAGATTAGGAATTCCTGATGCGGTTGCAGAGGATGCACTTCGGATTTATACTCAAACTGTAAAAAAGAAATTAACAATGGGTCGTAGTATTGATACTCTATTATCAGCTTCGATTTTTGCCGCTTTACGAGTTCATGGAATACCCAGAACTGCCGAAGAGATTACTAAAGTTGCACAAATTCCTAAAAAAAAAGTTATCAAAAGTTATCGTTTAATTTTGATGGAAGTTTTGCCGAAATTAGGTTTGAAAGTGACTCACTTTTCTAGTGAGCGTTATGTGGATAAATTTAATGAAGAATTAAAGCTATCCATGAAATGTCGAAATATAGCGGTTAAAATTATTGAAAAAGCTAGGGAAAGTGGATTTAATTCAGCTGGAAAGGATCCTAAAGGGATAGCAGCAGCAGCAATTTATATAGGTTCAAAAATATGCACTGAAAATCGAACACAGAAGGAGATTAGTAAATTAGCACGGGTTACTGAAGTTACTTTGAGAATGCGTGTCAAGGATTTACAAAATTTTGCTAATATGGTCGATTAAAAAATCTTTTTATTAATCAAATTCAATTAAAACCTTCTCTTCTTCGAATGTAGGTAGTGTCTCCAACATTTCTTTAATTCTAGGCAAAAGTTTATCAAAATTATATAGTTTTACATCAATCAGAAACATAATTAGCATAATATAAAATGTTTCTTCAACCAAATTTTTGTTAACCCCTAAGCTATTTAAATAAAAATTAATATTCTTTTTAATTGATTTTAAGGGTTCTTCTGCCTTTAAAAGTGCTAATCCATAAAAAATCACCATTAATGAACTACTCTCGAGATCTTTCCTTTTAGAGAAACTATATGCTAATTCTAAATATTTTTCTGCAGCCTCCTTTAATTTTTTATTTTTCAGCAACTCTAATATCGGTGAATAATACCTCTTTCTCATTGGTTTTCTTTTTTTTAATGAATATTCTTTATCGCTTCTAGCATCTCCTTGTTTAGATTGTAGTTTGCCATATATTTGATCAAAATCTATTCGTATTTTTGATAATTTTCCATATTCTTTTCTTGACATTTCTTTAATTTCTTCTTCTTCAGAAATTTCTTCTCCAGCAATAATTATTAATATCTGAATTTCAGGTTCGAACAAAACCAGTTTCTCAATAAGTGAATCAATGATCAGTTTAATAACCATTTTTTCATCTTTTTTTACTGCGGAGAAGAGAAATTTCATAATCTTAATCTCTGGAAGACTATCTAAATTAGATTTATTTTCTTCTAAATGCTTATGAAATGTTTCTTCAGATATAGTGATCGTTTTTTCATTAATAAGGATCATTGAACCTAAGATTAAATTAATTGCTGCTGGTTTAATATAACCTTCCTTTATTAGTTTTGGAATTGCGTCAAAATAACCTATTGATGCGTTCTTCATTTTTCCATTAGAGAGATCAGCTAAAATTAGTCTCCAATATTGGCTTTTAACTGCTTCTCTTTGTTTTATATGATGCTTTTCCTTTTCAATAGATTTTGCTAGTTCTTTTATCTCTCTTTCAATTTCTTTTTGTTTTTCGAACATCTCTACGGTTTTTTCACATTTTTCTTCCTTTTTATATTCTTCACCGATTAGATCATATAATAACAGTAATTCCTCTTCAAATAATGGGAGGATTTCAAAAAATTGAAGCGATTCTTTATATTTTACCTCATCTTGATAACTCTTTAAATCTATAACATATTCGATTAATGTAACCGCAAATGCTTCAGAAAATAATTTACCTAAACCAGTTAATTTACTTTTTGTTTCTTCTAATAATCTCTTAGCATCTTCAAATTTATTTTGTTTCATAAGGATTAAATTAGCTATAGCTAATGAAACTCCTGCTAATTTATACTTCTTGGTTAAATTTAATCTATTCATTGAATTTTTATAGATTTCAAGCGCTTTATCATACTCTTGATTTTTTAAATTACTCAAAGCATCTTTAAAATATCCCCTTTTTAATCCTCTTCTTTCTCTCATATCATTATCTTTATCTAATTTAGCTTCTTGTGCCCGTTTTTCAATTATTGTATCTTTTTCCTTTAATTCTTCTCCTTTGCGTGTTTCTATAGCTTTTTTGGATCTAATATCACTTTTTTTAGCTTCGAGCATCTCTATTTCTTTATGGAGTTCTATTTTATAAACTGGTTTTTCTATTTTATCATTATAAACATGTGCTAAGTGCAAATCATCAAACTTTATATAAATTTCGGTAATTTTCTTATAAATTTTGTTAAAGGCGATTTTAAGAGACTCCTCCTTTTCCAAATATGCTGATGCTAAATTTAACACTTTTTTTACTAACATTTCTGCTATATTGATAGCAGAAAGATCTTCCTTAATATTTAAGATTCTTAAAGCCTCGCTTTTGATAACTTTAATAAAAAGTAAAGTTATTTCTTTAGATTGATCATATAACATTTGATCTCGATAAGTTCTGTTTGTTCTTTCGAAAATTCCATCCATTCTTTTGTAGTCGGCAGTAATTCTTAATTCTTTTAATTTTTGAATAAACTTTGGAAAAATTCTAGTTAAATATTTAGTTTTCATATCGATTGAGAGTTCTTCAAAAAATACAAAAAAAGTTTCAAATTCCAAACCATCCAATAAAATATCCATAGATTTTGTAAGAATTTGATCTTTCGTCTCATCTTTTCCAATACTTTTAAGGTAATCTGATTGTTTTTTTAAGTGGTTAGCAGCATGTAAAAAATTACCTTTTTTAATAAAATCATTTGCTTCCGATATTTTTTGGGAGTTCAGCTTTATAATTATATCTTGTTCTGCTTTAGCAAAATCTCTAATGTAGTGAATTCCTTTATTGATATAATCTTCAACTTCCTTCTTTTTCAAAGCTGTAAATTTATCCTCATAATCATCTCTATTTTTTGCTAATTGTTCTTTTAATTTTCTTGATTCTAGTTTACCAATTAGAACAGATGCAGTTTCAAAATTGTAATCCTCAAAAAATTGGTTGATTAATTCTTCTAAAGAGGAATCAATATTCGTTCTTTTAACTTTATATGAACCCATCCACAAATTCTCTAATTCATCAAATGATTTTTTAGCAGCATGTTTCTTTCTCTCTTTAAGCTGCTGTTTTAGTAAATTAATTAATACTTCTGCAAGTTTATTAGCTAAATCTTTAATTTCATCAAAAAGGTCTTCCAATTGATATCTATTAATAGATCTGTATAATTGTTCTTGCGCTAGTTCTAAATTATTTTTAGTCACTAAATATTCTGCTTCTGCGATAATTTTCTCTGAAATCTCTTGTAAGATAATTATTACATCCTTATGAGGTAGACTTTGTAGGATTCTGAATGCATCCTCTACTCTACATGCTGAAATCCATGAATTTATTGCTAGCCTAAAAGCTTCATAAATAAATCTGGTATCTAATAATTCTATACTTGACCATTGAGCAGCCTGTTCATAGTGTCTAGCGGCTTTTTCATAGTCGCCTTTATTGAAAAACCGGTTCCCCTCTACTAGTATTTGATCGGCATGCTTTTTTTTAAAGTTTCGAGATTTAATCTTGTCAAATTTTCCCATCATTTCACTAGCTTTTAAATAAAGGTTCAATTTAGAATACAAATAAGCTGCTTGCTCACTTATGATGAAGAACTCTTCTTTATTATAGATCTCGGCAATTTGAGCTGCTTTTCTGATAGCTTGAGCCGCATAAAAGTAATTTTTATTATTAAAATACACATTTGCCATTTGAATAAATATTGGAAATCTTTGCCAAGAGTTTTCAATATTAAGTGGTGTATCACCATTTATCATAGCTAAGCATAGACATTGAAGAGCTTGATGAAAATTGTCTGGAGCAAGATTTACGAATGCTTCTAGATTAGGGAAATTAACCCATACATGTGTTAATAAATCATTAACGGTGATTGGAAGAATACCATTCTGATCATAAAAATTGATTATGGTCGGAATGTCACGTTTTACAGAAAAAATATCTGGAAGTATCATTTCAAAGAGTTCTAATTCTTCCTGGATTGTTGGATTTAAGAAATAAATTATGCCATCTACCTTCGGAATTAATTCGTCTAAATCAGCTGAGATGCTCATTAGGCTATCGATTTCTAAATCACAGATAGTATCTAAAGCTTTTACTTCTTTGTACCATGAAACATAACTATGTCTATCTTCTCCGGGTTCACCAAAGGCTCTTGAAATATAAAAATGAATATTATCTGGGTTTGAACCAATAATTAATGTTCGGAAATAAAATATTGACATTTTTTAGAAAATATACTTGTGTTTTTCGACTTATATTGATTGATTAATTCAGTCTTTATTATAAAGATTTTTGAACACATAAAATTAATAGTATAAAACATTTGAAAACTATTTAAAAGAATAGAAGTCTTTTTATTATATTTAATTGAGTTTGAGAATTTATATTTTTGTTTTAAAATGTATACGGAGATTTAATAATGGATTACTTAGAGAGAAATTACCTAATTGTAAAGGAACGAATGATTGAGCAAATGGAAAAATCCCTTGAATTGGGCCGAAAGCTAATTGACACTGAACTTGAACTTGGGCTATTAAACTTCATTGTTAAACCGATCATCAAAACTTTCTATGATTATTGGGCAAAAAACGAAGCAAGATCTGGTACTTTAAAACAAATTAAGGTTACTTTAGATTCTGGAAAGCAATTATTACTCCATGGCAAAACTGAAGAGGGATTTACTAATATTTTTGAAGAAAATTTTCCAAAATATCTAGAAGCAGATCAGACATATCAACAATGCTCAAAAAGTCATAAAAACTATGAAAAATTGAAGCAAGTAGCAAAAGAAACGTTTAGAAATTACTTAAAAGAAGTAGTAAGATTTTTAGAGATAAAAGATGAAATTGATAATTATGGAGATTTATGCCGAGTAGCATTTCCTTCGAAAGAAGTAGCTGAGCAAAATTTGATGAAACAAATAGAATTTACTGATATGGGTATTAAAATAGTTGAGGAAGATATTGGGATATTAAAAATCCCTATGGGGAGAAAAATAATCGTTAAGGCTCTTAGACAAGGCTTTAATTTAACTAAAAAAGAGTTTATTACGTCACTCAATGATACATATAATAATAAATAGCTAAAATATTAATTTCATAAAAGATTTTAACAAATAAATTCAGATAATAAGATTAAATGAATGGTCAAACCTGTAAAAATTAATGGTATGAAAGAGATTGGAGTTGAATAATGGAATATTTGGACCGAAATTATAAAATCTTAGAGAAAAGAATGGCCGACCAAATGGAGACTTCCCTTAATTATGGGAGAGATCTTATAGAATCTGAAGTAGATGTTGGGTCGTTTAATTTTATTATTAAACCGATTGTTAAATCATTTTATAAATACTGGTCCGATAAAGATGCGAAAGTAGGAACTTTAGAACAAATAAGAGTTACTCTTGATGCTGCCAAAGAATTTATAAAAAATGGAGACGGTTCTAAAGAACATTTGAATAGAATTATTGACAGAAACTTTCCTAACTACCTAAAAAACGACCAGACATATATTCAATGTAACAGCACGCACCGAAACTATAAAAAGTTGGAAGAAGTTACTAAGAAGTGCTTTATCACTCAGGTTGAAGAGACAATCCTTTTTTTTAATGTAAAAGACGATGTTAAGAACTATAATGAATTATCAAGAGCGGCATTTCAATCAAAAGAAAAAGCATATCAAGCATTAAAGCGTCAACTCGATTATAATGACGAAGGGATCTCTATTGTAGAACAAGATGATTCAATTTTAAAAGTACCTCTTGGAAAAAACATAATTCTAAAAGTACTACGTATGGGCTTTGAAATGACGAAAGAGAACTTAATCGAAGAACTTGATATCATTTTTAATTAGGATTTCATCAAACAAATTATAAATAAAAAAGAATTAAGAAGAGATCGTGACTGAATCCGCTCATAATGAAGAGCAATATAATATTTTAAGACGTATCTTTTTAAATTTATTCATTATTGCGTTCATTATAATATCTTATGTATATATTTCTGAACCTTTTGGCTCAATTTCTACTATATTTATTAATAATCAAGAGC
This sequence comes from Promethearchaeota archaeon, assembly GCA_016839635.1. Next base: position 14,879 of record JAEOTV010000243.1, on the reverse strand, counting down.
TCTCCATTCAGTTTGGAATAACTATTTTGCTTTTTACATTCCTATCTGTTTTAGCAGGCCCAATAAATGGATTAATTTCCGGTTTTTTAGGAGAATTTCTTTTTCAATTAGTATTTTATGGAACTATTTATCTTGAATGGTGCTTTATTGTTGCAATTTATGGTTTTTTAGTAGGGATCTATAAATACCGACCTTTAAAATATCACAAAATGAAAAATGTGTTTTATACCTTCATAACATTTATCTTCACTTCTTTTATTATTTTTTGGTTCATTATTGCATTTCAAATTATCTTTTATCCAGGTCAGTTTACACTTGAAGCGATTTTCATTAATTATGGTGTCAAATTCTTACTTTTAATAGTTACCTCAGTTTTATTCATTGTTCCAACATTGTTGTTTCTATATGATAAAGTACTGGCTAAGGAAGAAAAACAATTATACTATATGTTCTTAACGCATCATCCTCTATCTGCGAGTGATCATACGTATTATCTTAAATTTGGTAGAACTAAAATCTATTTTTGTTCAAGATGTTCAGGTGTAATACTTGGAGGATTAATGGCTCTTTTTTCCACATATCTAATAATTAAAATATCTCAAATTGAGTTTAGTGCTGAAATTGCCTTACTTCTTTGCATAATCCTTCCAATACCCGGATTAATTGATTGGGGAACCCAGAGACTTTTTTTAAGAAAAAGTTCTACTGAATCTAGATTATTTACTGGATTTATTATCGGGTTAGCTTTACATTTTATGAGTTATACTTATAAATATTATTTTTATACAATGATAATTCTTACGATTTATTTCTCGATATTTGGATTATTAGTATATTTTGGACATAAGAAAGAAATGAGATTATTGAAAGAAGAAATGAATACGCTACCTATCGAGAAAGAATCTTAATTTTCTTTTAACACAATGCAAAATATAATATATATTCATGGACTTAAAAGTTCAGGAAACGGTTTTAAAGGTCAACTTCTTCGAAAGTGGGTACCTGAATGTCTTACTCCCGATTTTGAAAAGTTCAATCCGAATATTTCAATTAAGATTTTATTAGAAATACGTATGAAACAATTATATTCTATATTGAATGAAAAAAGTCCATGGATCATTATCGGTTCTAGTTTTGGAGGACTTATGGGTGCTCTTTTCACATGTCAAAATCCTGAAAAGGTATCAAAATTGATTTTACTCGCTCCTTATTTTTCCTCATCAAGGTTAAATCCCAAGGTTTATTCTAAAGTTGAAATTCCCGTTGTAGTATATCATGGTAAACATGATAAAATAGTTTCAGCCCCCCGGTCTAAAATCTATGCCGAAAAACTTTTTACAACTCTTAATTACAATATAGTGGATGATGATCATTCTCTTCATAAAATATTTTTAACATTGGATTGGAAGAATTTAATAAAAAAGAATTAAGTGCTTGCAAATTTCATTCTTTCAAGTTTCAAAAATTGGACTCCAAGAATTTTAAAATCAATTCATAACACAATTTTATTAAGAAAAAAGTCTAAAAAATTGGATGATTAATAATGGATTGGGAAACGTTTCTTAGAAATATTGGTGTATGGTTTAATATTTTTATCGATTGGTATTTAGAACAGCCTCTATATGGCCAAGTATTAGCCGCTATTGGTATAATCGCTCTATTAGCTTTAGTTATAACATTACTTTATTATATAATTAAAGGTATCGCATATTTAATCTACTATATTATCAAGGGTATTTTTTACCTTCTTAAATATATTGGTTATGGGATTTTTAAATTGTTTGAAGGATTTTACCTTCTAGTTTCAGGGAAATCAAAATCTAAGGAAAAAAAATATGATCATCTTAATATTCAAAATAACCATTCTAAGAATCCCCGAGTTTTCATAGAATATTGTACTGAATGTGGAGAAAAAATTTCCAATAAAATGAAAATTCACTTAAAAAGAAATGAAATTGTATTTTGTGTGAATTGTGGTACAAGATTAAGCAGAGAACAAGCAATTCATACACTTACAGTTTCTCATTAATTATAATTTATTCCATTTTATTCGAAAAAAATTAAAGTAAAATTAAATGATCATAATAAAGGTGTAATGAAAAAGTATGAGTAAAATTTTTGTCTGCAGAGAATGCGGATATGTATTCCCTCAAGAACTCTCTCACTTAATAGAGGGTAATATTCAAGTTTATTGTGAAAGATGTGGTTCTCCTTTTATTTTGGAAGGGGTAGAATTCAAACCTGCTCCAACCCCATATATAAGGCAGAAAAAACCATATCATACCTTACCCGAAATAAAATCATCTAGTTTAGACAAGTTTATTCAAGTTTTAAATAAGATATCTCCGTTACCATTTTTTATTTTTTTCTTTTATTTAGTATTAACAATTATTATTAATCTATTTCCATTCTTTGGATTTGATAACCTATTTAATTATATTGGACAAATAATAATTTGCTTCTTTCTACTAACTTATGATAGAACTCATATTACCAAAAAAATAAAGGAGAAAAAATATAATGAAATTTTTCTAGACGCATTCTGTTGGGGAATATTAGGTAGTATTATGTATGGATTAGGTGTAATTATTCTTATTAAAGGAGTTTTTATCATAATATATGTATTAACAAACTCCCAAAATAAGGATTATAAACTCCCTGATTATGGTTTACTTGCAAAGAATTCATTGAATTATTTCTCTAATAAAGCAGGTTTTATAATCATATTATATAGTATTTATAGAGCATTTTCAGAGGGTTTTTATCTCCCAGGAGGGGGAACTATTCTAATAACATTGCCATTCGGTATCCAGATCCCTTTAGGGATACTACTCTATTTTTTTCTTCTAATCTTTACATTAATAGTCTTACTTATTGATGGTGGAATGAAAAAAGGAATCGAGGAAAAACAAAAGTTTGTATCAAAAGACGCAGTTAAATTTATCGTCTTAGGGATTTTAGGAACGATGTTTTTTGCTGCGGGTATCTTTATATTGCTGAAGGGAATCTTGATAGCTCTCTTATGTTTTGGTAAACCATCAGAAAAAGCCCTAACAGTGTCTGAAATTGAAAAACCAGTAATAATTGCTCCTACTCCACCTATTCCGCCTACCCCACCTATACCTCCTATTCCGTATAGAAAAATAGAAAAGCCAGAAGAAGTAGGAACGGAAGAAAAAGATACTGAGTTAAAAATAGTTGAAGAACCAATTGAAATTGAAGTATCCGAAACTCCTGAGAAACAAGAAATTAAAATTGAACAAGAAGAAATAGAAGAAGTGCCAATAAGAGAAATTGAAGAGATTCCTTTAAAGATAGATAAAGAAGAAAAAGCAAAAAGGGAAGAAGAATTTAAATTAAAGTTACATGACTCACTTTTACCTGTAAAAGATGAGAAAGACAAAAAATTAGTTAAAGAATATTTCTCAAAGATATTTGCTGTTTTATCAAAAGATTTGAGGAAGCAAATAATAGATCTAAAAATTTCTAAAAAGGAAAAGAAGGAACTATTAGAAGAACTTGCATTTTTAACAAATGAGGAGCAGGTAAAATATATCGAAGCAATTGTTAATTTGTATAAAGAAATACCTAAAAGGTTGATTAATAGAATACGTAAACTTCCTAACGTTAAACCCAAACATTATGACAAGATTGTTGAAGAATTAAAATATATGGATTATGAGGAACAAATAAAATTTGTCCAATTCTTAGAGGAAAACGCCTAAAGATGTCACTCGAAAAAAGAAGAGAACCCAGAGGAAATAAAGAAAAGAAAAATCTACAAGACAGTTCTTTTAGGCGTCTGGATTTTAAACCTTTAGGAGAAAAGAGAGAAGTAAAACTAAAAACAGAAGTAATAAAAGAAGAAATTGTCGAGGAGCTAAGTGAGATAGAAAAAGATATCTTAAAAATTGCTGAAGATATATTAAAATTAAAACGATATGATTCAGAATTTGAAATTGTATCGGAAGCTCAAATCCAAAAATATCCTATAATTGAAAAATTATATGCTAAGTGTATTGCCAAACTTTCTTATAAGAAGGGGTATAGTAAAGAGGATATTTTCCTAACAATTCGAACTTTAGAAGAGAAGAATTGGATTGTTACAAATGAAAGACGTACTAAATTAGAGATACTTAGTAATAAAAAACTTATCAAAATATTAGATTTCATTAAAAATAACCCAGGAATTCATGCACGTGATGATAAAATAGAAGAAGAATTGGGCATAACTAGAACACCTTTTTTAAAACATGTAATGACCCTTGAAAGATTTAATTTAATAAGATCCAAAAAAATTGGTAAATCTCTTCATTACTTTTTAAGTGATGTACCTGATGATTATCAAGAATTTAAAGTGATATTTCTAAATCCCTTAATCCCTAAAATATTAGAAGAAATATTTAAGGATGAGGAAGTTTCAGTCTCAAAAATTGGAGAAAATCTTGAAATTTACTCGGGCACAATTTTATATCATATAAAAAAATTGAGACAACTTAATCTTATGAGAACAACAAAAAACAAAACGGGGAAAAAAATATTCCTTGTAAATATTGAGTTGTTAAAGATGTATAACGATTTTTTTACTGAACCGGATTTTTCTCAACTTTTAAAAGGGTTGTAATCTCTGAACTTATATTAATTCATATTTTATTTGGGGTAATGAATTGATGAGGATTTTTATCGCGTTATTAATTCCATTCTCCATTTCTGGGTGTATTTCATTTGAATTAAGTAAATCATATTTTGAATGTCCTGGTAAATCTGATACTGAAAGAACAGCACTAGTTTTTAGATTGTAAATTTTTCCTAATAAGAATAATATCGAAGACTCCATATCTATACCCTGTATATTTATTGAACTCAATGCTCGTACAAAATCTAAACTTTCACAAAATAGAGCATCAGTAGTCCATAAATCCGCTGATTTTACTTTATCTTTTAAAAATGATACCCCTTTATTGAATAGTATTTCATTTAAGGCTTCATCAGGTTTCGATATAAATATAGTTTGATTCCCAGTGAATAAGTTTTGAAATTTTCCCATTGGATTAGAAATTGATTCTAGTTCATTTACTAAAGCGGGATTCTCTCTGAAATATTGAGGACAAGTTCCATCATCGCAATAGGCTAATTTAGGGATTAAAATATCTCCAATGTTAATTGGTGTTACTATATTTTCTATTCCACCACATACATCAATTCGAATGATCATTTTCGTTTTACATCGTTTTAAAGCTTCTAAAGCCATTGCACAATTTGGTGCTCCGATTAAAGAACGAACGATACTAACTTTAACATTATTCAACTCCCCATTATACACTCTTCCATAGTTACGTTTATTCTGCAATTTATTCAATAATTTTTTCATTACAATTTTAATTGCAGGAAGGATTACAATTTCGTTTACGTTAGAGGGAGCAGTTTCTAAAATCATCCTTACAATTTTTTCTTCAACTGAGACGAATTTTAATCCAATGTTTAGCAACTCGCTTTTAATTCTATTTAGCATTTTCAATTAGGATTTTATTTATCTTAATAAACCAAACATGATTTTTTGATTATAATCTATAAGTATTATACTAATTATTTACGTACTTATAATTTTAAAGAATATAATTTAATATCTTAATAAAATACATTTATTTATATAAATTAGTGAGAATTTTGGATTTAACGTGGTTCTTGAATGAAAAACAGGTTTATCGTCGATAATAAAATCACAAATGAGTTCGTTGAGGCATATTCAAAAACAACCTATAGAATAATTGGAGAAAATAAACATTCCTCAGTGAAACCATGTCACTGGCTTGAACAACGATTAATGACTGGAAGAAATAATCGGAACTGCTATAAAGAAATATTTGGAATACAAAGTCATAGATGCCTACAAAACACACCTTCATTACCTTTTTGTAATCATCAGTGTGTCTTTTGTTGGAGAGATATTGAATCTGGATCTCTTGGAAGTGAATTCATAGTCGAACCAGATGAACCTAAATTACTAATTGACGAAATGTTACGACATCAAAGAGACATTATTAAGAATCACTTACCTCTAAGACGTTATCTTGATAATTATGAAATAATGATTGATATCCTCTATTATATGCTTCTAAATAAGCATCAAACACATAGTATAAATTCGCTTAGTAATAGTATTCATATATCAAAGAATAAAATAGAAAGAGCTACTAATCTTCTTAAAAATCAAAATTATATTAAAACAATTAATGATTCATTAGATAATTTTAGATTAGAAGAGGATATTATTTGTTGTATTGATTCTAAAGAAGAACTCGAAGTATTAATTAATAGGACATTGACTACACCTGATGAAATAATGCAAGCACATAGCGAAGCATTGATGCCAAATCATGCTGCTATTTCTCTCGATGGTGAACCATTATTATATCCAAGAATCTCTGAATTCATACAAGAATTTAAAGATAGGAATATGACGACATTCATAGTTACTAATGGTACATTGCCAGAAAGAATTCAAAATTTAGATTCTTTACCTTCACAGTTATATATTACATTGCCAGCATCTAATGATAATGTCTATAAGAAAATCTGTAGACCTATGATAAAAAATGGGTGGAGCAAGATAATGAATACATTGGATTTAGTAGAATCTTTATCTTGTAGATCCTTAGTTAGATTAACAGCAGTTAAAAATTTAAATTTGGATAACAGTTTTATAGCTGAATACGCGAAATTAATAGAAAAAACAAACCCTAACTTTTTTGAAATCAAGGGATTTACATTGCAAGCAAAGGGTTTATTAATTAGCGAAAGATTGAAAAATGAAAATGAAGTTCAATATTATTTTCCTGATTATAAATATTTAAAAGAGTTTGCTCTGAAATTCGAGAAAGTGAGTGGATTTCCATTAATTTATAAAAATAAACCAAGTAGAGATTTCTTATTTGCAGTAAATTGGGATCCAAATAAAGATCCAAAAATAACTAATCCTTAGTAATCCAATTGAAAAGATGCTTCTCTCTAGATTTGGTTAACCTTTAGTAATTACTCTTTTTATGAGTTTATTATATTGTTCCTTAAAGTCATCAATATTTTCAACCATTTCTTTAAAAAATTTTAACCATTTTATTTCTGCCTCATTGTGAAGTCTCCAATGTTTTAGAGGGAGGATATAGAATGGACTTAATTCATAAAGGTAATGAGATTTAACTAATTGCTCTCCCTCATCAGCATGATTGAATAATTCCTGTCTCTCTTTAATTTGTTTATCTATAGAGTCTAATATAAACTTTTTTCCCTTAATCATTCCAAAAAGTAAAATAAAAGGAGTAGCAGCATCAATTTCAAAATATATTTCTTGTACGTGATTTAGGAAATAAGAAATCTGTTCTTGGAATTCTTGTTTACCATTATTTAACAATTTATAAATAACTTGCTCAGGTCGATTACCTTCTTGTCTAGAGCCTACTTCTTTTATAAAGCCATCACTCTCGAGTTGCTTTAATGTATAGTAGAAGGAAGCATTTGTAGCTTTGATATAATGATCATATCGCCATTCTTTTGCTACAGAAATAAGCTCATAACCACTCATAGGTTTAGGGATTGTATTCATTACACTTAAAATAAACGTTTTAAGAGATGTAAATCTTTTTTTAGGCATTTTTCTTATCCAAGATCTTGTATATGCATAGAAAATTTAATATTTGTTATATGGTTAATTTTGAATGATTAAATTTAAATATTTAACTTTAATTATATATAATGGCATTAAATATTTAAAACTTTATTCTTAAAATGGGGAAAATCTAAGAATGACTAAAGAAAAGAAGATTAAATCTAATTCTATAAATAAAATCTTCACAACAATATTTACGATTTCATTTTTAATTCAAATAATTCTAATGTTCATATTTTTTAACGAGTTAGGTTTAATTATTTTGGTTTATATTGGATATATAATTTGGGGATTGAGCCTTTATTTTGGTTTAATTTCTTTTTGGACTTTCAAGAAACGAGGGGAAGTACAAAAGGGAAAGAGCTACATAAATACAACAAAACTAGTGGATAAAGGTCCATATGCTTTAATTCGCCATCCACAATATTTAGGAGGTATATTATTCACTCTTAGTATTACATTATGGACCCAATTATTAGTAAGTTTAATCCTTAGCATCATTATTATAGTTTTAACATATCATTGGACATATGTAGAGGATAATAAGCTTATTGATAAGTTTGGTGAAGATTACCAGAGATATAAAGAACGGACCCCTAGATTGAATTTGATTATAGGGTTGATAAAGTATAAGAAAAACAAATAGAATAAATTAAGAAAAAAATGAAAATTTGGATTATTAAGGAACAAAATTATTTAAAAATTTAAGAACTAAACCTTTTAGTTTTCCAATGTTTATTTTTTTTAAAGCTGAAAATTCCAAAAACGGTATTTCTGATATTTTTTTTGGACCATAGTCATCCAAATGAATCAAGTCTAAACCAAATTCTTTTGCAGATTCAATAAATGAATTGATTTTTTTTTTTTGATCTAGATTAGAGACCTTATCAATTTTATTGATCAGAATTAGAAATGGGATTTTGAATTCTCTTAAAAACTGAATCAATTCAAAGCTTAACGGAATAGTCCTCTTATTTTGTATGAAATACTTCTTAATCTCATCTTCAATTCTTAAAATGTTTATTACTATTATCCCAAAAAAGTAATCTTTAAAATGTTTTTCAATATGAATTACTATTTGTTTTTTAATATGTTCTCCGCGTCTTCGGCTGGATTGACCAACATATCCAAATCCAGGAAGATCAACTATGTTATAAGGTAAATTTTTTTGAGTAACAGCTTTTATTAATAATGTACTACCAGGCGTTTTGCCAATTTTTCCTTTAAATTTACTAGGATTTGGCATTAATAGTTTAGTTATTGAAGATTTCCCAGCATTTGAATTTCCTACAATTAATAATGATGGTTTTTGATTCATTGTATTATGAAATTATTTTCATGCTTAGATATCAAGAAAATCCTCATCTAAAAAATCCTTAAACATCTTTTTCTTTTCTTCTTCTTTTATGATCGGGCGAGTACTTATTGGCTCGCCTGCTTCTTCTAAAATTTCTTTTAAAATATCAATATTGACATTTATTTTAAACTTTCCATCTCTTAGAAATTTTACTATTTGTTTCTCATTCAAGTTTAACCTTAAAAGATAACCCAAACCAAAATAAAATTGGTGTTCGGGAATAGGATCAATTGGAGATTTACTTGTGACTTCTTTTAAAACATCATATAATAATGTTTTTGAAGCAATGTAGTCTTCGATGTTGAAAACCAGATAATAAAGTGCATGGTACCAGATCTTATCACGTCTACTCTTTACATAATCTAATAACTTCTCTGCTGTAATAATTTCTTTTTCTTCTACTTTTTTTCTTTTTAAAAGCTCTTGCTTAATTCTTTCTTCTAATTCTTTAGAAACTTCATGAGTATATTGAGTTTCACCTTCTGGTTTGGCTAAATCCTCTATTTCCTCTTGCTTTACTGATTCAATGGCTTCTTGCATCTCTCTTAATTCATCAAAATCAATCTCATCTATATCAGAAAAATCAGAGATCATACTTTCTTTAAGTTCTTCTTGAGTTTTCAATTCGCCTACATGTATTTGTTCAGACTGGATTTCTGTGCTGTCTAATCCATTTTCATGTTCCTCTTCACCCTCCTTAACCTTTTCAATTGCATCTTGTATCTCTTGAAGTTCTTCCATGTCTAGATCTTCCATATCCGAAAAATCTGATTCAAGTGCTTTCATATCTCTTAAATAAGCTTCCAAGTCATCTTCTTCCAACTGATTTTCTTTCATGGTTTGTTCTTCGCTTTCTTCTTTTTGGTTTTCATTCATTGTTATTGAAATTGTATTTTGCAAAAATTCTTGATATATATATAATTAAATTATTGACATTCGTATAATTAAAATTGTCCTAAATATTAATAGACTTTAGTATGGAAAAAATTAACTTGGAAAAATATAAAGGGATAATTTTTGATTTAGATGGCGTTATATACGATATTACTGAAGCAATTAAAAAAGCAGTAGATGATGGTATTGAGAAATATCAATTGGAGAATGTGAAGCGCGATGATATAATGGAAGAAATTGCTCACCTAATTGAAGAGATTCAAAACTATCCGGTACCTAAAATCCTTCTAAATTCCTTTGAGTTATTACAAGTAAAATTCCTTGAAGGAAAAAGTTTTTTCAAGAAATTACGTATTGCTATATTCCTTTTCAACCAATTCAATAAATATAAGGAAGCAGAATCAACCATTTTTAAGGGGGTTGATGAATTAATCTCAAAATTGGCTAAAAACGTGAAATTAGCAATATTAACAAATAATAAGAGTCAATATGCTGAAGAAGTTTTAGAAAAATTTAAGCTTTCAGAATTCTTCGATACAATAATAGGGTTTAACGATGTGACAGAAGTAAAACCTAATCCGGAAGGAATTTTAAAAATTCTTGATAAATGGAATCTGAAACCCTCAGATGCGATTTTTATTGGAGATATGACTACAGATATTGATGCAGGTAAAGCTGCAAATGTTAAAATGATTTGTGTCGCTAGTGGATTAGCTCAAAAAGAAACATTACTCGAACATAAACCCGATATATTAGTAGATAATACTGAAAATTTACTTGGGCTTTTCAATATCTGAATTATATAAGTTAAAGAATTGGAGTTTAATTTTATTATGATTTCGTTCTTTAGATCATTTCAAATCTATTAATAAATAATGTTATCGTAATGCTTAAAAGATCTTATTTTTACTATATAGAAAATAAATATCAGAAATTATTATTAAAAGAAAATGAGCGATAAAGCCTTTGGGTTTAAGATTGTGGTAGTTGGGGATGGCGCAGTTGGTAAAACCTCTTTAATTAAAAGATATACAGCAAATACATTTGAAAAAGATTATATATCTACATTAGGAATGCAATTTTCTAGATATGAGGAAACAATTAGTGGAATTATGGTTGAATTATTTTTATGGGATTTAGCTGGTCAAGAATCATTTGCTATGCTACGTGAGAGATTTTATAAAGGAAGTAGTGGTGCAATTGTGGTATTTTCTCTTGCTCCTGAAGAGATTGAAACTTATCGTAATATTGACAAATGGCTATCACATATTAAAGAAGCTTGTGGGAACATACCAATAGTATTATTTGGTAATAAAGCTGATTTAGTCGATCAAAATGCAATAGCATCCAGTCCGGATTATGAAACCTCAGATGTGCATATCCAGAAATTTGCACAAGATCATAATATTAGTGAATATTTCAGAACGAGTGCTTTAACAGGTCAAGGTGTTAATGAAGCTTTTCAAACATTAGTTAGAAAATTATATCATCGAGCAACAATATAAAGATTAATTTCACTTCAAATAATCTTTTTATCAATTTATTAATCAATTCCGATAATAATTCAATCATTAAATATTGAGATAATATATTCTTTTTAATTCTAAAGGTCAGTATGATTCTTTAAATATAGTTTGAATTATACTATTGTAAAAATTTAAAACAGTAAATTGTTATTATTTAAAAAAGGGATAAAGTTCATAGATAGATGGATGGATAAATAAAATGAGTGACGATGAAAAAGGATATGGATTCAAAATTTGCGTCATTGGAGATGGTGCTGTTGGTAAAACTTCATTAATTAAAAAATATACTCAAGGATCATTTCAAAAGGAGTATATATCAACTTTGGGTACACAATTCTCTAAATATGAAGAGAAAATTGATGGAGAGAAAGTTAGTTTATTTCTTTGGGATATTGCCGGACAAGATTCATTTCAAGCACTTCGACAAAGATTCTATACAGGAAGTAGTGGAGCAATAATTGTTTTTTCTCACGCTCCAGAACAAGGTGAGAGTTATGCTCATGTTAACAGATGGTTTAATGATCTTAAAACACATTGTGGAAATATTCCAATAGTACTATTTGGAAATAAAATAGATTTAGTAGATGATGGAGAATTAGCATCAAATCAAAATATAACAACTTCGGATGTAAATGTTGAACAATTAGCAAAAGATAATAGATTTGTTGGATATTATAAAACGAGTGCTTTGACCGGCCAAGGAGTAACAGATGCATTTAAAGTACTTGTCAAAAAATTATATATGATTGCTAAAATCTCAAGCTTCTCGTAAACCTGAGCTAATTACCCCTATTAGTAGTGTCTAACATCTTTATTTAAATTGCTTTTACTTTTTCTCTTCAAATATTGGTACATCTAATTTTAACACAAAAAAATACAAAAAAAAAGGATTTTAGGTTCTTTTATAAATAAACCGATCCCAACTCTTTCTGGAAGGCATTTCTTCAGGCATTCCCTTTCTCCTGCGAATTTCCATAATGAGATCCTCTTCCAAAGACCCGGGAACCTTTTCAAATCCTAGAAATTCATAACCAAAAAATGCCCTTCCTTGTGTTGAACCTCTGATATCATCTGCTATACCGATTGTTTCTGCCGCAGGAATTTGACCTTGAATTCTGACATATTCTCCTTCTGGAATTACGTTAGTTATACGTCCACGTCGTTTTGTTATGATAGCTGTGACACTTCCTTCAGTTCCTTGGGGTGATTTTATGTCAATTCTCTGAATGGGCTCAAAGAGATGTGGATTCGCATCAAGCATGGCTAATGACATCGCTGAAAATGCCATTCCCGCAATTTGTCCATATGGTGTATGACGGGTGTCCTCATGGATAGTCATATCTGTAAACACAACTTTAAATCCTGTAGCTGGTTCCTTTGCTAAAATACAATTACCAAGCCAATCTCTAAAAGCAGCACTCAAATATGATTTAACACGATCAAATCTCTGTAATCCACTAGTCCCATTTACAAGAGCACTTCCTTGATATACATCAACAATACGCCTTGCTTCTTTTGCATCCCATCCAGCTTCTTCTCTGAGTATTTGAGCTCTATCTTTGTCATTTTGTAAATCATTCACTTTACCTGTTTCGATTAGATGTTCAGTTATCTCATCCAAAGGTTCTATGTATAGTAAAATACGATTGTGCGTATTTGCTGATTTAGTATGATATATAGGACTTTTTTTCGTAATTTTTTCTCTATAAACGATGATTGGTTCTCCGATATTAATTTCAACTTGATTGTTAATCCTTTTTACTAAAATCTCTATCTGTAATGGATCGATTCCTGATAAAATAAATTCCCCTGATTCTTTATCCCTTCTATATTCTGCTGTCGGATCCGCTTTTAGCCACTTGCTTACAATGTCATCTAATTTATCAATTTCATGTGGATCTTTAGGTTTAATACTTCTTGAAACAACAGCTTCACATGCATAATTTATTTTTTCAAAAGAAGGCAACCTTTTCCTTTCTTCTTTATCTTTAGGTACATCAGTAGAGAGCATAAATGTTTCACCAGAGGGACATATAAACCCAAATAATGCGAATAAATTTCCTGCCGGAACCTTAGGAATATCTAAAATATCGGTAATTTCCATAACACCCAATCTTTTAACGCGATTGCTTGAGTCACTATTAATAAGATAAATTGAATCTGATAGATCAAAAGTTCCTGAAAAAACACGACCTATGAGTGTAGCTTGATAGTTCCTCTTAGGATCTAAAAATATTTTTGTAATCATACCGTAAAGTGGTCCATTAGGATCACTTTTTTGAAGTGCTTGGCCAAGTTCTGAGTTTAAATCACCGCCCCATATATGAGGGATTCTATACTTAGAAGCTGTAATAGGATCTGGAAGATGATCGACAATCATTCTTAACATTGGCTCATCTAAAGGTAGATTTTCTCTTAACCATTGAATATCCCCTTCATTATACTTTGCAAAGACATCTTGAGGTTTCAAACCTTTTTCAAGAAGGATTTCATAGGTAAAACCCCATCCATGTTTAGCTGAACCAACAGCAACAGAATTTTTCGCAAAATCTATGGTCCAATCAGATCCTTCTGGCCTTACTTTTTTAATTAAATCGTTAATTTCTCTAGTAATCTTATCGATTTTTGCAAATGTGTCTTGAGGGCTGAGTTTCAATTCACTAATTAATCTATCAACTTTATTAATAAAAAGAACAGGTTTACAATATTCTTCACCAACAGATAACCTAATATTAGTTTCAGTTTGAGTCATAACTCCTTCAAGAGCATCTACTAATATAATAGCACCATCACTCCCTCTAAGAGCTCGCGATACTTCTCCCGTAAAACTTATATGGCCAGGAGTATCGTTGAGTTGTATAATATAAGGTTCATCATCATCAGGTTTTCTTGGATCATTAAATGCAAGTAATACTACACTTGTGAAGATTGTGATGCCTCTCTCCTGCTCTTCGTCTTTCAGTAGATTAAGTAATTCTTAATCTAAATCTGAATCTGTCATTTGGAGCTGGCCAGCATCTTCAGGTCTCATCAATCCTGCTCTACGTAAAAGGTAATCTGTAGCAGTAGTTTTACCATGATCTATATGAGCGGTAATAGAAAAGATACGTTTCTTATCGTATGAGCCAGAAGTCACTAGTTTAGCGATTTCTTCTGGGTTTTTCACTTTAACCATAATTTGTTCACTTTGTATGAATTATATTTAATTCTGATATTATAATTGAAGAAAAGAATACAAGAAATCATAAAAGTTTTATGATTCTATGAGATAAATTAGGAATTTCAGTTAAAACAGATAATAGGAAGTGAATTAAAATTCAAATTTATTTAAAAAGATCTGATTCTATTATAATTTTAACAGTATTAAAAAAGGGATAGCCTAAGGTTATTTTTTATGAGTGAATTCTTTATTCTAGAAGTCACAAGAACAATTATGTTC